>NZ_JBPPVW010000044.1:0-563 GCF_053546955.1 Corynebacterium sp. 32222D000AT | reverse complement strand
CTGACACGTCCTTCATCGGCACACAATACCAAGGCATCCACCATGCGCCCTTCACACAACGAACACACACCACCACACAACAACCAAAACAATCACTGTATGGCGGGTGAACACACAAAAATTAAGAAAAACAAGAAATCACATCACACCACACACAAACAACAAAAGCTGTCCACGCGTGGTAAATGCTCGCGTCCACTATACAGTTCTCACACAACACCCAACACACACCACAACTAACCACACCGTGGCCAACTGCAAGTTGTGTGTTAGCACCAGGACAACACTAATGCCCCAGACACCCAACAATGCACCAACATACTCACACAACAAACCAACAAGGAATGTAAGCATTTGTGTTTAAAAAACAATGATTGCACCCAGCCATCCAGACTGGGGGCGTGCGTCCACCCGATTACAACACAGTGGCAGTGCCATACACAGACACATAAACCACCAACACCCACAACCGTGGGCAAAACTAAAAACTCCTTAGAAAGGAGGTGATCCAGCCGCACCTTCCGGTACGGCTACCTTGTTACGACTTCGTCCCAATCGCCGAT
>NZ_JBPPVW010000043.1:0-802 GCF_053546955.1 Corynebacterium sp. 32222D000AT | reverse complement strand
GCCCAGGGCCGCGGCGATGTGACGGCGACCGGCGAGGAGGTCGCCCGTATCGCCGAGTACGCCGGCCACCCGGAGCTCGCCGCCGCGGCCCGGAAGGACCCGGCCGGCCTCGACTACGCGGCCGACTGCGCGCTGATAACCGGCGCCGCGCCGGGCTCCATTGCCGCAGCCATCACCGCCGAGCTGCTGCGGGGCGGGGCGACCGTCGTGGCGACCAGCTCCCGGCTGGACCAGGCGCGCCTGGACTTTTTCACCCGCCTCTACCGCGACCACGCCCGCGGCCAGGCGGCGCTGTGGGTCGTGCCGTGTAACGTGGCATCGTTTGCCGATGTCGACGCCCTGGCCGACTGGGTGGGCAGCGAGCGTACCCGCACCGTCGGCGCCGAGGTGCGCCTGGTGAAGCCGGCGCTGACGCCGACCCTGCTCTTCCCGTTCGCCGCGCCGCGCGTGGCCGGCACCCTGGCCGAGGCGGGCGCGGGCAGCGAGCGCCAGATGCGCCTGCTGCTGTGGTCGGTGGAGCGGCTCATCGCCGCCACCGCCGACATCGCGGACCACGTCCACGTCGTCCTGCCGGGCAGCCCCAACCGCGGGCGCTTCGGCGGCGACGGCGCCTACGGCGAGGCCAAAGCGGCCCTCGATGCCGTCGAAAACCGTTGGCGCCGCGAACCGGCCTGGGCCAACCGCGTGGGCCTGGTGCACGCCCAGATCGGCTGGGTGCGCGGCACCGGCCTGATGGGCGGCAACGATCCGTTGGTCGCCGCCGCCGAGGCCCGCGGCGTGCGCACCTGGGACACCCGCGAGC
>NZ_JBPPVW010000042.1:0-875 GCF_053546955.1 Corynebacterium sp. 32222D000AT | reverse complement strand
TAACAGCCTGTCCTATTCAGGAACCCAAAAACATGGACAAATACAAAAAAATTTTTTTTGTTACCCTAAAAAACGTGCTGTTGATGATAGGAACTAATTATTCTCCCTTTGCCGCCACACCCACGTACGTTTTAACGATCACCTAAAAGAAAACTTTCCTCCACGGTGTCCCTTTCATGTCCAATCAGGGATTCCCCTTCGTGTCTTTTCTGCTGAATGGCGTACAGAAGAAAAGCGACAGGCCCGAGGATTGGAAGAATGATTATGACGGCAAGCCATATAAGTGCAGAAAGAGCGCTCATTTTCTTTTTGAACAGTACAATGATGCTTATCATCCAAAGAAGGAAGATCGCTAACATGACTGTGGTTGTTGCAAAATCATAAAACGTAATCATCAAGCCCTGCCTTTTCTGTAGGTAGTAATGGTCTACATAGTAGGGATAATAGACACTTTCCTACCCGTGATTTTAAGGGTCAAAGCAATTGTTTTCGTGGAAAAGACTTTAGCTACCTGAAGGGTGGCACGCATCTGAGCCTTTGCCGGAGTTCCCGTCTTTTTATCTTCCCAACCTTGGATGATTGATACGTTAGCGTTCTGGACGGTGTGCCCAAAGGCTTTCCATACCGTAGGTTCCCATACTCGGCGAATAATTCCTCGTCCATTAGAGTTGTGTGGGAGTGACACATCGGCTCGGAAAGAGTATTTAAACGCGATGCCACTATATTGAATAAGACAGTGGTCCCAGCGTTCCCAGCCACTGTTGTACCAGTACCTGTGGCATCCTTCACTACCGACGGTTGAGGTTACCCTCGTTTAGTGGACACCCTATTGGTGCGGATCTTGTGTCCGTAGGAGAGGATGTTCATTGTGAGTC
>NZ_JBPPVW010000041.1:0-1022 GCF_053546955.1 Corynebacterium sp. 32222D000AT | reverse complement strand
ATCGGCGATTGGGACGAAGTCGTAACAAGGTAGCCGTACCGGAAGGTGCGGCTGGATCACCTCCTTTCTAAGGAGTTCTTATTGGCCCACGGTTGTGGGTGGTGGTGGTTGATGTGTCTGTGTAGGGCACTGCCACTGTTTTTGTAATCGGGTGGACGCATGCCCCTGGTCTGGATGGCTGGGTGCAACCATTGTTTTAACGCGAATGCTTGTCGTTTCCTTTTGTGGGGATGGTGTTGGTATGTTGGTGCATTGTTGGGTGTCTGGGGCATTAGTGTTGTCCTGGTGCCAACACGCAATTTACGGTCGGCTACTGTGTGGTTGGTTGTGGTGTGTGTTGGGTGTTGTGTGAGAACTGTATAGTGGACGCGAGCATGTACCACGCGCGGGCAATCCTTTGTGGTTGTTTGTGTGTGGTGTGATGTGATTTCTTGTTTTTCTTAATTTTGTGTGTTCACCTGCCATGAATACGGTCTGTTGTGGGTTGTGTTTGTGGTGGTGTGTGTTCGTTGTGTGAAGGGCGCATGGTGGATGCCTTGGTATTGTGTGCCGATGAAGGACGTGTCAGGCTGCGTTAAGCCTCGGGGAGTTGTCAAGTAAGCGTTGATCCGAGGATGTCCGAATGGGGAAACCTGCCACTCGTTGTGGGGTGGTACCTGCCCATGAATTCATAGTGGGTGTGGGGGTTACGCGGGGAAGTGAAACATCTCAGTACCCGTAGGAGAAGAAAATAACGAATGATTCTGCTAGTAGCGGCGAGCGAACGTGGATGAGGCTAAACCGTGTGTGTGTGATACTTGGTAGGGGTTGCGCATGCGGTGTTGTGGGGTTTCAACGTGAAGTGTCTACCAGTGCTTCGTTGTGACAAGTGTGTTAGCTGAATTGGCTTGGAATGGTCAACCGGAGTAGGTGAGAGTCCTGTAGGTGAAGGTGCATGTGTCATGATTGTTGTTGTCCCCGAGTAGCAACGGGCTCGTGGAATCTGTTGTGAATCTGCCGGGACCACCCGGTAAGCCTAAATA
>NZ_JBPPVW010000040.1:0-1141 GCF_053546955.1 Corynebacterium sp. 32222D000AT | reverse complement strand
TGAACTGGCCCCCGAAAGTTGGACTGGTTTTAATTCTAGGCGGTTAGGGCTTCAAGGGTCTGATTTCGATATTGCATCGGGGTCAGACCCTTGAGTCGGTGTTGGATGCGTTCGGTGTTGTACCACTGGATGTACTCGTCGATCGCCTGGTTGAACTCTGCGATGGTGTCGAAGACTTCTCCGTGGTACATCTCGGTTTTCAAGTGCCCGAAGAAATTCTCCATGACCGCGTTGTCGTAACAGTTGGCTTTACGCGACATCGACTGAACGCCACCGTTGTCATGAATCAGGTTGCGCCAGGACGAATGCTGGTACTGGAAACCTTGATCGGTATGCATCATCCACCCAGGCTCAGGCGCACACGTTTCAATCGTCTTAGTTAAAGAATTGGCGGTAAATGCTGTCGACGGCGATGTAGCCACGGTGTGGGCAACGATTGAACGGTCGAACAGATCCATCACCGGTGACAGGTAGACCTTGCGGCCTGCGACCCTGAACTCGGTGACGTCGCTGACAAAGACGGTATTTGGCTTATCTGGGGTGAACTTGCGGTCAAGTGTGTTGTCGGCAATGTGGCTGATCGTCCCGTTATAGGAAACATACGGCCTGCGCTGGCGGACCTTGGCTCGAAGTCCCATCTCGCACATGAGCTTGTAGACGAGCTTGTGGTTGACCACCCACCCCTGGTTGCGCAGGTCAAGTAGTACTCGTCGGTAGCCGTAGCGATGCTTGTTACGCTCGAAGCTTTCTCGGATCGCGTCTTTGAGCGCAGCGCGCTTATCCGGCTCGCTGAGTCGTTTCTGGTGGTAGAAGAACGTTGATCTCGGCATGCCTGCCGCATCCAAAAGGTATTGCAGACGATGCCGTGACTTGAGGATGACAATAGCCTGGACCTTCAGGCGTGTCCCTGATTCCTCAAGTCCCGCAATTTTTTTAGATATGCGTTTTCCGCTTCCAACCGTGCGATCTGGCGACGCAGCTTCGCTTGTTCCGAGAGCGGCTTCGATGTGACCGAGCCTTTGGGCCTGCCCTTCGGCTTCGGCGTTAGTGCCTCATCGCCACCTTTACGCCATTTCCGCGACCACCCGCTGACCAGCTGCTCTGATGACAGGCCAAACTCGCGCGCAAGATCCATCGCTGT
>NZ_JBPPVW010000039.1:0-1144 GCF_053546955.1 Corynebacterium sp. 32222D000AT | reverse complement strand
TTCCGAGCGTCGTCACGGGTTCGCCATTTCTTCCGATCGTAAAATTCGGTCTTCAATGTCGACCAGAACGACTCGGCCATCGCATTGTCAAAGCAGACACCGGTACGGCCGACCGATTGTGCAATCCCTAGTTCTTGACAGACCTGCCACAGTTGTTCGCTGGTGAACTGGCTACCACGATCGGCGTGGAAGACCACGCCGTTGGGTATTTCACCACGCAGAGTGTAAGCCATGCGCAGTGCACGTTCAACCAGGTAAGAATCCTGCACACTATCCATGGACCAGCCTAGGACTCGGCGGGAGTGTCCATCGCGGATAACGCATAGGTACAGCCAGCCCTCATTCGTGCGTAGATAGGTAATATCTGACATCCACACTCGATTAAGCTGCCCTTGATCAAATAGGCGTTTCACCAGGTCTGGAAGCGTGGACTTCCGCTTGGATTGAATCGTCGTTACGGGAACAAACGCCCTAGGTGAGATGCCCTCAATACCCATCATCCGCATGCGTTTGGCCACGGTTTTACGATTCACATAGACCCCAACCTCGGCGAGTTCTGCAGTAATCCGTGGGGCACCGTAGACTTCGTCAGAATCTTCCCAGATGTCATGAATTTGCCTGTCTAACTGGTCGAGGAATCTCTGACGCTGATTTTCACCACGAAGCCGTACTGCTTGAGCCTTTTGCCATTTATAGTAGCCAGAACGGGAAACCTCTAATAACCTGCTCATTCTTTTTATACTGTAGTTCGCCTTCTCCTGCTGTATTAGCTCAAATTTTTCCGATCGCGTTGCTTCGCAGCGAAGAAGGCGGTGGCTTTTGACAAGAACTCATTATCCATCTTGGCCTCAGCTAACTCACGACGCAGGCGAGCATTTTCGGCTCGTATATCAGCATCACTGCGGCCGTCTACCGAGCCTTGGCGTTCCCGCTCGAGTTTGACCCACCTGCCTAAAATTGTCGCTGATACGCTAATTTCCTTAGCCACATGAGCGATTGGGCGCCCAGACTCGATGACCAGTCTGGCGGCCTCCTGCCGGTACTCCGGGGTGTACTTCTTCCTTGACGAATTCACAATGAACATCCTCTCCTACGGACACAAGATCCGTACTAATAGGGTGTCCACTACTCGAGGGTAACCTCA
>NZ_JBPPVW010000038.1:0-1161 GCF_053546955.1 Corynebacterium sp. 32222D000AT | reverse complement strand
CTTCGAGCTCTCAATGAAAACTACTCCCCACTAATCGGTAACTGATTTCTCAGTCCAACTAATGGGGAGCAGTTCACGGCATCACCAACGACATGGTCGCTACTGCCCCAACCTTTAGTGATGTGTATGGGGACTTCACCAGCTTCATCGACGGTATGCAGCTACTGGCCCACAACGCACCGTTTGACTCAAAAATGATCATCGCCGAGATAGACCGCATGACCGGCGTCGACGATGACGAGGACGAGTTCTTCCCGTTTATTGACACCATGGACCTTGCCAAGCAAATACTCGACCGTGGCCCCTACAACCTGCCCGCACTTCTTGACCGCCTGGGACTGGATAATCCGGACGCGCACGCAGCAGTAGCAGATGCGACCGCCACGGTGAACATGCTCCACGCCCTCTTCGGTTTCAAGCGTGGCGAAATTGGCCGCAAGATTTTGCGTCAAGGTCAAGCATTCCGCGCCACCAACACCATGCGCTAACAATCGATACATTACTGAACCTCCCCCGCTTACCCCTAAACGTTTCGTTCACCAGCACAGGTAAGGTGGAAAAATTTTATGTTAGAATAAAAATACAGAAATAGTGGTTTGCTCATTTGCGTCCCGCTACTTCTTTTCATTTCAGCCATCTCCCTCTCAACAAGGACACGCTATGACAATCTGGAAAAATAAGATCGGAAAAGTGGTAGCTTTTTCTGTCTTCGCTTCAGTAATTTCGGTTACGCCAATTGCTACAGCCGAGAATTCCACACCATCAGAGCTTGATCACAACTTTTCCACCCAAGTCGATGAGTCTCTTCTTCCGTCAGAGCAAGACATTCAAGACATGCGCGATGAAATGACTTCGCGTGGAATCAGTAACGAAGACCAAGAAGCGATAGTCGAAAAAGTCCGTCAAGGAAAACTACCTGATGCAGACAATCCTGACGTGGAACCTATTCAGGTATCTGAGTCTCCAGAAGATAGCGAAGTGCAAGTGTTAAAATTCCCTGACGGGTCTATCGCCTATACCTCCATCGGGGGCGGAGAGTCCGTTGCGGAAGATGGTCACGCCCGTATTCAGGCGCGTTCAACCGTGGGGTTGCCCGCAAATCGTGGACACGTAGTGGAGCTACCTAGTGGTTAGGCAGCTATTTCTTTTCTGCTGGTGGTT
>NZ_JBPPVW010000037.1:0-1290 GCF_053546955.1 Corynebacterium sp. 32222D000AT | reverse complement strand
TGGGGTTGCCCGCAAATCGTGGACACGTAGTGGAGCTACCTAGTGGTTAGGCAGCTATTTCTTTTCTGCTGGTGGTTAGACCAATGCGGTTCTCAAAGTCGACGGGGCTTGCCATACCGAGTGCGGAGTGTCGGCGTCGACGGTTGTAGACGACTTCAATCCAGTAGGCAACGGCCTTGCGTGCAGCATCACGGGTAAGCCATCGCTGCCGGTCATAGAATTCAGTCTTTAGCGTCGACCAGAACGACTCGGCCATCGCGTTATCGAAGCACACGCCCGTACGCCCCACAGACTGGGCAATGCCCAGGTTGCGGCACACTTCCCAGAGCTTCTCACTGGTAAATTGCGTTCCGCGGTCAGCGTGAAACACCAGCCCATCAGGAACGTCACCGCGTAGTGTATGCGCCATCTGCAGGGCCCGTTCGACCAAACTTGTGTCTTGAACGCTATCCATAGCCCAGCCCAGTACTCTGCGGGAATGACCATCGCGGACCGCGCACAAATACAACCAGCCCTGGCCGGTGCGCAGGTAGGTAATATCTGACATCCATACTCGGTTGAGCTCACCAGTATCAAACATGCGCTTGACCAAGTCAGGAAGACTCGACTTACGCTTGGTTTGGACCGTTGTCACTGGAACAAAGGCCCGCGGTGAAATCCCTGCAATGCCCATCATGCGCATCCGCTTAGCCACAGTCTTACGGTTAAGCACAATGTGGTAGCGCTCGGTAAGTTCTGCGGTGATCCGCGGAGCACCATAAACTTCATCGGAGTCTTTCCAAATCTGATGAATCTTACGGTCAACATCATCGTAAAATGCAACACGATCATCTTCGCCAGATAGCCGTTTCTGCTGCGCATGGGCCCATTTGTAATATCCAGATCGAGACACTTTTAATAGCCGTGCCATGCGCTTGATGCTGTAGTTCGCCTTCTCTCGCTGCATTAATTCGAACTTTTCTGCTCGCGTTGCTTTGCGGCGAAGAAGGCTGTCGCTTTTGACAAAAACTCGTTATCCATCTTGGCTTCAGCCAGCTCACGGCGCAGACGAGCATTCTCAGCACGAAGATCAGACTCACTCATCCCATCTGATGCTCCTCGGCGTTCACGCTCATTTTTTACCCACCGGCCTAAAAGCCCGGCGGAAACACCGATCTCCTTAGCCACATGAGCGATCGGGCGCTGCGACTCGATTACCAGGTTCGCGGCTTCACACCGGTACTCCGGCGTGTATTTCTTGCGCTGTTGACTCACAATGAACATCCTCTCCTACGGACACAAGATCCGCAC
>NZ_JBPPVW010000035.1:0-2541 GCF_053546955.1 Corynebacterium sp. 32222D000AT | reverse complement strand
TAATGAAACCTCATCTTAAAACAGGCTTCCCGCTTAGATGCTTTCAGCGGTTATCCCTCCCGTACGTAGCCAACCAGCCCTGCCACTGGCGTGACAACTGGCACACTAGAGGTACGTCCGTCCCGGTCCTCTCGTACTAGGGACAGCCTTCTTCAAGTTTCAACGCGCGCGGCGGATAGAGACCGAACTGTCTCACGACGTTCTGAACCCAGCTCGCGTGCCGCTTTAATGGGCGAACAGCCCAACCCTTGGGACCTACTCCAGCCCCAGGATGCGACGAGCCGACATCGAGGTGCCAAACCATCCCGTCGATATGGACTCTTGGGGAAGATCAGCCTGTTATCCCCGGGGTACCTTTTATCCGTTGAGCGACACCACATCCACAAGTAGGTGCCGGATCACTAGTCCCGACTTTCGTCCCTGCTCGAGCCGTCACTCTCACAGTCAAGCTCCCTTGTGCACTTACACTCACCACCTGATTGCCAACCAGGCTGAGGGAACCTTTGGGCGCCTCCGTTACATTTTGGGAGGCAACCGCCCCAGTTAAACTACCCACCAGGCACTGTCCCCAACCCAGATCATGGGCCAAGGTTCAGGCATCCACTACCATCAGAGTGGTATTTCACCAACGACTCCACCACCACTAGCGTGATAGTCTCAACGTCTCCCACCTATCCTACACAAACGATAGTAAATACCAATACCAAGCTATAGTGAAGGTCCCGGGGTCTTTTCGTCCTGCCGCGCGTAACGAGCATCTTTACTCGTAATGCAATTTCACCGGGCCTGTGGTTGAGACAGCAGAGGTCTCGTTACGCCATTCGTGCAGGTCGGAACTTACCCGACAAGGAATTTCGCTACCTTAGGATGGTTATAGTTACCACCGCCGTTTACTGGGGCTTAAATTCTCCGCTTCGGAACCAAAGTTCCTAACAGGTCCTCTTAACCTTCCAGCACCGGGCAGGCGTCAGTCCATATACATCAACTTCACGTCTTCGCATGGACCTGTGTTTTTGATAAACAGTCGGACCCCTCTATTCTCTGCGACCACCACCAGCACACACACCGCTTGGATGCGGCACCAGCAGTGGCCCCCCTTCTCCCGAAGTTACGGGGGCATTTTGCCGAATTCCTTAACCACAGTTCACCCGAACGCCTTAGTATACTCAACCTGACCACCTGTGTCGGTTTAGGGTACGGGCCGTACACCCACTCACTAGAGGCTTTTCTCGACAGTACAGGATCACCAACTTCACCCCTACGGGCTACGCATCACGCCTCGACCTTATGTGGTGCGGATTTAACCTACACCACAGTCTGCACGCTTACACCAACAATCCACTCAGTGGCATGGCTACCAACCTGTGTCACCCCATCGCTTGGACCACAGTTCAGGCCCCACGCACACCAACCACGACCAACCCCCGAAAGGGCAAGTACATAGTGGCATGGGTGGTTAGTATCACTGCTTTACCATTGGGCGCGGATATACGGGTACCAGAATATCAACTGGTTATCCATCGACTACGCCTGTCGGCCTCGCCTTAGGTCCCGACTCACCCTGGGAAGACGAACTTGACCCAGGAACCCTTAGTCATCCGGCGGGTAGGATTCTCACCTACCAATTCGTTACTCATGCCTGCATTCTCACTCGCACACACTCCACAGCGCCTTACGATACTGCTTCACAACGTGCACGACGCTCCCCTACCCAACAAAAAATTGTTGCCGCGGCTTCGGCGGTATGCTTGAGCCCCACTACATTGTCGGCGCAGAACCACTCGACCAGTGAGCTATTACGCACTCTTTCAAGGATGGCTGCTTCTAAGCCAACCTCCTGGCTGTCTTCGCGATCCCACATCCTTTTCCACTTAGCATACCCTTAGGGGCCTTAACCGGCGATCTGGGCTGTTTCCCTCTCGACTATGAAGCTTATCCCCCACAGTCTCACTGCCACGCACACACTAGCGGCATTCGGAGTTTGGCTGATGTTGCTAAGATTGTAGTCCCGCTCAACCAACCAGTAGCTCTACCTCCACTAGGCTCATTACGTAACGCTGCACCTAAATGCATTTCGGGGAGAACCAGCTATCACGGAGTTTGATTGGCCTTTCACCCCTACCCACAACTCATCCCCGCAGTTTTCAACCTACGTGGGTTCGCGCCTCCACAACCTCTTACAGCTGCTTCACACTGGCCATGGGTAGATCACCCCGCTTCGGGTCCAGGACATGCCACTCAACACCCCATTAGGATTCGGTTTCCCTACGGCTACCCCACACGGGTTAACCTCGCGACATGCCGCTGACTCGCAGGCTCATTCTTCAAAAGGCACGCCATCACACACACAACAGGTGCTCTGACGGATTGTAAGCACATGGTTTCAGGAACTATTTCACTCCCCTCCCGGGGTACTTTTCACCATTCCCTCACGGTACTTAAATACACTATCGGTTATTGCACGTATTTAGGCTTACCGGGTGGTCCCGGCAGATTCACAACAGATTCCACGAGCCCGTTGCTACTCGGGGACAACAACAA
>NZ_JBPPVW010000034.1:0-4798 GCF_053546955.1 Corynebacterium sp. 32222D000AT | reverse complement strand
TGACTCACAATGAACATCCTCTCCTACGGACACAAGATCCGCACCAATAGGGTGTCCACTAAACGAGGGTAACCTCATAAGACGCCAAAACTATTATGTCGTATAGGTAAACTGCTCGTAAAACTCGCGTGGGATTAGGCTGTCTAGGTCCTATTTCCAGATCCCCTTAGTATCGACGACTTCCTTGCTGCCCAACAGCTGTGTGTCTAGGTTCTTGAACTCCTTGTGGTCGACCAGCAGCAGGATGACATCGGCATCGTCGATTGCCCGGGTGTACTCGCTAAGCTGCGCGTTGTCGAAGCCCTTGAGGCGCTTGGGCAGCTCGTCGACGTTCGGCTCAGCGACTAGGAAGGTGGTGTCTTCCAGCTCTTCGGCCAGGTCGACCGCGATGTTGAGCGCCGGCGACTCGCGCAGGTCGTCGATGTCCGCCTTGAAGGCGAGGCCGAGGACGGCGACCTTGGACGCGCCGGTGCGGTCGATGGCCTCCTTGACCTTGCTAATGACCCAGGCCGGCTTGCCGTCGTTGACGTTGCGCGCGGTGTGGATGAGCTTCGAGTTTTCCGGATCCGCCGACACGATGAACCACGGATCCACGGCGATGCAGTGGCCGCCCACGCCGGGGCCGGGCTGCAGGATGTTGACGCGCGGGTGGTGGTTCGCCAGTTCGATGAGCTCCCAGACGTCGATGCCGAGCTTGTCAGCAATGAGGGAAAGCTCGTTGGCGAAGGCGATATTGACGTCGCGGAAGGAGTTCTCGGTCAGCTTGGCCATCTCCGCGGTGACGTCGTTGGTCGGCAGGAGCTCGCCCTTGCAGAAGGAGGAATAGATGGCGGTGGCGCGCTTCGTTGCCTCCGGGGTCTGGCCGCCAATGATGCGGTCGTTGGTGCGCAGCTCTTCTATAGCCTTGCCCGGGAGGATGCGCTCCGGGCAGTGGGCGAAGTAGACCACCGGCTTGTTCTCAGGATTCTCAGCGCCATCGGCGACAAGGTCGGGGCGGAGCTCGAGGATCTTGTCGGCCATCTTCTTGGTGGTCAGCGGCGGGGAAGTGGATTCCAGGATGACCAGCTCGTCGCCCTCCAGCTGCGGCGCGATGGCCTCGGCTGCCGAGTAGATGAACTTCATGTCGACGTCGTAAGACTCAGTAAAAGGCGTGGGCACGGCGATGATGTAGGCATCCGCGTGCACCTGCTCCGTGGTGGCCTTGAAACGGCCGGATTCCAGTGCCGAGCGCAGCTCTTCTTCCAGCCCCGGCTCAACGATGGTTACCTCGCCGCGGTTGATGCGGTCAACGTTGGGTGTGTTGACATCGACACCAGTGACTTCTACACCGGAATTAGCTAGAACAACGGCGGTCGGTAGGCCAATATAGCCAAGCCCGACAAATGCGACGTGAGCTTTCGACATGGAAATCCTTTGCAATAGAAGTAAAGGGCACGCAAGCTTGTTTCATCCTGGCGTGCCCGGCAAAACCTGGGGTGGGACTCGGCAAGGATGTTACACGTGTGGCAGTAATAATGCTTGGTAAGTTGTAAATTCTTATTTAAAGCTTATGTAGGGGTGACATTTTTGGGGGTGAGCGGAGCGAGAAGGTCGGTGGGTCTACGGGAAATAGGTGGTCGGGTATGAGTATCTCTCTTATGCGGTTGATGGACACTTCTATGCTCGACTACGTTCTCTGGGGGAACATTCGTTCCGGAAAACGTCCGGCTAAAAGGTAATGTGAACAATTTTCAGATTTGCCTCAATTAGTTCCATAGCTTGTGATGGGAAAGCTATTGCAAGAGTGCGCGGTGTAGTCATAGTAGGGAAGTGCGGCTCGTAGCCAAAGTAGGGATCTGTAGCGCATGCCAAAGCAGAGCCGGGGTATTCAGGTTTTAGGCGCGTGAAGTCGTATGTAATATAGAAAGTTGGCTCGAGTTTTCGCTGCTCGCGAAGTGTGTTCCCCGCGCAAGCGGGGATGAGCCCGCCGGTGCTGCGGACTACACGCATGGTTCCCCGTGTTCCCCGCGCAAGTGGGGATGAGCCGGTTCCGACGCCCTACTACGACAGGCCTTTTCGGTGTTCCCCGCGCAAGCGGGGATGAGCCCTACCGATTCATGAAGCCCATGCAGGAGGAACTGTGTTCCCCGCGCAAGCGGGGATGAGCCCCCCCCTTTGGTGGGTGAATGCTGGGCACCCACAGTGTTCCCGCGCAAGCGGGGATGAGCCCACCAGGCCCGTCAGATTTCGCACCCGCTCCGGGTGTTCCCCGCTCAAGCGGGGATGAGCCCTTTTGCCAAAACGACCGGTCAGTCCGCAGAGTGTGTTCCCCGCGCAAGCGGGGATGAGCCCGTCGAGCGTGGCGCGGCCGCCATCCCCCACGTGCGTTTCCCTCGCGAGCAGGGATGAGCCGGCTCACGCGGTGTTGGCTCAGGCACTTGATGTGTGTTCCCCGCGCACGCGGGGATGAGCCGTCAGAGCGCAAATACCTGACCGAGTTTGTCGCGCGTTCCTCGCGTAAGCAGGGATAAGCCTTTGAGATCGCGGGAGACCTCGTCGACGGTGATGTGTTTCTCGGGCAAGCAGGGATAAGTCGTTTCAGTGAGGCAGGAAGAAGCCAGTAAAGCGGTGTGCCGTGCAAACAGACGTGACAATGTGGGGCGGGGCGGAAGGGGTATCGCGGTCTAGCGCGGTTCCGAGCTTTCAAGCGTAAGGATGTCTTTAGTCCCGCTCGTCTTTCCTATGTATCGCCATTCTTAAACGGGGTTGAGCGCTGGGTGCCCCGCCGGAGCGGGGAAGTGGGCTCCGCAGAACAGAACAATGGCTCATCCCTAATCTGGGGAATTACTTGCTTGGAGCCCGATGAATAAGGGTAGCACCAGTGGACAAGGCCGAACAGCAAGCAAATCAGCAACTTGTTATATTTGGCGGTTACCAATTGTACTTCATTCTTGTATCTTCAAGTGTATAGGTCGTTAAATCAAATGGCGGCCCACAAAGAAAATGGAGTTTTCCATGACGTCGACACGTAGTCCTTGGGGCTTGCCGCAGCCGGTCATTAACCTTGCTCAACGGGCTGATGGCTGGGTTGCGGAGCGAAGTGTTGAAGCGCGGAGTTTATGGGCGAAGTCTGGTGATGGGGTCAACTTTCTGACTTTGCCGGAACATTTGCGGGACTCGGCATGCGCGGCATCCATGGTTTTTCATGTGTGGTTGTCTGACTCTATAAAGGGGATTCTGGCGGGCAACCTCGGCCTATCGGTGAAGGAGCTAGAAAAACTTATTCTCTGGCTTGCTGCCTCACACGACGTGGGAAAAGGTGTACGAAAGTTTCAGAGTCAGATTGAGCTCAGGGAAGATGTGCGGCACTTGGTTTCACGTGTGCGGGATGCAGGGCTTAGTCTCGATCAAGGCGTTGATGAGCTCAATGTGGACAAGCTGCCGCATAGTGTGGCATCCGGTGTAATAATCCGTGACTGGCTGGAGGAAACGCGCGGCTTTTCGCGGCGTTCAGCAAACTCGGTAGCCGCTGTCGCTGATGCTCACCACGGTATTCCGAGTGAGCAAATTTCAGAACGAGTAGCTCTCATTATCGCTCAGTACCCTCCAGCGTGGCGGAAAGTCCATGGCGAGCTGTTGGAAGCGACTGCGAAGCTTACTGACGTGGATGTGGTGCTAAATAAACTGCGGAAAAAAGGGATACGTCGTGCCCGTGACCTGCAGTTGCTGACAGGTTTGGTGGTGATGTCGGATTGGGTCGCTTCCAATGAAGATGCCTTTAGCCTGAGCGGTTCAGATTCGCAGGCAGAACGTGTCGATCAGGCCGCGCGCGCGGTTCAGCTCACAGCGCCTTGGCATCCGGTAAGTGACGCGTCAGTGGACGTGGATGTTAGTTTTCGGCGAGCGTTTGGTTGGCCTAGTGAGTATTCGGCGCGACCAGTGCAGAAGGCCATGGTAGATTCGGCGAAAAAGACTACTGGCCCGGTGATGATGGTGCTAGAAGCTGAAACCGGTGCAGGCAAGACCGAAGCTGCCTTGCAAGCAGCGCGGGTTCTGGCAGCGAAGGCTGGCGCCCAGGGGCTGTACTTTGCGGCGCCGACTATGGCGACCGCGAACGGCCTGCTGGACAGGACAGTGCGGTGGGCGAAAAATACGACGGACCAGCAGGTGCGATCGATGTACTTGGCTCACTCGAAAAATTCCTTGTCGCAGCCTTTTCAAGATTTAAAGCTACGGGATATTGAACCAGAACTTTCCGACGGTAGTGGCGCGGTAGTTGCATTGCAATGGCTTAGTGGACGACGCCGTGGACTGTTGTCGAACATCGTCGTGGGGACAATCGACCAAGTCCTGATGATGGCCCTGCAGCAGCGGTATTCAATGCTCAGGCACATTGCCCTGGCAGGGAAGGTGGTCATTTTCGATGAGGTGCATTCTTTCGACCTGTATTCGACCAATTATTTGAAAACCACCCTTAGCTGGCTGTCGTACTACGGCGCAAGCGTTATTGTCATGTCAGCAACGTTGCCACCAGCGAGGCGTAAGGAACTTCTCGAAGCGTATTCCGATGGAAAAATCTCGGAAGCCGAGGACCCAAGTTATCCCCTGATCACCGTGGCGACCCCTGATGAGGTCACCCAAATTCCAATTGAGGAGAAAACCGAAAATGAAGTAGTGGCGGTCAACTTCATCGAGGATGACTTGGATACTCTCACCGCGACGGTGACTGAGCTTGTCGGACATGGGGTTACCCGCAAATCGTGGACACGTTGTTAAGCTGCTTAGGGGTTAAGCAGCGGCCTTCTTATTACCATTTTGA
>NZ_JBPPVW010000033.1:0-6540 GCF_053546955.1 Corynebacterium sp. 32222D000AT | reverse complement strand
CTAAGCCTGCGTCGCGCCGATGGTACTGCAACCGGGAGGTTGTGGGAGAGTAGGTTACCGCCGACACCAAACAACAAAAACAACTCAATAACCAACAAAGCACCCGGTAGAAAACCACCACCATGGTTTTCTACCGGGTGCTTTCGCATGCCCAAAGGAGGGCCCCAGCCCGGTTTTGGGCTAGCGAGTCTAGCTGATTGTGGTCGCTGTCATCGGCGGGTCTAGAATTACGAACTATTGTCTACTTCCTTAGAGAGTTCGGAATTGCACCATGCCCTTTAGTTCTTTTGACAATGCGATCAGCAGCCGCGGCTACGTCACACCTGAGATGGAGAAGGTGTGGTCGGTGAGGGAGACTATCGCCGGGTGGTATGCCGTGGAGGCGGCGCTGGCGGCGGCACAGGGACAGGTGGGGATGATCCCGGAATCCGGAGCGGCTGCCATCGTGGACAACGCGTCGGTGAGCTCTGAGGTAGAGGAGGATATCAGCCGCGGGGCAATGGGCAACCCCTTCACCCTGGGCCTGGATGCGCTCCGCGCGGAGCTACCCGAGGACGCCCGCGGCTGGGTTCACTTCGGGGCGACGACCCAAGACATCCTGGATACCGGGCGCGCGTTGCAGATCAAGGCGAGCCTGGATCTGATCATGCATACCCTGCGTCGCCTCATCGACGTACTCGTGGACCTGGCGCACGAGCACGCGGATACGGTTATGGTCGCGCGCACCAACGGACAGTATGCCTTGCCGACTACGTTGGGCTACCGGGTGGCCACCTGGGTCAAGGCGCTGCGCCGTTGTTACGGGCGCCTGCAGAACACTCGCGATCACGTCTTGCTCGTGCAATTCTCCGGCGCGGTGGGCACCTATGCCGCGATGGGAGAGTACGGCTCGACGGTCGCACGCCTGGTCGCTCGCCGCCTGGGGCTCGAGTTCGAGGAAATCGCCTGGCACGCACAGCGAGACACGATCACGGAGCTCGCGTGTATCGTCAGCATCTACGGCCAGACCTTGGCCAAGATCGCGGAAGACCTCTTTGAGATGCAGCGTTCTGACACCGGCGAGGCCGAGGAAGAACTGGACCCGCATTTTTCGGGTTCGAGTACCATGCCGCAAAAGCGAAACCCGTTTACAACTATGAAAATCTCCGCCGCCGCTCGTATGGCGGCAGGATCGGCGTCCACTATGCTCACCCAGACGCCTAGCGCGGATGAGCGCGACCATCGCGCCATCGAGGTCGAGCGCGATTGTTTGCCGCGCATTTTCGCCGCGGTGGAAGGCGCCGGCCGTAAGCTGGAAAAACTCCTCGGCAACCTTTCCTTCGATGCCGATGCGCTGCGCGCCAACGTCGAAGCCGAGGGCGTTTTGACCATGACCGAAGCCATCATGATGGAGTTTGCCAAGGTTATCGGCCACGGTCCGGCCCATGACCTGGTCCAGGACTTTGCCACCCAGTACCGGGACACGGGGATTAGCTTGGAAAACTATATCGCTGGCCGCCCCGAGGTCGCAGACCAACTAAAGTTTGTGGATCTCACGGAAATCCAGCGGCCGGAAAATTACACGGGCCTAGCAAGCGAAATCGCCCGCGCCATTTAAAAGCACGGGCGATGATTGGGAGGTAGTCGACTAGAGGACCAACAGGTCGAACTTGGTGGCCTTGACGTCGCTCAGGCGCTTGCGGGCGCGCTCGAGGCGCTGCCACTGGTCCTGAGGGATGGACTTGCGGGCGATGGCGACGACCTCCTGGTCGGGGGTTCCCCAGGCGATGGGCATCGGGGAGATCTGCTGCCAGTGGTTCTTGTCCGAGTTGGTGTGGTGCCCGCCAATCGCGGCGACGGGGACCTTGGTGCCGACCTTGCGGTCCACGCCCGGGATGGAATTCACCCGGCGCAGAGCGGCGCCCCAGCGGGGTTCAGCTTCCGGATCGACGTTGGTGTTGACTAGGGCCAACAGGTACATCTCCCGGTCGGTGACCTCAGCAATGACGCCGGGGGCCAGCGGGTAGGAGTCGTAGAGCTGCTGGGCGGTGCCCACCTTGCGGGAGGAGAGAACGCCGACCACGGCACACATGATGCCGAACAGGATGATGCCGAGCCCGACGGTAAAGCCCCACGCGGACTCGACGAAGTACCAAAGGGCCGCGCCGATAATCACCAGGAGTACGCCCATGATGAGCCCGGACATCAGCAGCCGCTTGGAGTCTCGGAGCAGTTCGTTGTGTTTTTTCGCGAAGGCCTCATCGACCTCAAATTTAAAGATCTTCATCGCTACCCAAGTCTACTGCGTCGACCAGGCGGTAGGCATATCCCTGCTCCGCGAGGAATCGCTGCCGGTGGAGGGCGAACTCAGCGTCCACGCTGTCGCGGGTGACCACGGTGTAGAACTCGGCCTCGTTATCGTCGGTCTTGGGGCGCAGCAGGCGGCCCAGGCGCTGGGCTTCTTCCTGGCGCGAGCCGAAGGTGCCGGAGACCTGGATGGCCAGGGCGGCCTCGGGGAGATCGATGCTGAAGTTTGCCACCTTGGAGACCACCAGGGTGGTGGTCTCACCGGCGCGGAAGGAGCGGAAGGCTTCCTCGCGCTTGGCGGTCGAGGTCCGGCCGTCAATAACGGGCGCTCCGAGGCGCTCACCGATGGTCTTGAGCTGGTCGATAAACCCGCCGATAATTAGCGTCGGCACGCCCGGGAGGGAGGCGACGAGCTGGTCGACCACGCGGTATTTCGCCTCCGCGCTGGCTGCTAGCCGGTAGCGGTCCCGCGTCGGCGCGGTCGCGTAGGTCATGCGCTCCTCAGGAGTCATCTCCACGCGGACCTCGGTGCACTCGGCGGTGGCGATATATCCGGCGTTTTCCAGGTCCTTCCAGGGGGCGTCGTAGCGCTTGGGCCCGATCAGCGAGAAGACGTCGCCCTCCAGGCCGTCCTCACGGATGAGGGTGGCGGTCAGCCCTAGGCGGCGCCGCGACTGCAGGTCGGAGGTCATGCGGAAGACCGGGGCGGGCAGCAGGTGGACCTCGTCGTAGATGATAAGGCCCCAGTCACGGGAGTCGAACAGGTCTAGTGCGGCGTATTCCCCGCGGGTCTTGCGCGTGACCACCTGGTAGGTCGCGATGGTCACCGGCTTGATCTCTTTCTTCTCGCCGGAGTACTCGCCGATCTCCGAGGCGGTCAGGCTCGTGCGGCGCAGTAGCTCATCGCGCCACTGGCGTCCGGCCACCGTGTTGGTCACCAGGATCAGGGTGGTGGCCTGCGCGCGGGCCATGGCGGCCGCGCCGACCAGGGTCTTGCCCGCACCGCAGGGCAGCACCACCACGCCGGAGCCGCCCTCCCAGAAGGAATCCGTGGCCTGGCGCTGGTAGTCGCGCAGCTGCCAGCCGTCCTCGGTTAAGGCAATCGGGTGGGACTCGCCGTCGACGTAGCCGGCGGTATCGCTGGCCGGCCAGCCGACCTGCAGCAGCGCCTGCTTCAGGCGCCCGCGGTGGGACGGCGGCACCGCAAAGGTATTTTCATCAATCCGGGCGCCCAGCAGCGGGGCGACCTTCTTGTGACGCTCCAGTTCCGCGAGGATGGCCGGTTCCGCCGAGGTGAGGATGAGGCCGTGGGCCGGGTGTTTGTCAATGCTGACGCGGCCGTAGCGCGACATCGTCTCCGCGACGTCGACGAGCAGCGCCTGCGGGACGGGAAAGCGGGAGTAGCTTTCCAGCACGTCCACGACCTGTTCGGCGTCGTGGCCGGCGGCGCGGGCGTTCCACAGCGCCAGGGGCGTGATGCGGTAGGTGTGGATATGCTCCGGCGCGCGCTCGAGTTCGGCGAAGGGGGCAAGCGCCCGGCGGGCGCTATCGGCCTCCGGGTGATCGACCTCCAGCAGGACGGTCTTGTCGGATTGGACGATGAGCGGGCCGGGCATAGGGCGGTGGTTCTCCTCGAAAAACGGTCGGGGACAACCCAGCGCGGTTTGAACCTTGAGGCTGGTTTGAGCCTTGAGGTCGGCTTAGCCCTTGAGGGCAGCGCGCCAGGTCATTTTCTTTCCGTTATTGAGGATAGCGCCGCGGTAGATGCGGGCAACCAACCAGATGACCCCAGCGGTGGTCACCGCGAAGAGCAGGTAGGACAGCGCCAGCTGGGCGGCCCCGAAGTTGCCGACGGCGTACTGCATCGGGGCGGTCACCATGGAAAATGGCGGCAGCCAGCCGGCGACCTGCATGAGCGTGGA
This sequence comes from Corynebacterium sp. 32222D000AT, assembly GCF_053546955.1. Classification (NCBI taxonomy): domain Bacteria; kingdom Bacillati; phylum Actinomycetota; class Actinomycetes; order Mycobacteriales; family Corynebacteriaceae; genus Corynebacterium; species Corynebacterium sp. 32222D000AT. The sequence goes on along the minus strand of NZ_JBPPVW010000033.1, from coordinate 2,332 downwards.
GTCCAGGCTGTTCCAGCCGAAGGCGGGCACGTAGGCGGTGAGGATGAGCAGGAGGAGGATCGGCGTCTGCGTGGACTGGAGGTCCTCGGTGCGCTGGATGAGGGAGCCGGCCGCGGCGTAGAGGCTGCCGAAGAAGAGCAGGCCCAGCAGGCAGCCGACCAGCATGACGGCGAAGAGGCCCCAGTTGAGCGAGAAATGGTCCGAGAATTCGGTAAACGCCAGGGCGGCGGCGCCGGCGCCGACGAGCACCAGGGTGGTCACGAAGCCGAAGATGGTAACCCCCAGGATCTTGCCGGCCAGGAAATCCAGCGGGCGGACGGAGGAGAGAATGATCTCCACCACGCGGGAGGACTTCTCCTCGGTCACGCGGCCGCCGACCAGGCTGGCGAAGGTGATGACGGAGAAGATGATGATCATCGCCGCGGCCAGCACGGTCAGCACGGAGACGATGTCTTCCTCGCTGCTGGCCGTGCCGTCGGCCTCGTCCACGCTGACGACGTTGACCGTGGTCTCCGGCAGCGCCTGGGCGTAGTCGGCGGGGCTGACCCCAAGCTCCTGCAAGGCGGTCTGGCTGGCGTAAGCCTCGACTACCTGGTTGATGGTGGCGGTCACGGGCTGGCTGGGATCCCCGTCTTGGCTAATGAGGTCCCAGCCCTCGTCGCCGGGCACCAGGGCGGCCTCGGCGTCGCCGTTGCGGACCAACTCGGCGGCCTGGTCGGCATCGTCAGCCTCGCGGGCATCAAGCCCGCTGTTGTCGAAGGCCTCGGTGGGCATCTCGACGACGGCGACGGTGTCGGCCTCGTCATCGGAGCCCAAGAAGAAGTTAGCGGCGGTGATGCCTCCGATGGTCACCAACAGCAGGAGGGCGACGGTGATTTGGACGGCGCGGGTCTTGGCCGTGATGGCCATCTCGCGCTTGGCCACGGTCCAGATGGTGGCGGGGGAAGAATAGCGCATGGGTTTAGGCCTCCTGGTTGGTCGAAGAGACGACGTCGCGGAACAGTTCGGTCAGGTCAGGGACCACGCGTCCGAAGGCGTGGACGGGCCCGGCCTGGAGGGCGGCGCGGAGGATGGTCTGGTCGTCCACGTCCTCGGCAGTGAGCACCACGTGTTCGGGGCCTTCCTCGACGACCTCGCAGCCGGGCGGGTACCAGCCGCGGGCCTCGGTGGCCACGCGGTAGCGCACCGGGCCGGAGTTCCGAAGCTCCTCGACGCCGCCTTCTGCGACGAGCCGGCCGTGGGAGAGGATCCCTACGCGGTCGCACAGGCGCTGGACCAGGTCCAGCTGGTGGGAGGAGAAGAGCACGGCCACGCCGGAGCGGGCGCGCTCGACGAGCATCTCACTCATGACCTCCACGGCCACCGGGTCGAGCCCGGAGAAGGGCTCGTCCAGGATGAGCACGTCCGGGGAATGGATCAGCGAGGCGGCCAGCTGGACGCGCTGTTGGTTGCCCAGCGACAGATCATCCAGCTTGTCGTCCTTGCGCTCGCCCAGGCCGAGACGCTCGAGCAGCTCGCCGGCCTTGGCTTTGCCCTCCGCGGCCGGGATGCCGTGCAGCGAGGCGAAGAAGGTCAGCTGGCTGAGAAGCGACTCCTTGCCGTAGAGGCCGCGCTCTTCCGGCATGTAGCCGATCCGGCGGCGGTTGCTGTCATCCAGCGGCTCGCCGTCCAAGCGGACCTGGCCGGAGTCGGTGGACAGCACTCCCAGCGCGATGCGCATGGTGGTGGATTTGCCGGCGCCGTTGGAGCCGACGAAGCCGTAAATCTCGCCCGCCCTCACGTTGAGCGAAAGATCGTGGAGGACGCGGTGGTCACCGTAGGACTTGTTGAGTTGGTCTATTTCCAGTCGTGGCACAAGGGGGGGGCCTTCCGGGTCGGGTCGATGTTCGTAGTAAAATATTGCATAAACACAACATCGCGTCAAGGGCATTTGCAATACTACCGCCGGAATAGCCCCGCCGCGTGCCTCGCGGAGAGGGCCGGACCGGCCCGATTAGTCCAGGGTGAGCGAGGTAATACGGGACAGCGGGATGCGCACGGTCCGCGCTTGGGCGCGGGCGTCGACCTGCCCGCCGGAGACCGTTAGCGGCGTGGCGCGCAAGGATTTCTGCGCCCCGGTCTTGGTGGCATAACCGATGACTACGGCCCGCCCGGAGCGCACGGCCGCCTGCAGTAGATCCAGGTCGGGGCCGGTTGCCGCCGTCGGCTCGTCGGGGCTGCCGGCGCGGACGGCGTCGACCGCGGCGTTTAGGGCGGCCGGGGCGAGTTGGTCCGCCGGCGGGTGGAAGGCCTTGGGCGGGGGCACGGTCGCCCGCGGCGGGGCGACCTGCAC
>NZ_JBPPVW010000032.1:0-7008 GCF_053546955.1 Corynebacterium sp. 32222D000AT | reverse complement strand
CCACCAGCAGAAAAGAAATAGCTGCCTAACCACTAGGTAGCTCCACTACGTGTCCACGATTTGCGGGCAACCCCAGTTAGACTCAGTGGCATCAAGGTCTTTTCTTTTGCGACCGGGCGTTTCCAATGAGTGTCGACCCATTGGTCACCTCCCTAACGTCGTAGGGTTGTCCACTCGCCGACTAGGCGCGCAGAACAGCCCACGAACACGCGCGGACCCTACCGCGCACCGACGAGGAAGCTGCTCACCCCACCAGTAGCTGGCGTGGTTTGCAGACCACCATCACCGTAACACGCCCACACGCACGCCCTCCGGACGTTGTAAACCAGCCGGGGTACTACTCCCGCCCCTGGTTTTCCACAGGGCAAATAGCCCTCCGAAACTAAACCCCGGACGCTTCAGGGGCGCGTCCAGGAGCTGCGAGCCAAGGGCTTGTCTATGCGCGCTATTGCAACAGAAATTGGCTGCTCGGTGGGCACTGTTCACCGCTATGTCAAGGAAACGCTTGGATAGAACGAGCTGAAAGTGAACACAAAGTCTATTTCCTGTTACGTTTCCATCAACTCACTAGACCTTGTTATCTCAATGTTTTATGCTCCGGGAAGGAACCATATACCAATCACAGGTAGGTAATATCTATGAAGACACGTGGTCTCTTTATAAGCTCAATGGTTGCGGCTGCACTCGCATTTACGCCCTCAGGTACTGCAACTGCGGCTCCGGCTCCATCCCTAACTTCTTCCTCGGCCCCTATTAACGTTATGCCCTATGGATGGACAAAAGTAGATGCTCATCCAGACGGAGTGCCGAAAAAACAATGCGGCCCAGCCAACGATGGTGAAATGGTTGAAACCGAAGACATAGAGGGCGGTCGGAGACTATGGATATGCAGGCATATCAATCCAATTTTCAAGGAACCATACTGGGAATGGAGTGAAACTGTCCTCGCATAAAATAGTCTAGGAGAAAAATGAAGCTGACTCCACGAGCTGAACAGATTCTGAAAAAAGCTCAAGTAATAGCTCAAGAATCAGGGACTGAAACAACAGGTGCCGAGCATATACAACTAGCTTTGTTGCAGGATAAAGATTCAATCCCTTACCAAATAATTGATGGAGAATTTGGAGCAGAATCCTTATATAAAAAGCTATCTGCTTACTTAAACACGGAAGGGTACAAAACCTCCACCAATCGTGCAAGCTTTCTCACTTAATTATCTTCCATTAAAAAGACACGTTAACCAGTCAATATTTTGTTTGGTTAGCGTGTCTTTTCTGTTTGGAGTGTCTTAGGTTTTTAGGTCCGGGTGACTTGAGTGTTGTCCATTGATGCCCTGCCTGTGGGTGGGGAGAATGTATGAATGGTGAAGAAGTTCAGTAAACACACTCCCGAGCAGATTGTTCGCAAGCTGGATAAGGCTCGAGAACTCAGAGAATCCGGATCGACCACGGCTCAAATCCTCACCACGCTGGGGATCAGCGAAGCCACGCTGAACAGGTGGCAGGCAACCTATGGGGCGATGACCAAGAGCGAAGCTAAAGAGCTCCAGCGATTGCGCGAGGAAAACACGCGCCTCAAACGTCTCCTTGGGCAGGCAGAGCTGGAAAAGGCGGCATGGAAAGAATTATCGGAGGGAAACTTCTAAGCCCAGCTCGTCGTCATGATGCCGTCTGGCATCTCGATGGGCTGGGCTACTGCCACAGGCGTGCCTGCCAGATCGTTGGACTTTCTCGTAGTGCTTATCGGCGCGCTAGGATCCGTCAGGGCAAGCCGGATAAGCACGCGGACCTAAAAGCGTGGATGCACGAGTTCGCGCGTGATCACCGCCGGTGGGGACACCGGCGCGCCTGGAGGACCGCCCTCACCGAGGGGTATGGGATATGCCGGGAAACCTTCCGGAGGATTTGGCGTGAAGAAGGCCTGCGCGTCCTACCCAGGAAGAAGCGCAAACGCGTCGATGATCACGGCCAGCGCGATGTTCCTGCCGCCCAGTACCCGAACGACGTGTGAGCGCTGGATTTCCAGTTCGATTCAACATGGCACGGCAAGACGATCAACATCTGCACCATCATCGATGAATACACTCGCGAGCACGTCGCCTTCACGGTCGACAAGAAGATCGACGCGAACTCGGTGATCGAGCTGCTCGACCTCGCTTGTTGTGACCAAGGCGGGCGCCCGCGGGTGATCCGGATGGATAACGACCCTGAGTTCATCGCTCATGCGCTCAACGAATGGGCTGGGGAGGATGAAACGATTCAGGCGTTTATCCCGCCAGGCCAGCCCTAGCATAACGGGTATGTCGAGTCTTTCCACAACCGAATGCGTGACCAACTCTTAGAAGACAACAGCAACGAGAATCTCGAACACGCACGGATGCTCATGGCCCAGTGGTCGCAGCGGTACAATAACTTCCACCCGCATTCCTCGCTGGGCCACCTCAACCCGCGGAAGTATGCGGAACAATGGAAACATGAAAACACGGTCAACGCTTAAACCAACTGGACCGAATTCTTAGGCCACCCCAGAAGTAGACGTCGTAGAGTTCAAACTCCAGTAATTCAAACAAGCGAAAAGCGCACTTACCCTTTTGCAGAAGCAGTAAAACTACAGCCAGGGTTTGTAACTAAGGGGAATGCTTCACATCTGTAAAACCGACGACTAATTTCTTGTTTTTGTCTGTGTGTTAGCTTACTAACCAATGGAAGAGTTAGCTATTGCACTGCGAAGCTTGCGGACGTGCGATAGTGTCGCGTCATCCTACCAATCGGATAGGAGTTAAATCGTTCATAAGACCCGAAGGAGACTTCCTTGTTAGCCCATCTCAACAAGAAAATTGCCGCCGGTGTTCTTACCGCCGCAGCTGCCACCGGTGTTTTGGCACCCACGCCCGATACTCACTCTAACCAGGGTTCTGGCTTCGGTACTGCCGCTACTGCACAGGCAGAAACCAAGCACAAGTTCCAGTACATCTCCCAGGCTCAAGGCCAGGCCACACAGTGGGAAGACTGTGGTCCTGCCACCATTTTGATGGCTCTGCTGCAAAACGGCGGTGACGTACCCTCCAGCTACACCAAGTCCGACCAGACTAAGGCCATGGCCGATATTCGCGGCAACATCAACGGCTACCTACAAACCGGCCAGGTAGTCAACATTCTCAACCAGCGTGGTGTTTCTGGCGAGCAGCATCTCAACGGTGATGCAGTCAAGGCAATCGACGACATCAAGAAGGGTAAGAAGGCCATCATCTTGACTCAGACCGGTGTCATCAGCGGCGAGATGGCTAACCCAGGCTACGGACACTACGTCTACGTTTCCGGCTACGACAAGGATGAGAAGACCTTCACCGTCAACGATCCTCTAAAGAATGAGCGCGCGTCCTACCAGGCTACTGAAGACAACATCCGCGCTATCATCACTCAGCCAGCTGCAGGCAACTCCCAGTGGGTCTATACTATGTAGACCCCTACAGTCAGGAAACTGACATCCTAACAACCTGCTTTGTGAGCAGATGGTGAGATTGATCCCCTAGCGTTTTACGCAACGCTAGGGGAATTTTTCTATCCCCACCCACGAAAATTCACCCCCATGTCAGACCATGACAAAGCCCCTAGGTGCCCACCACGACGCCTAGGGGCTTCTACCGCACCAGAAAGGTAGTGAAGTGTCCCAGGTTTTGTTCCGTTTGAGTAGATGGGAAAATCTGGAACATGCCAAGGAAATTTGACCAGGATGCCAAGGACCGTGTGGTCCGTCTTGTGGAAGATCGCATCTTAGCGGAAAATTTGTCGATGCAAGCCGCGTGCCAGGCAGTAGCTCCAAAGCTGGGGGTTTCATGGCACACGGCCTGTCAATGGACTTAAGCCTGCCCGCCGTGCGGGAAACATCCCAGAACCTTTGCCTGAAGATTTGGCCGCTGAGAACGCGAGGCTACGTCGTGAAAATCACCAGCTACGCGACACCAATGAGCTGCTGAAGGCTGCCTCAGCTTTTTTCGCGTCGGAACTCGGCCCAAAACGTTAAGAAATGATCCGGTTTATCGATAAGTACCGGAGTATTTTCTCTGTCGAGTTCATTTGTAAGGCGTTGAAAACTAACCGGGCTGGTGGGTTTATCACCTCGCGTGGGTATCGCCAGTCTACCGCCCGTGGATTAAGTGCTCGTCGCCTTCGTGATGCTGTGCTGGTTGAACGCATTAGTGCTGTTCATCGGGATAATTACGGTGTTTATGGTGTGCGGAAAATGTGGCATGCTCTCCGCCGTGAGGGAATTGATATCGGTCGTGAACAAACTGCTCGGTTGATGCGCCTGGCCGGTGTTTCTGGCAAAGGCAAAGGCAGATCACCTATCACTACCGCTAAGCCTAACGTGCCTGATCTGCGCCCGCACTTGGTTGAGCGTGAATTCAAAGCCCAGGGCCCAAACAAACTGTGGGTGGCTGATATTACGTATGTGCGCACGAAGAAAGGCTTTGTGTACGCCGCGTTTGTCACCGACGTTTACTCTCGACGGATCGTTGGGTGGGCGTTATCAGATTCCATGCGCACCGAAGCTTTGCCGCTGCAAGCTCTCAACCAGGCGATCGTGTGTGCTGAGGAAACAACAGGTCTCATTCACCATGCGGATCACGGGTCGCAGTATGTCAGCGTTGTCTACAACGAACGACTTGCCCAGCACGGGATTGCCGCTTCCACTGGGACGGTGGGCGACTCCTATGACAATGCTCTGGCTGACAACGTTAACGGCTCCTACAAAAACGAGCTGATCCATGCTCGCAGGTGGGATGACGTTGTCGAGGTAGAAATCGCGACGTTCGAGTGGGTGTCATGGTGGAACGAGACTAGACTCCACCAAAGCTTGGGATACCGAGCCCCGGTCGAGGTGGAAACCGAATTTTGGAAGCAGAACCCGCCACAAAAAATAATAGAAATCAAGGCAAATGCCAAGGAACAAAACTCGGGGCACTTCATAGTGCTTGTTCTCTGTGCAACCCACCACAGTCAAGGGATGCCATGGCAGGCAGAATTAAACATAGCAACAGTACCCAACTCTGCAACTGGAAAAGGATAGAAAGGTGAAGTAATGGCCGACATTGTGCATGAAGCCCAGGACACGCACCTGCGCGCCCTATTTACCAAAGCTCACGGCGAAGATGGAGACTACGAGCACGCGCTAGACGCCGCCAACAGTGCAGCCAAACAATACTGGCAGAACTGCCAGCTACTTCCCCACTGGCCCGCGACGCCGCACAAGAACTCCTCCAAGCCCAAGACATCGGCTACACCTCCAAACTGTTTGTCCAAGCACTCTTCCCCTACCGCAACCCCGACAGCAACGAGCGGAAAATAGCTACCGCCGAGGGCACCATTAGCGTCTACTCACCCAACGGTCTCCCCTTCGGCAAGTACCCGCGCCTCATCATGGCCTACATCATCACCCGCGCCGTAGCTAATGCCGGTCGCCTCAAAGAAGGCAAAATCACCCACGACGAAGCCTGCCGCATCCCACTAGGCCACTCCATGAGTCACTTCCTTCAAGCAATCGGCGTCACCGGACGCGGCACCGGAGGTGCGAACGGCAATCTCTCAAAAATTCGCGAACAGCTTCTACGCCTAGCCAGCTCTTCAATTACCGCCCAAAGCGACGACGGAATTCACGCACGGGGCCGCAACACTCAGATCCTCGAAGACTGGAACCTCTGGTTCGATCCGCGCGACCCCAACCAGGGCAGCTTTGTAGAGTCTTACATTAAACTCACGCCCCAGTTTTTCAAGCACGTTGCCGAAGCCCCCATCCCCATCGACCTCAACGTCCTGCGCGAGCTGAGCAAGCCCCGGGCAATGGACCTCTACATCTGGCTTACCGTAAAGCAGTACTGGCTGGCGAAAAACAACCGCGAAGCCTACACCTTCACCTGGGACATGATCGCTGCCAATTTCGCCACCTCAGAGATAACCTCTACGGCCCAGATGCGAGACTTTAGACGACGCACAAAAGAAGCAATCGAAGAAGTTGCAAAGGTATGGCCCTACTCGGGAATTGAAGCTACTACAGACGGTGTGACTGTCACCAGAACCGCCCCGTCAGTTCAACAGAAGCCACCTCGCCCCGAACTCGACTAAACCGAACGCGAAAGACTAGCGCCCTCCGGGGCGCTTTCTTTTCCCCGAAAGCAATCTGCGCATAAGTTGACACATGACAGGTTTTCCCAGTTCAGGATGCGCATAAGTTGACACACGCAAAATAGCCCTGCGCATAAGTTGACACACGCCTGCGCATAAGTTGACACACGCCTGCGCATAAGTTGACACACAAAGATACTTATCCACAGGGTTTTACCTGCGGGTTTACCTATTTTCCCAGGTGGCTTATAACTATATCCCTGTAGATCTATATCCCCACAGGGGATCAACCAACCTACAGGCAAGCAAGTGGTTACTGTTCTTGGCTCCCGCCTCGCCTGGCGGCTCGTTGGGCTGCCGCGAAAATCGCTTACGCGATTTCCTTGCCTCCAAAGCAACCCACAACAACCACGCACCTTTCACCCTCCACGTCCCCTTGTGTTCTTCTAGAATCTTGGACAAAGAAAAGAGCGGCAAAATCAGAAAAGGTAACTAAGTGCCCCAGAGACACTACACAGAAAACAGTGCTGCCGTTATGTTCGATAGCGTCCAAGCTTCCATGTCGGTATGGGCCTCTAGGCTTTAGGCCATGGGATTTTTAGAAAACCTTTTTAACCGCTACACCCCACGCACACCGGGCAAGCCGGTCTTTGCCGTCATTGACACCGAAACCACCGGCTTTAACAAACGCTACGACCGCATCATTGAACTTGCTGCCGTGCGCGCCGACGCATATTTCAACCCCGTCGACTCCTGGCACACACTGCTTAATCCTGACGGCAAGGCCATTAAAAACTCCCACATTCACGGTGAACTGGCCCCCGAAAGTTGGACTGGTTTTAATTCTAGGCGGTTAGGGCTTCAAGGGTCTGATTTCGATATTGCA
>NZ_JBPPVW010000031.1:0-9212 GCF_053546955.1 Corynebacterium sp. 32222D000AT | reverse complement strand
AACCACCAGCAGAAAAGAAATAGCTGCCTAACCACTAGGTAGCTCCACTACGTGTCCACGATTTGCGGGCAACCCCAGTCGTAGACGTTGATCAAGTAGGTACCGCAGGCGGTGACCCCGCAGACTTAAACCCGTACGTTCGCGACGTGGTGCGCTCACTGATTACTCATAGCGTTGGGCCGGCTTGGGTGGGTATTAACCCAACTAACGGCAAAGCCCAGTTCATTTGGCTTATTGATCCTGTCTACGCTGACCGTAACGGTAAATCTGCGCAGATGAAGTTGCTGGCGGCGACTACGCGTGTGCTGGGTGAGCTTTTAGACCATGATCCGCACTTTGCCCATCGCTTTAGCCGAAACCCGTTCTACACAGGCAAGGCCCCTACCGCTTATCGTTGGTATAGGCAGCACAACCGGGTGATGCGTCTTGGAGACTTGATAAAGCAGGTGAGGGACTTGGCAGGACACGACCAGTTCAACCCCACCCCACGCCAGCAATTCAGCTCTGGCCGCGAACTCATTAACGCGGTCAAGACCCGTCGCGAGGAAGCTCAAGCATTCAAAGCGCTTGCCCAGGACGTAGACGCGGAAATCGCCGGTGGACTCGAGCAGTACGACCCGGAACTTATCGACGGTGTGCGTGTGCTCTGGATTGCCCAAGGTGTCGCAGCACGCGACGAAACAGCCTTTAGGCATGCGCTTAAGACTGGCCACCGCTTGCGCCAGCAAGGCCAACGACTAACTGACGCTGCCATTACCGACGCCTATGAGCACGCCTATAACGTCGCACATACCCACAGCGGTTCAGGCCGCGACAACGAGATGCCACCCATGCGCGACCGCCAAACCATGGCAAGGCGCGTGCGCGGCTACGTCACTCAATCCAAGAGTGAGACCTACAGCGGTTCTAGCGCGCCAGGTAAAGCCACGAGCAGTGAGCGTAAAGCACTCGCCACCATGGGACGCAGAGGCGGCAAGAAAGCAGCAGAACGCTGGAAAACAGACCCACAAGGCGACTACGCCCAAGCACAGCGCGACATGCTGGAAAACGCAAACAACCAGAGGCGCAGACAAGGGAGCGAAACTCGTTCACAGGTCTACTCCGTCTATGCGTCAACACTCGCGCAGACAGGGAAAGCTCCAACCGGAGCGAAAATCGGACGAGAATTGGGCATCACTAGAAAGACCGCGAGCGCTCATTTACGAGCCCTCCGAGAGGCCGGACTAATTGAGTAAAAAGTGTAACCTGCCGTAAGCAATATACGGTTCCCCTGCCGTTAGGCAGTTAGATAAAAACTCACTTGAAGAAAACCTTGGAGAAGATAGGGGATCTGGTTCTCTGGTCGCTAATAATTTGCTACTGCTGTGTGCTTGATAGAGAAGAGAGACTAAATGAGCTCTTTTCTGGGGAGGAATCATTGTGCGGATTTTTCGGGTTGCTCACATCTGGGAAAAGGGTAGCTGCGTGTTTCAGGCCCGTGTTTGATTTGGCTTTTTCCTGGTCTGTGAAACTCGAATTGCTTTGCATCGTTTCTTTAATCCAGGGGATCCTTGAGACAATGTTGGTGTGCCACATGGGGCGGCCTTTCCCATCATTGCATTCTGGGTTGAATCCGCCGGCAGTGTGTACTGCGTAGAGAGTGTTGTTTTTGTAGATAGGTGCTCCTGAATCTCCGCCGCAGGATCGTGAGTCCGTTGACGATTTTCCTTTGAGCAGATCTGTATACGTAACGTTTCCAAAGTTCAAAGAGTCTACTTTTTCGGAAATGACTGTTTCCGCCGAAGAAGCATAGTCATGGGGTTGACCATAACCAGTAAGTATGGCTTGATCCCCGATCTTCAACGGCTCTGTGGCCAGGGTAAATGAATCGGCATTGATTCCGTCACCGACTTTAATAAGTGCAACATCTTCAGTAGAAGACTTGGTATAGATAGCAGCGATACCTGCTGCTTCACCATCTGATTGGCGGAGAAAACCATCCATAAAAGGTGAATTAGACACACAGTGATGCGCGGTCAACCAGAAATTGTCCCCTACATAGCTTGCCGTGCAATCACGCCGAACACGTTGTTGCTGTGAGTCATCCAAACTTGGAGTTACCGACCACAAAGCCGCAATACGATTATCATTCACCGGCACAGTACTGCTTGCCTGCAATGAAGCGAAGTCACTATCTGCAGCGACAGCCACCGAAGAGCAAGCCCCTAGCGCAGTAAATGCGCAGGCTAGAGAAGAAAGACCGAGTTTAACTATTTTCATCGGTACCCCACGAGATTAGAAAGGAGAACTTTTTCACTTAACCAGCGTAGCCTGCCACCAGGCTATAAGCTGACCTAGTAGAACAACTCCTTGTTTCACTCTCATCTAAGGACCACCAATGAAAGCTCTCTCACGCAAACTACTTGCTTTCGTCTCAGCAAGCTTATTAATCAGTACCACTCCCGGCACTGCAGTCGCACAATCATCTTTTTCTGATTCATTATCATCATCAGTGTCACAGGATACTTTTCCTGCTGATTCTAGTGAAAATTCCGTAGAGGAAATCGACAGTAAAGAAACGTCAGATGAATACCCCGCTCCAGTACTGCCAGAGTGGGCTAAGGGGGCCTCGTCTGAAACTGTAGAGACTGAACTTTCACCAGAAGAGGTCTCCGAGTGGACTCCGACGAAGTCTCCTAAATCTACTGTACGCCCTGGAGAAATGCGTAGCGATAGGGAAGAAATACCGGGTGATTTCACCAAAGAAGAGGCGGATCTTGCAGAAACAAAAGAAGCACAGCTGCAAGAAGAAGACAATCCGACCCTAAATTCTGCCCCAGGTTGCAAAGTTTACTGGCCTTCTCCTTTTGAAGTATGCGGTGCAATCCGGGAACTTTATGATTCCGTTGGCGGACCGAAAAGCTTTCTAACGTTTCCTAAAAGCAACGAGCTAACGAATCCTGACGGTATTGGTAAAAGGTCCGAATTCGTCAACGGGTTTATCTATTGGCATCCAAAGACAGGTGCTCATACTGTTAGCATTCCTGCAACCGTCGTGTGGGCAAAGCATGGTTGGGAACGCGGGCACTTCGGGTACCCAATGACTAATGATATCGCTCTCGGAGATAGCTGGTCTAAGCAGAAATACCAAGGTGGCTACATCTACACACGAAACTCCATTCCTGCAGTACAAGCAGGAATTCAAGGGCGAATATATGACAAATGGCAGGACATGGGAGCCCAAAAGAGTACCTTAGGTTTCCCTATCAGCAGCGAAGAAAAAACACCTGACGGGATCGGGCGATACAACCTTTTCCAAAAAGGAATTATGGTTTGGCACCCCAAATTCGGCGCTCACGCTATAACAGGCGATGTACTACTGCAGTGGGTGTATGCAGAAGCGATCGGAGAAGATCAGGGGTATCCCACCGGAGATCCACAAGATTTTCAAGAGGGGTGGAAGCAGCAGTCCTTTGAAAAAGGAAAAATTTATGGTTTCCAGCTAGAAAAGTTTTTCCCAGAGTACCTCCCTGGGGCAGGGCTCGAGCAAGATACACCTACCCTACAGGGCAGCGGACCTGCTGGAGGCAATGACTACACCGATGAACTTCTTCTGGAGACTAGGGATATGTGTGGTGAGCCCATACTCCTGCGACGTGGATGGTTTAACACGACGGACAAATATCCATGGGGATACGACAAAATTGTTCATAAACACAACATTTGGAGTTTGTGGTCTATAAAAACCGTGCTTAATAACTCTTGTGTACGAGAGGTTCAGGGCCCTTCTATGAAATATGAAGAAGATGTTTATCAAGTCAAATGCTCTGATCCGGTAGGAGCAGTTTGCCGGCTCACTGGTGAATCTTTTACATACCGTGCGATTGTTGAGCCGAAACCTCGTGGAAACGCTTCAGAGCCACGCGGAATTACTACTATGTATCCCGTTCACAATACTGGTACTCACGGAATGAGCGACAAGGCCCCCAGCTGGTTTAGTACAGATATTCCCACTTTGGATTTATGGAAATGGCAGTAACCCCAGAGCGTCATTTTGATTTAAAGACTGCTGCATTTTGTTTGGCGGAAATCCTTAATAAGGATGCTTTGAGTGAAAATAAGTTTAGGGGTGAAGCCGCCACATCATTGCCAAGGTTCCATGGCGCCGCTGCTTGGATTAATACCTTCTTATACATTATTTTGAAAGTAGAAACACCTAACGGTACAGCCTTTGTGGGGTTTGAAGCCATCTTCCACCCTGAGGGAACTTTTCGAGAATACTCGGTTGAGTATGAAAATGTCCACGACTTATGGGCATACGAAATTGCTGGTGAACCATTTCTTAAAGAACTCGATTTTGAGGATCCAAACCGTATCACTTGGTTGAAAACAGATAGGAAAAGTTTCGTTCCTTCTACATGGAACGACTTGCTCGATTTTAATGATGCTTCGAATCAAATATGGATGCAGGATTAAAGGATTTTCCTTTTGACTATTGTCATGAAGGAACTTGACCACTTAATACGAGATGACTCGTATCCGCCATCAGGTCATCGTAAATAGCTGCTACCCGACACGGCCAGAACCGTCGACTTAATGGTCTGATTGACGGAAAACGGGCCTGACCCTTGTTTGCTGGATATCTAACATCCAGCCCAGTCGGGCCGGGAAGAATTATAAGCTACACCCTATTGTTACACGTGCCTGCGGCAGAATGTTTGCTGTACAATAGGGTCGTTCCTAGCATTGTTTTACACGTGTCTAGTGGGGTCTAGGCCCTAGACTTACAGAAGGTGGTGAATGTGATGTTGTCGTCTGACGGTTTCCATGACGCTGATGGTCTCGACGGGGCACAGTTGTCTGACTTGGCGCGGGTGGTTGAGCCGTATCGTGATGCGGTCATCGCCCAGGAGAATGGTGCCTCTACACTCTCGCGGGGCGAAGACTAATGGGCAATGACTCCGGTTCGCATGGGCAGCGGGTGGGCTATATCCGTGTCTCCACGGTGGAGCAAAATAATCAGCGCCAGAAAGAACTACTCAACGCTTCCGGCAGGATTGACCGGTTCTTTGAGGATAAGATTTCCGGCCGCACCAAGACTGCGCGCCCTGGGCTTGTCGAGTGTATGGCGTATGTGCGCGACGGGGACGAACTCGTCGTGGCGTCGATTGATCGCCTCGCCCGCTCGCTAACCGATCTGCGCGGTATTGTTGATGAACTTACCGGCAAGGGTGTGACTGTTACTTTCCTGCATGAGAATCTCGCGTTTGCGAAAGACACCACGGATCCGCGCGCGGATTTAATGCTCGGTATTTTGGGTTCGTTTGCGGAGTTTGAGCGGGCCATTATCCGCGAGCGCCAGGCGGAAGGGATTGCGTTGGCGAAAAAGGCTGGCAAGTACAAAGGCCGCAAGCCTGCTCTTAGCCCGCAGCAAGTGGCGGAGATTAAGCGACGCACACTGGCGGGGGAGTCGAAAGCAGCCTTGGCGCGGGAATTCGGGGTCACCCGTCCTACGGTGTATCGGGCGTTGAAGAACGTCTAAGCGTCGGCGGCGTGAGGGTAAATCTGCGCACCCACAGTGCCTGCCGCATGGCAGGACATATGCCTAAGCATATGGCAAGGCATACGCTATAACATATGCTTTAGCATATGTTCACCAGGACGTAGTGTCACCTGCATGGTTTCATTCCCCGTAAGACATGCAGGAGGGTGCCGGGCGTTATGCACAGCTCTTTTTCTCCGGTGGGAAAGTGGCTTAACGTGCCCGCGCGGCCAGGCGGGCAGCGGGTGGGCTTATATGCTTGATGGTTATGGCCCCTACGACTGTTTTCGACCGCGCTACCATTCGCCACAACCTCACCGAGTTCAAACTCCGGTGGCTTGCCCACATTAAGCAATGGAAAGCAGAAAACCGGCCTGCGACCGAGTCGAGTCACGACCAACAGTTCTGGGGCGACCTGCTGGACTGCTTCGGGGTCAACGCCCGCGACCTGTATCTGTATCAGCGCAGCGCTAAACGCGCCTCGACGGGGCGTACCGGCAAGATCGACATGTTCATGCCCGGCAAAGTCATAGGTGAGGCCAAATCCCTCAGTGTCCCGCTCGATGATGCTTATGCCCAGGCCCTCGATTACCTGCTAGGCGGTACTATCGCGAACTCGCACATGCCAGCTTACGTCATCTGCTCCAACTTCGAGACCCTACGGGTAACCCGCCTGAACCGCACCTATGTCGGCGATAGCGCCGACTGGGACATTACGTTCCCCCTAGAGGAGATTGACGATCACGTCGAACAACTCGCTTTCCTCGCCGACTACGAAACCACCGCCTACCGGGAGGAAGAAAAGGCGTCCCTGGAAGCCTCCCGGTTAATGGTGGAGCTGTTCCGCGCCATGAACGGCGACGACGTCGACGAAGCCGTCGGTGATGAAGCGCCCACCACGCCGGAGGAAGAAGACGAGCGTGTCATGCGCACCTCTATCTACCTCACCCGTATCCTCTTCCTCCTCTTCGGCGACGACGCAGGCCTGTGGGATACCCCGCACCTATTTGCCGACTTTGTGCGCAATGAAACCACCCCGGAGTCTCTGGGCCCGCAGCTCAATGAGCTATTTAGCGTACTCAATACTCCCCCGGCGAAGCGTCCTAAGCGTTTGCCGTCAACGTTGGCGAAATTCCCGTACGTCAACGGTGCGTTGTTTGCCGAACCGTTGGCTTCGGAGTACTTCGACTACCAGATGCGCGAAGCCTTACTTGCTGCCTGCGACTTCGACTGGTCAACCATTGACGTCTCCGTCTTTGGCTCGTTGTTCCAGTTGGTGAAATCGAAGGAGGCCCGCCGCAGCGACGGCGAACACTACACTTCTAAAGCCAACATCATGAAGACCATCGGCCCGCTGTTTTTGGACGAGCTTCGGGCTGAGGCCGACAAACTGGTGTCTTCTCCCTCGACGTCGGTGGCCGCGTTGGAGCGCTTCCGCGACTCTTTGGCCGAGCTGGTGTTCTGTGACCCTGCCTGCGGTTCTGGAAACTTCTTGCTTCTGGCGTATCGGGAGTTGCGCCGGATTGAAACAGACATCATTGTCGCTATCCGCCAGCGTCGCGGCGAGACTGGTATGTCGCTCAATATTGAGTGGGAGCAGAAACTATCCATCGGGCAGTTCTACGGCTTCGAGCTGAATTGGTGGCCTGCCAAAATTGCTGAGACCGCCATGTTCTTAGTTGACCATCAGGCGAATAAGGAGCTTGCCAACGCTGTGGGCAGGCCACCGGAGCGGTTGCCGATTAAGATCACCGCCCACATTCACCACGGCAACGCCCTGCAGCTTGAGTGGGAAGACATACTGCCAGCTTCTGCCACCCAGATCTATATCTTCGGTAACCCGCCGTTTTTGGGGCATGCGACGAGAACTGCTGAACAAGCTCAAGAACTCCGAGATTTGTGGGGCACTAAGGATATTTCACGCTTGGACTACGTCACGGGCTGGCATGCGAAGTGCTTGGACTTCTTTAAGTCCCGAAAGGGTCGTTTTGCTTTCGTCACCACCAATTCAATTACTCAAGGTGATCAAGTTCCACGGCTTTTTGGGCCTATCTTCAACGCAGGGTGGCGCATACGTTTTGCACACCGCACGTTTGCGTGGGACTCTGAGGCTCCCGGTAAAGCTGCTGTCCACTGCGTCATTGTTGGCTTGGATAAGGAGAGTCAACCACGCCCACGTCTGTGGGATTATCCCGATGTAAAGGGCGAGCCAGTCCCAGTGGAAGTAGGCCAGTCCATTAATGCTTATCTAGTAGACGGCCCTGACGTGCTCGTGGAGAAATCGAAAGCGCCCATCTCGCCTGTAGTTACTCCCGCAGTCTTCGGGAATATGGCCCGAGATGGAAGAAACCTACTCGTTGAGGTCGACGAATATGACGAGGTTATAAGTGACCCAATAGCGGCGAAGTATGTTCGCCCTTTCCGGGGTAGTCGAGAGTTAATGAACGGCTTAGACCGGTGGTGTCTGTGGCTTGTAGACGTAGCACCGTCAGATATTGCCCAGAGTCCGGTGCTAAAAAAGCGGCTAGAAGCAGTCAAGGCTTTCCGAGCTGACAGCAAAGCGGCAAGTACACGAAAAATGGCTGAAACTCCGCACTTATTCGGCCAGCGATCCCAGCCGAGTACTGACTATCTCTGCCTACCGAAGGTAGTAAGCGAACGCCGTTCTTATTTCACCGTACAAAGGTATCCTTCAGATGTAATTGCTTCTGACCTAGTATTCCATGCTCAAGATCCAGAAGGTCTAATGTTTGCCCTAGCGTCGTCGTCGATGTTCATCACATGGCAGAAGACCATCGGAGGACGTCTTAAATCTGACTTACGGTTCGCAAATACTCTGACGTGGAATACTTTCCCTGTGCCAGAGTTGGACGAGAAAACGCGGCAGCGAATTATTAAAGCGGGCAAGAAGGTGCTCGATGCCCGCGCGCTGCACCCGGAGCGCTCGCTCGCGGAGCACTATAACCCGCTTGCTATGGCACCGGAACTCATCAAGGCGCATGACGCTCTCGACCGTGAAGTAGATAAGGCGTTTGGTGCGCCCCGAAAGCTCACGACCGTCCGGCAGCGCCAGGAGCTGTTGTTTGCCAATTACGAAAAACTCACCACGCAGCAGCCCTAAAAGCACCTGACATATGGCGGGCCATATGTTTCGCCATATGCCAGAGCGTATGTTAGGCCATATGTGAAAGCATATGTCTGCTTCTACAGGCCACTATGACCAGTGTGCGTGCTGGTAGTAGGCCTATATATTGCGGGGGAGTAGTGGTGTGGCGTGGCTTGTACGCCAGGTGTTGGTGGCGCGGAATACTTCGCCTTGACGCAGAATCTTGAGCCCAATTTCGCCGCGCTGAGACCCGAAGAGGGCGTGGAGCATGTTCACCGTGGCGGTCGCATCAGCTACCGCTCCGTGCGCGTCGGGGTTGCCTAGCCCTAGGCGGTTAAGGAGTGCCGGTAGATTGTAGGGGCCGCGGTCGAGTATTTGCTTGGCAAGGTCAATGGTGTCAATGAACGGGAAGAACTCGTCTCCGTCCTCGTCCTTGTCGACGCCGGTCATGCGGTCGACCTCAGCAACGATCATTTTTGAACACTAGAACACGTGGGTGTGGCGGTACGGGGAAAAATATTTTACCCGACCCCCCCACCCCCCAAAGGTTTTAAAGTCACCTAAAAAAAAAAATTTCTCCACCGG
>NZ_JBPPVW010000030.1:0-10148 GCF_053546955.1 Corynebacterium sp. 32222D000AT | reverse complement strand
CACCTGCCCCAGCGCCGCGGGCGGGGCGCGCCGCGGGCCGGTGCTACTCAAACTGATTAACTAATGAGGCCCTCTTCGCGCAGGAAGTCGTAGGCGACGGTGGCGTAATCCTCGCCGTCGACGTCCACGCGCGCGTTGAGCTGCTGCATCCGCTCGTCGGTCAAGATATCAGAGAGGGGGGCCAGCAGCTCGGCGATTTCGGGGTTTTCCTCGATAACCTCGGTGCGCACGACCGGGGCCATGTTGTACTTGGGGAAGAAGCCCTTCGGATCGCTCAACACGTGGAGATCGAGCGCGTCGATGCGCCCGTCGGTTGCAAAGACCGAGCCCAGGCGGCACTCGCCGCGGTCGAGGGCCGCGTACACCGCGCCGGAATCCATCTCCAACAGGCGCTCCCGGCTGGGCTGTTCCACGCCGTAGGCATCCAGCATGGGCATCAGGCCGTCGTTGCGGGCGATGAACTCCGCGTCCGAGCAGATGGTCTGTTCCTCGACCGGCAGCTTGGTGATGTCGTCCAGCGACTCCATGCCGTATTCCTGCGCCGTGTCCTCGCTGACGGCGAGCGCGTAGGTGTTGTTCATTGGCGCCGGCGGCAGCCAGGTCAGCCCATTGGCGGCATCGGCGTCCTTGACAGCTTCGTATTGTTTCTGGGTGTCCGGGATCGGATCCGTCTTACCCAGGTAGGTAATCCAGGCGGTGCCGGTGTACTCGAACATCATGTCCATATCCCCGGCCACCAGCGCCTGGCGCGCCGAGGTGGAACCCGGCACGTTGGTGAGATCCTCGACGTCGGCGCCGGCCGACTGCAGCAGGATGGCGCCGATCTTGCCCAGGATGATCTGCTCGGTGAAGTTCTTCGAACCGATGGAGACGTGGGTACCTGACAAATCGATAGCCGAAAGCTCCCCGTCGAGCTCGGCCGTGGGTACGAAACCGCCCGCGGTGCCCAGCCCACAGCCACCCAAGGCCAGCGTGGGCACGAGACAGGCAGCGGCGATTAGCGTGCGAATTTTCATGCGTTCATCCCCTTCGGAGTCAGGGCCACTTCCAGCAGGCGGCCCACCCATTCGACGGCCAGAGCCAAGGCCGCGATGAGCACCGCGCCGGAAACCAGGATGGAATTGCGGTACAGGTTAATGCCGGTAGTGATCAGCCCGCCGAGCCCGCCCGCGTCGATGAAGGTGGCGAAGGCGCCGGCGCCGACCAACAGCACCAGGGAGGTGCGCACGCCGGTCATGATGACCGGCAGCGCCATGGGCAGCTCGACCTTGAGCAGGACCTGGGCCGGCGACATCGACAGCCCGCGGGCGGCCTCCACCAGCGCGGGATCGACCCCGCGCAGGCCGGCCACCACGTTGGCGAGCACGGGCAGGAAGGCATAGACCCACAGGCCCGCAATCGCCACCGGCGGGCCGAAGCCCAGCCAAATGGCCAGCAAAACGATGACGCCGATGACCGGGGCGGCCTGCCCGATATTGGCCAGGCCGGTAGCCAGCGGCGCGAGGAACTTCGTGGCCGGGCGCGTGAGCACGATGCCCAGCGGCACCGCCGTGACCACCACCAACAGGGCGGTCACCGCCACGATCTGGAGGTGCTCGAGCGCCAGATAGCCGACGTTAGACAGGTCCAGGGTCCGCGCCTCGATGTCGTCGAGGTCCGCCGCCGAGTGCCAGATAAACCAGCCGATTAGCGCGGCCGCCACGAGCACCGGGATGCCTATCAATAGCAGGCGGTTTTCCGCCGAGGTGTGGGTTAGCTTTTCTTTCATTGCTCGCTGTCACCCGCCTCTGCCTTCAGGGTGCGTACGTAGTCATTGACGGTGTCGTAGAGCAGCACGCCAATGAATTTTCCGCGCCGGGTGACCATCGCGCCGCCGTGGGAGGATACGAGCATGGCCGACATGGCATCGCTCAGCGTGGAGCGGGCACCGACCACCGAGGACAACTCCACGGTGGGCTCGGGCAGGACCCGGTGGCGCTGCACCTGGCGCAGGGTGACCCACTCGCGGGGCCGATCCTTGTCATCGAGGACCACCACGGTGTCCTCGCCGGCGGCGCGGACCCGGGCGACGACCTCGTCGGCCGGCTCGCCGATGCGCGCGACCGGCGCATCCCACAAGTCCATCTCCTCGACGCGCTTCAGGCTCAGCTGCTTGAGCGTCGAACCGGAGCCGATGAAGTCCTCGACGAACTCGTTGGCCGGGGCGGCCAGGATGTTTTCCGGGGTATCGTACTGCGCGATCTGCGCGCCGGGCTGCAGAATCAGGATGCGGTGGCCGAGCTTGACCGCCTCATCGATGTCGTGGGTGACGCACACGATGGTCTTGCCCAGGTCCGACTGGATGTTGACCAGCTCGTCCTGCAGGCGGGTCCGCGTAATCGGATCCACGGCGCCGAAAGGCTCGTCCATCAGCACCACGGGCGGGTCGGCCGCCAGCCCCCGGGCCACGCCCACGCGCTGCTGCTGGCCGCCTGAGAGCTCCCGGGGGAAGCGGTCGCGGTAGACGGAAGGATCCAGGCCGACCATGTCGAGCAGCTCGTCGACGCGCTGGGCGATTTTCGACTTCGGCCACTTGAGCAGGTGCGGGACGATGGCGATATTATCCGCCACCGTCATGTGCGGCATTAGGCCGCCGCCCTGGATGACGTAGCCGATTTCGCGGCGCAGGCGCGTCGGATCCTTGGCCGTGGCGTCCTCGCCGTTGATGAGGATCCGGCCACTGGTCGGCTCGACCAGGCGGTTAATCATCTTCAGCGAGGTGGTCTTGCCGCAACCCGAAGGGCCGACGAAGGCCACGAGCTCGCCGCGCGGGATGGTCAGCGACAGGTTGTCGACGGCCGGTGAGCCCTGGCCGGGGTAGGACTTGGTGATGGCGTCGAAGACGATCTCGGCGCCAGTAGAACGGTCAGTCATGCGGAAATCCCCTTCGAGGTCGTGAGTTTCTGGAGTCCGGCGAGGCAGGCGTCGACCACCAAGGCGACGATGACCACGCCGAGCGTGCCGACGAGCGCGTAGTTGAGCGCGTTGGCACCGCCGATCTGGCTGAGGCCGGAGTAGATATAGCTACCCAGGCCAGGGCCCAGCGCGTAGGCGGCGATGGCGGCCACGCCCATCGACAGCTGCGTCGAGACGCGGATGCCGGTCATGATGACCGGCCACGCCAGCGGCAGCCGCACGCGGAACAAGACCGCGGCCGGCGACATGCCCTGCCCGCGCGCGGATTCCACGACGGCCGGGTCCACGCCCTGCAGCCCAACGATGGCGTTGCGCAGGATGGGCAGCACCGCGTAGAAGACCACCAGCGCTACCGACGGGACCGTGCCGATGCCGAAGAGCGGAATCGCCAGGCCCAGCAGGGCCAGCGAGGGCAGCGTCAAGCCGATGGACGACAGCGCGTTGGCCGCGGCGGTCGCCTTCGACGAGCGCGTCACCAGCACCGCGATAACGAGCGCGATGACCAAGGCCACGGCCACCGACTGGACGACCAGGCTGGTGTGCTGGAAAGCACGGAAAGCGATGTCCTGCCACCGGGCTCCGATGAATTCTCCGAGACCGTTCATGGGGTCAACCCTTCACGAATAAACAAAGATAAAACCATATTCCCAGCATACAGGCCTACGCGCGGCGGGCTGGGTCCGCGATCTGGTTTGGCGGTGCGATGCCTAATATCCTTTTTAGCTAACAAACCCGTCACATCCAGTAGAAAGAGTAGACATGCACGCTACTGCCGAACCCCGGCCGCTTGCCCTCAAACAGGTGGTCCCGCTCATGGTCGCGTTGCTGGCGGCGGTCTTCGCCTTCCAGCTCAACGCCTCCATGCTCTCGCCCGCGTTGGCCACCATGGAAGCCGAGCTGGGGGCGACGACCTCCCACATCGGCATGACGCAGACGGCGTTTTTCACCGCCGCGGCGCTGTTCTCGCTCTTCCTGCCGCGGTGGGGCGACCTCATCGGCCGTCGCAAGGTCCTGGTGGGCATGATGACCGTCACCGGCCTGGGCTGCCTGGTCGCCGCGCTGGCGCCGAACGTGACCATCCTGCTGCTGGGCCGTGTTATCCAGGGCGTGGCGGGCCCGACGGTGCCGCTGACGCTGATCATGCTGCGCCAGCAGGTCGCCAACGAGAAACAGTACGCCCTGCTGCTGGGCGTGTTGACCTCGGTTAACGGCGGCATCGCGGGCGTGGACGCCCTGGCAGGCGGCTTCCTGGCGGACCACTTCGGCTTCCGCTCGGTCTTCTGGACGATGGCCGTCGTCTGCGCACTGGCCGTTATCGGCGTGCGCGGCTGGACGCAGGAATCCGTGGCGGACGCGACCATCTCCATGGACTGGGCGGGCATCGCGCCGCTGGCCGTGGCGCTGGGCTGCGTGCTCACCGCCTTCAACGAGGCCGGCAAGCTTGCCGATGCCAACTGGCTCCTCGTCGTTATCCTCCTCGCGGTCGGCGTGGTCTGCCTGGTGGTCTTCTGGAACATC
This sequence comes from Corynebacterium sp. 32222D000AT, assembly GCF_053546955.1. Lineage (NCBI taxonomy): Bacteria > Bacillati > Actinomycetota > Actinomycetes > Mycobacteriales > Corynebacteriaceae > Corynebacterium > Corynebacterium sp. 32222D000AT. The sequence continues at coordinate 5,675 of NZ_JBPPVW010000030.1, read as the reverse complement.
GAAAAGCGCGTGCGCCACCCCTTAGTCACCGTCGACTACCTCAAGCAGCGCCGCACCTGGGCGCTGCTGTCGACCACTTTGCTGACGATGACCGGCGTCTTCGCCGTCATGAACGGGCTCATCCCGAACCTGGGCCAGGACGCCGAGGTCGGCGCCGGCATGAGCGCGGACGTCGTCTCCTTCTACACGCTGACCCCGTACGCGCTGGCCGGCCTGGTCTTCGGGCCTATCGCCGGCTGGATGGCCGCGCAGGTCGGCTACAAATTCGTGCTGCAGACCGGCCTGGTCGGCACGGTCGTCGGCCTCATCGTCACGGTCTTTATCGTGGGCAACCCCGGCAAGCTGTCGCTTTTGTTCGTCTCGCTGTTTATCGGTATTACCTACGCGGGCATTGCCAACATCATGCTGAACGGGCTGGGCATCGTGCTGTCCCCGGCGGACAACCAGGGCTACCTGCCCGGCATGAACGCCGGCGCCTTCAACCTGGGCGCGGGCCTGAGCTTTGCCATCCTCTTCGGCGTGGCCGGCTCCTTCGATTCCGGCTACCACGCGGGACTGGTCACCGGCTGTATCATTTTGGCAGCGGCGTTGGCCATGAGCTTGCTCATCCCGAAGCCGGAATCCATAGGCGACACGGTCGCAGCCGCCAACCACGATTAGGAGATTGGTAGGAGAAGATGACCAAGATAATTCTGGACTGCGATCCCGGGCACGACGATGCCGTCGCCCTGCTACTGGCCCTGGGCAACCCCGGCATCGACCTGCTGGGCGTAACCACCGTCGGCGGCAACCAGACCCTCGACAAGGTCACCCGCAACGCGCAGGTCGTCCTGGAGCTGGCCGGCCACACCGAGGTCCCCGTCTACCCGGGCTGTAGCCGCCCGCTGGTGCGCGACGTCGAGGTGGCCGAGGACATCCACGGCTCAACCGGCATGGACGTGCGCGGCATCGAGCTGCCCGAGCCTTCCGTGGCGGTCGAAGACGGCCACGCGGTGGATTTCCTCATCGATACCGTCATGTCGAACGAGCCCGGCACGGTCACCCTGGTGCCCACGGGCCCGCTGACCAATATTGCGCTGGCGGCGCGGAAGGAACCGCGCATCGTTGAGCGCGTGCGCGAGGTCGTCCTCATGGGCGGCGGCTACCACCAGGGCAACTGGTCCGCGGTGGCGGAGTTCAACATCAAGGTCGACCCGGAGGCCGCGCACATCGTCTTTGGCGAGGCCTGGCCCGTGACCATGGTGGGCCTGGAGCTGACCCACCAGGCGCTGGCTACCGCCGAGGTCGAGGAGCGCTTCCGCGCGATGGGCACCGAGCTGGGCGACTTCGTGGTCGGACTTTTCGGCTTTTTCCGCGAGGCCTACCGCGAAAACCAGGGCTTCGACGACCCGCCGGTCCACGACCCGTGCACGATTGCCTACCTCATCGACCCGGCCATCGTGCGCACGGTCAAGGCGCCGGTCCAGGTGGAGCTAAGCGGCGCGCTGACCACCGGCATGACCGTCACCGACTTCCGCGCCCCGGCCGGCGATGACTGCCACACGCAGGTCGCCACGACGCTCGACCACGCGGCCTTCTGGGACCTGGTTGTCGAGGCCGTCGGCGCCCTTTCCGGTTGCGAGGACTAGCCAGCTGCTTTAGAGTCGGCCCCATGACATCGGGGGATTGTTTGCAGCGCTTCCTGGCTGCCAGTGCGCAGCCGGGCATCGCTGTCATTGAGGGCGCCTGGCACGCCGACTGGGCCAGCCTGCGCGCCGACATGACGCAGAATCAGGACGAGGTCGAGCGCGTCATCGGCTTGGCCGAGACGCTGTTCGGCACCGTCCAGCACCGCCGCCGCCAGCGCCGCGTGCGCGCGAACGCCGAGCGGCTAGGCCACGGGCTGCAGGTCCTGGACGTGGTCTGCGGGGTGCTGCGGCGGGTGAAAAACAAAAACGACGCCTGGCGCATCATGGAGGAGCTGTCCGGCCTCGAGCTGGGCGCCGCCGGCATGCGCCGGGCAGCTGCCCGGAAGGTCCGCGCCGCCGCGCCCAAGCCGGAGCCGGTGCCGGGCGTGGTCTATACCCGCTCCACCGCGGGCCTGTGGGCCATGCGCCTAGTCGCCGATGCCGGGCTTGTCGCCGACATCAAAGCCCACGTCAAAGACGTCGAGGACGCCCGCGCCCTGTTCACCGGGGAGGGCGGCGCCGAGCGCGCCCACGTCACCACCAACGTGGTGCTAAACTTGGAAGACTTCGGCGATCTGGTTTCCGGCGGGGAGGGCGAGGATATCGCCGTCCAACTGACCAACGGCGCTGTCATTAGCGGCGCCGAACTGGTCACCCGCGCGCTTGCCGATGCCGGCTACGTCGGCGTCTTCGACCCCGTCGCCGGGCCGGTCAACCTCTACCGGGACAGCCGCCTGGCCTCCTGGAAGCAGCGGCGCCTGGCGACGATGGAACACCCCGTCTGCGCCTGGCCGCAGTGCCTGGCCGGCGCCGACGAATGCCAGGTCCACCACATCCGGCCCTGGTTTTCCGGCGGGCCGACCAACCAGGACAACCTGGCCACCCTGTGCCCGCACCACAACGGCGCGAACGAGGACGGCGTGGACAACCCGAAAAAGCGCGGGCGCCTAGCCCGAGTGCGCGGCAAGACCGTCTGGGTGCCGCCGGAGCGCCCGCCCGATCGGCCCGCCGCTGGGGCTGCTGCAGTCCGGGCCTAAACGGCGCGCGTTAAAGAGTAGGAGCCTGACAAGGGCGAGTGCGGAAAGTGCGGGTCTAAAACACCGCAAACCCAAAAAACGAGAAAGGCGTCAAAGACTACAAAAACGAGGCGTTCGCGGGAAAATTCCCCACGAACGCCCCGTCGGCGTGTCTAAGCGCGGCTAGACGCCTTTTGACCAGTGGGGCCAGCGGGGCTCGAACCCGCGACCAACGGATTATGAGTCCGTAGCTCTAACCGACTGAGCTATAGCCCCTGGAAACCGCGCGCAGCGCTGGAAGAGCGCTGGAAGCTAGTGTAGCGGGGCGGCGGTGGCGGGTGAGACACTGGGGGTGTGGTGCCAGCGGCACGTGCGGGGTGGTTCTAAAATCGGCAGTATGACGGTCGAAGAGGTAGACCCCCTAATCACCGCGCTGTACCGCTGGTCCGATGTCAGCGGCGTGCTGCTGATGGGAATCATCGGCGGCACGATTGCGCGCCAGCGGGGCTACGACATCGTGGGCTTTTTCTTCATCGCGCTGTTCTCGGCGCTGGGCGGCGGCATGATCCGCGACGTGCTGATTAACCGCGGCACCGTCGCCGCCATGAGCGAGCCGGAGTATCTCATCCTGGCGTTTACCGGCGCGCTCATCGCTCGCTTCGTCTATTTCAAGGGCAAGACCTGGGAGTTTTTCGAAGTCCACGGCGACGCCCTGGTCTCCGCGCTGTGGGCGGCCACCGGCGCGGTGAAGGCGATTACCTATGGCCTGCCGGTCCTGCCCTGCATCATGATGGGCGTGTTCACCGCCACGGGCGGGTCCATGATCCGCGACACCGTCACCGGGCGCACCCCGGCCGTCTTCGGCGATAACCGGCCCACCGTCATCCCGGCGGTCGCCTGCGCCGTCACGGTCCTCATAGCGCACCAGTTCGGCTTCATGGCCGTGGGCATGGTGGTCGGCCCCATCATCAGTTTCGTGCTCACCCTGTGGGGTTACTGGGGCAACTGGCGGGTGTCCACGAACCAGGAATGGGCGCCGGTCAATGATACGGCGGCGCAGATGGCATCGTTGGCCAAGAAGGCCGAGCACAAGGGCCGGGCCGTGGGCCGGAAGCTGGAGCCGGGCAAACTGCGGCGGTGGCGGCATCGGCAGATGGAAAAGGCCCTTAAGCGGCGCATCGAGGCCGAGGTGCGCAAGGGTGCGCGCCGCACGGACGCGGAGACCGCCGCCGACGAGTTCATGGAGGAATTCACCTCCGAATTCGCCGCCGTCGACCCCACCGCGCTCGACGATGCCCCCGCCGACGACAGCCCCGAAGACCAGGGCCTGCTGTCCGGCATGGGAGTCGACCTGGCCGGGGACTCCTACGACAGCGATGACTCCGCCCACCGCGATATGCTCGACCGGATCTTGGCCGACGACGACCTGACCGACGAGCTCATCGAACGGCTGGTCAAGCGCTACGAGCAGCGCGGCGAGTAAAAACCTGAAAACAGCCAGCAGTTGGGTGGCATTAAACGTTCAGGTTGACGGTCTAATTTGGCTGATATGAACCTGAAATACTACCTGTTCCAACTGTGGGGAATCCTGGTCGATCACGGCCTGCCCCTGTTGGGCATTGTGCTAACCGCGGTGCTTATCCCGCGGATTGGCCGGCTCGTGGTGCGCATCATCGAAAGCCGGCTGGACCAGGAGGAAGAAGCCACCAAGGCGCGCCTGGCGCTGGTCGGGGCGCTTGTCTACGTCGGCGAGGTCGTGGCCTACTTCTTGCTGGTCGTGGCGGCCCTGTCGAATATCGGCGTGCCGCCGCTGGGCGCGGCCATCCCCGCGACCGTGGTCTCTGCCGCCGTCGGCTTCGGCGCGCAGTCCATCATCGGTGATTTCCTGTCCGGCTTCTTCATCCTGTCCGAGAAGCAGTTCGGCGTGGGCGACTACGTCAGCTTCGACGGGGCGACGGGCATCGAGGGCACGGTCGTGGCCCTGACGCTGCGTACCACCAAGGTGCGCACGCCCACCGGCGAGGTCGTCACGGTGCCCAACGGCTCGGCCGGCGTGGTCACCAACTACTCCCAGGACTGGTCGCGTGCGGTGGTCAACCTCGCGGTGCCGGTCTCGACGGGGGAGAACCCCGCCGATATCACCGCGCAGGTCGAGCGGATTTCCCGGGAAGCGATTGCGGATCCGCAGATCGCCCCCGATGTCGTCGACGAAGTCGAGGTCCTGCCCGCCACCGGCCTGGAGGCCCCCACGGCCGCCGGCCAGCCCTGGCAGGTCAACTACCGCGTCATGGTGCGGGTCAACCCGGCCCGGCAGTGGGCCGTCGAGCGCGGCATCCGTTCCGCGCTGCTCAACGCCTTCTGGGACCACTACCACCTGGCCGGCGATGCCCCCGGCGAGCTGCCCGGCCCGGCCGTGGAGACTACCCGCCGCGAGGAGGCTGGCGATGCGCCGGCGCAGGAGGCAGCGGACGCCGAGACCGTGGTCCTGGCCGGTCCCGACGGTGCCACGCCGATGGAAGACCCCGCGGACGTGGCCGCCGACCAAGCGGCCCTGCAAGGCGACGACGAGGAGGCGCCGGCGGGGACCGGCAGCATCTGGCGCGACGACCAACCGACTACTCGCTGGGGCAAGCTGGTGACCCTGGGCGGGCGGATTAGGGCCTCGACGACGGGGCTCTTTGCGGCCCTGGCGGTCATCGGCATCTTGGCGTTGGCCTCGAGCAACCCGGAAAACGCCAGCGCCGGCTGGCTGTCGCCGGCGAACTGGATGCCGACGACGACGGAATCGGCGCCGGAGACCACGCCCGCCGAGGACGCGGACGCGGGCACGGGCACCGCGGAGGCCACGGAGCCGACCGCCGAGAATGCCGAGCCCCAGCCCGACGCTGCGACCGAGACCACCGCGCCGCAGGCCGAGCCGGAAGGGCAGGCGGGCGCAGCGGGCTCGGCGGGCTCGGGGGATTCGGCGGGTTCGGCCGGCCAGGCGGGGCAG
>NZ_JBPPVW010000029.1:0-14760 GCF_053546955.1 Corynebacterium sp. 32222D000AT | reverse complement strand
CGGCCGGCCAGGCGGGTGCGGCGCAGGCTGCCGATGCGGCTACTGCCGCCGCGGGGGAGCGGGGCGAGCACGAGCCGCCCAAGCCCGACCCGGAGCTGCGCTCTGCCTCGCGCAAGGCGATGGCCAAGTACGGCCTGGCCCGCCTGGTTCTCTTCCTGGTCCTGACGGCGGTCATCCAGGGCCTGGCCATGCTCATTGGCGCCCCGGTGCCGCTGATCCTCTCCGCGCTGTTGGCCCTGTTCCTGGCGCTGCCGCTGTCTATGCTCATCTTCACCAAGTGGCGGCTCGAGGCCACGAATTCGCTGGCCGAGTACTCCCGCCAGCGCAAGGCCCACAAGGCCTGGGTCCAGCGCGAGCTGGCCGGCCGTAACTAGCGGCCGAAGAGGAAGGCTACCACCAGCATCACCGGCAGCGCGGCGAAGGTGGTCAGGAAGACCACGTCGCGGGCGACGGTCTGGCCGCGCTGGAAGGTGGCCGCGTAGTTGTAGACCTGCTGGGCCGTGGGCAGCGCGCAGAGGATAACCGCGGCGTAGGTGGCGTCGGCGCTCAGGCCGAAAATGCTCGCCAGGCCGAAGGCCGCCAGCGGCATGCCCACCAGTTTCAGCAGCGTTGCCGTCGCGGTGGGGCGGCGCGCGGAGGGATCGGAAAGCACCGCGGAGGTCTTCAGGGAGGCGCCGAAGCTCATCAGGATCATGGGGATGGACGCCCCGCCCAGCAGGCCGATGGGCTCCATGATGGGCGCCGGGATTTCCCAGCCGTGCCAGGCCACGATAAAGCCCAGGAAGCTGGCCACCACCATGGGGGAGAGCAGCCCGGTCTTGATCCCACCCAGCAGGGACTTGCCGCCCAGCGCGCCCAGGATGAGCGGGGTGAACAGAACCATCTGGATGAAGACGACGGGGATGGCATACGTGGAATCGCCCAGCACGTAGGTGCTCACCGGCAGGCCGATGTTGACGGAGTTGAAGTAGCTGGCCGCGGCCGCGCCGGAGGCGATATCCGGCAGGGACTGGCGGAAGTGCAGGGCCGCGTAGACGGCAGCGACCACGACGGTCGCCCCGATGACTACCAGGATGACCGGGGAGAAGACCACCCCGGGATCCGAGCGCGCCACGGAGTGGAAGAGCAAAGCCGGCGTCGCGGCGTAGAAGGCCACCCGGTTGAACATCAGGCGCTCGCGGTCGGAGCCGATGACCCCGCGCACGGCGAGCAGCCAGCCGACGAAGATGACGGCCAGGATGATGGCGAACCCGGTGATAACCCCTAGCATCTAGCGCACCTTTCCTGCAGTCGGTGGATCCTGCCTAGACGATGATCAGCGCGATGGCTACGACCACGGCCCAGATGAGCATGGCCCGGCCGGCCATGCCGAGGATCGGGATGAGCTCCCGGCCCTGGGCGCCGCGGTTGACGGTGCGCACCGCGCCGAGCGCGAACGGGAAGTAGACCAGGCCCAGCAGCGCCAGCCAGGAGTCGAAGGCGATGCCGATGGTCAGCAGCACCGGCAACAGCAGGAGCACGGTAAACAGCAGGCGGGCGCGCTCGTTGTCCAGGGTGACGGCCAAGGTGATCTTGCCGGTGGCGGCGTCCGAGGGGATATCGCGGATGTTGTTGGCCAGGTTGACCGCGGAGCTCATCGCGCCCACGCCCACGGCCAGCGCGAGGCCGGTCCAGGAGATGCGGCCGGCCTGGGTGAACTCGGTGCCCAGCACGGCCACCAGCCCGAAGAAGATGAAGACGGCGACCTCGCCGAGTCCGCGGTAGCCGTAGGGGTTCTTGCCGCCGGTATAAAACCATGCGCCGGCGATGCACAGCGCGCCGACGAGGATGAACCACCAGGCACCCGCCCACAGGGACAGGATGATGCCGGCGATGCCGGCCACGGCGAAGCAGCCGAAGGCGGCGTACTTGACGTGGGCGGGCTTGGCGAGCCCGCCGCCGGTGAGCCGCTGCGGGCCGGAGCGGTCATCGTCAGTGCCGCGAATGCCGTCGGAATAGTCGTTGGCAAAGTTGACGCCGATGATGAGCGCCCAGGCCACGATGAGCGCGAGCAGGGCCCGCCCGAGGTGGGCCTGGCCCAGCGAGGCGGCCGCGCCGGTGCCGGCGACGACCGGGGCGAAAGCGTTGGCCCAGGTGTGCGGCCGGGCCCCTTCAATCCAATCCGCGCGGGTGGCGGAGTACTTCTTTCCAGCAGCTGACATACAGCCCATTGTGCCACGCGCTCGGTTAGCGCTTTAACTAACTGCCGTCCCAGAGCCAGCCGGAATCCCAACTTACCCACCCGAAAGCACTAGTTCCGACCCGGCGAAGTCAACTTCCCCACTTAACTTCCCACTTAACTTCCCACAGTGTTATGTTAAATGGGAAGCTAAGTGGGAAGCTGGCGGAAGCGGGATAGGATGAACGAGAACGAGCTGGCGACTTTAGTCGCGAATCTGCGCCTCATAGGCACTGATGAGCAATCGGTTGAAGTTAAATCTGGCGTGGGTAAGAGCGTCCGCGAGTCTTTAAGCGCGTTTTCTAACGGCGACGGCGGGCTATTGCTTGTCGGACTTACTGAAGACTTGGCCTTCCAGCCGATTGAGGGGTTCGATGCGCGAAGAGCTCAAGACCAGCTTGAACAGCGCTGCCAGCAGCTAACTCCACCTGTGCGCCCCACAATCGATCTGATTCCCTTCGAGGGAGAGGTAATCCTGGCCGCTAAGATCGAGGCCCTTCCTAGCCGCGATAAGCCTTGTTACGTAACGGACCAAGGCAAATACGGCGGGAGTTATGTGCGCACTGGCGACGGTGACTTACGCTTGACGAACTACGAAATCGATCGTCTTGTGGAAGAGCATGCGCAGCCAAAGTGGGATGAAGAAGCCGTTGTCGAGGCAGGCGTAGATGATCTGGGTGATGCCCAGTTGTCCAGTTTCCTTGCCTTGCAGGAGAAACGCCGCCCTAAAACCTTCGCTGAGGGGCGTGATCTAGCGCTGAAGAGGTTGCGCATTACGAAGGGCAGCAATCCTACTTTGGCTGCGCTGCTTGTCATGGGCGAATACCCGCAGGAGTTCTACCCCCGGCTGACGGCCACCTTTGCTCTTTTTCCTGGTACAGACAAGGCAGAAGTGGCCACTGGCCACCGGCTGCTCGACAGCCAGACCATCACGGGAAGTATTCCAGAAATTGTTCAGGCAGGCGTGGCGGCTGTAGAGCGGAACATGCGTACAGGGGCGCTAATTGGAGATGTCTTCCGCACCGATGTCCCGGACTATCCGCCTGTTGCGGTACGAGAGGCACTCGTCAACGCGTTGATGCACCGCGACTACTCGCCGGCCAGCCTGGGCGCGCCGGTCCAGATCAATATGTTCGTCGACCGGCTGGAAATTACCAGTCCAGGTGGTCTCTACGGCGGGGTATCGGTGCGCACGCTCGGTGCACCAGGAGTTAGCTCCACAAGAAATCAGCGTATTACTACCTTCCTCGAAGACATCCCACTGCCGGGAGGCGGGGCTGTGGCGGAAAACCGGGGGACAGGAATCCCCACTATTCAACGTTCGCTAGCGGATGCGCTGATGCCCCCGCCGACTTATCTCAACCGAATCGACAGTTTTACGATCACCTTCCACCGGCGGCGAGTGGCCTCTACTGAAAGCTACGGGACCGCCCGTGATCAGGTTCTCGCACACCTGGAAAGCTATGTATCGGCTTCAACGACTGAGACTGTACATGCTACGGGGTTGAGTAGAACTGCAGTCCAGAAGGCGCTAAATGAATTAATTGCTGAAGGCAAGGTGGAGCGGACCGAGCCGACGAGGAGCCCGCGTCAACGTTATCGGCTTGTGCGCCGTTAGTCGGAGATTAGCCGGGTTTACTACTTCCCACTCAGCTTCCCACTTAACTTCCCACAGTGTTATGTTAAGTGGGAAGTTGAGTGGGAAGCTGGTGTAGTAGCCATGTTCTATTGTGCTCAGATGTGGCGTCGGGTGTTCTGGCGGCTGCGCCACGCATAGACACCGAGGGCGGCGGCGAAAACCACGGCGTTGGCTACGGTCATGGCGGCGGAGGTGGCAGCCTGGAGGTGGTAGGCGGCCCAGAAGCCGGCGATCGCCGTGCCGGTTGCTACCAGGCAGGCGAGCCCCAGCATGGGCAGCACGCGGTGGGCCAGCAGCCGGGCGGTGATGGCGGGGAAGACCATGAGCGCGATGACCAGCATGGCGCCGGCGGCGTGGAAGGCCGCGGTGGCGCTGAACGCCACCAGGGCCATGAACGCGGTGTGCAGGCCGCGGCCGCCTATTGCCTGGATGCGGCAGAACTCGGCATCGAAGGAGCTGGCCGTCAGCCGCGGGAAAGCCACGGCGACAAAGGCGGCGTTGATGATAAGCACGGTCAGCATGACCCAGAGGTAGTTCGGGTTGGCGAAAACCGCCAGGTTGAGATCACCGACCAGCACGGTGTGCACGTCCAAGTGGACGTGGGACATCTTGGTCGAAATCAGGATGGTGCCGAAGGCAAAGAGGGCGGGGAATACCAGGCCCAAGGAGGCATCGCCGGTGACTAGCTTGGCGCGGCCGAGCCACTCGGTGAGCAGGGCGACGGCCAGCCCGCCGAGCGCGGCGGTCAGCAGGAGCCAGGGTGAGCCGATATCCGCGGTGAACAGGTAGCCCACGGCGATGCCGGGCAGGACCGCGTGGCCGATGCCGTCGATGACCATGGACTCGCCCTTCAGCACGACAAAAATGCCGGGGATAGCGCAGGCCAGCGAAGTGAGGATGGCCAGCAAACAGGCGGAAAAAGCGAGACTCATGCGCGCACCTCCTGGCGGCGGCTTAAGCCTGTGCGGGCGAAGGATACGGCCACGAGGGCGGCCTGGACGAGGACGATGACCGGGCCGGTGGGCAGCGGTCCGTAGGCAATGGAGATATAGCACCCGACCGCGGCGGCCAGCCCGCCGAAGGCGGCAGACAGGGCAATGAAGGGGAGCAGGCGGGTGGTCCACTGCCGGGCGGCGGCAGCCGGGGCGATGACCACGGCCACCATCAACACCACGCCGGAGACCTTGACCCCGGAGACCGTGACCACCGTGAGCGCGAGGAAGCTTAACCAGTCCAGCACCCGGACAGCCAGGCCGGCCACCTGTGCAAAGGAGACGTCAAAGACGACGGCAGACTGTTTATCGTGTACCCAAGAAAGAATCAACAATGTGCCGACGCCAATGACGAGTATGAGGCTCACATCGGCGCGCGTGAGGGTGGAGGCATTCCCCAGCAGGTAGTCCTGGATGCCGGCCTTGCCGGGCAGGGGGTGGCGGGAAATGTACTGCATCAACAGCATGCCGAGTGAGAAGAATGTGGTTAAGGTGGCCGCCATGGCCGCGTCCGGGCGCAGCGGGGTGTGGCGTACCAGGGCGTTGATGATCGCCACGGCGAGCACCCCGGAAAGCACCGAGCCGACGACGAGCGCCAGCGGGTTACGGCCGTTTAGCCCCAGCATGGTGGCGGCGAGGAAGGCGACGAGCAGGCCGGGCAGGGCGGAGTGCGAGATCGCATCCGCCAGCAGCGACTGGCGCCGCAGGTAAATCAGCGGCCCCAGCGCCCCGGCGCACACGCCCAGGCCCACGGTGCCAACGAGGGCCTGCGTGTAGGTGTAGTTGTCTAAGAGATCGAGCGGGTTCATGCAGGCAACCCGAACATCTCATTGACCACGGAATCCTGCAGAGCCTCAGCCACCGGCCCGGTGGCCAGCACGCGGCCGTGGCCGAGGGCTACCACGTCGTCGCAGTAGTGGGTGACCTCCGCGAGGTTGTGGTGGACCAGCAGGACCGCGGCGCCGTCGTCGCGCCGGGCGCGGATGATGGCCATGATGGCGTCCTGGCTGGCGGCGTCCACGCCGGCGAAGGGCTCGTCCAGGATGAGCAGGTCGGGTTCATTCACCAGGGTGCGCGCCAGAAGCGTGCGCTGGCGCTGCCCGCCGGACAGCTGCCCGATGGGCATGCGCGCATGACTATCCATCCCGGTTTCGTGCAGGGCCTTCGTCACGGCCGCGCGGTCCGCGCGGCTGGGCCACTGCCACCAGCGCAAGCGCGGCAGCCGGCCCATGCGCACGACATCAGCCACGGTGGCGGGGAACTGCCAGTCGACGTCCGTGTGCTGGGGCATATAGCCCAGCCGTTGGCGGAAGCGGTCGAGGGACTGCCCGTCGAAGGACAGCTCCTCCGCCGCCAGCGGCTTGATCAGCCCGGTGAGGGTCTTGACCAGCGTGGACTTGCCCGCGCCGTTGGCGCCGACCAGCCCCGTAATCGCCCCGCGGCGCAGCGCGAAGGAGGCGTCTTTAAGAATTGCGTGCCTGCCGTAGCCGGCGGTCAGGTGGCTGACGCGGAGCATCGCCCGCTCGCAATCGCCGTTGCTGCGTGCCCGTGGCACCTGGTGAAGCGTGGACATTCTAGGACAGCGCCTCCGCAACGGCCTCGGCGTTGTGCTGGAAGGCGCCCAGGTAGGTATCCGTCGGCGCGGTCGGGCCCAGGGTATCGGCGAAAAGCTCCTGGTCGGAGACGTGAACGTCCCAGCCGCGGGAGTGGACCGCCTCCTTCAGGGAGGTAATGGCCTGCGGATTGGCCTGGTTGTCCTGGAAGATGACCGGCACCTTCTCCTTGGCGATGGTGTCGGCCAGCTCGGAGATCTGCGTCGGCGACAGCGCGGCCTCGGTGGTGACGAAGTCCGTGGCGTGGACCTCGAAGTTGAAGGTCTTGCCGAAGTAGTTGAAGGCGTCGTGGCCGGTGATCAGCACGCGCGGGTCGGCGCCTTCTAGCGCCTTTTCGGCCTTCGAGTGGGCGTCGGCGATCTTTTCTTCGTAAGAGTCGGCGGCCTTTTCGTAATCCGCGGCGTTGTCCGCATCGATCTCGCCGAGCTTGTCGCCGATTTCGTCGACCACTTGGGACCACAGCTGCGGGCTGTTCCAGATGTGCGGGTCGTAGAGTTTTTCGCCCTCCGGGCCCTGTTCCGGCCAGGGCAACAGGTCGCGCTTGTCGAGCTTCTCGCCGACGCCCAGCTGTTTGTCGCCCAGGGACTCGAGCTGGTCGATCATCTGGGCCTCGAGGTGCAGGCCGTTCCACAGGACCAGGTCGGCGTCGCGCATGGCCTCCATGTCCTGGGTGGTGGGCTGGTAGGTGTGCGGGTCGCCGCCCGGGCCGACCATGGTGGTGACCTCGGCGTCCGGGGCGATGTTGTGTACGGCGTCGGCTAGGTAGCCGGTGGTGGCGAAGACGGTCAGGGGTGTGCCCGCGCTGCCCGCCGATCCGGTGGATTCCGCGGAGTCGGACGAGCAGGCGGTCAGGGTGGCAGTCAGGGTAGCCAACGTCAGGGCCGTAGCGGCCAGGGAAGTGCGACGTTTCACCGTGGGTGCCACCTCCTTTCAAGAATATGGAAATGAATGTCGAAGTTCAATGCGTTGAATAACTAAGACCGTACACAGTGAACCCCGCGCTCTGCAACGAGCTAGCTAAAATAGCCCCCATGCATGTCAGCGATCTGCCCGAACGCACGCAGGACTACCTGAAGGTCCTGTGGGACTATGAGGAACGCCACGGCGAGGGCACCCCCATGGCGCTAGGTGAGCTCGCCACCGCGCTGCAGCAGAAGCTGCCCACGGCCTCCGAGGCGGTCAAGCGCCTGGCTAAGCAGGAGCTCGTGGTCCACGAGCGCTACTTCGGCGTGGGTCTGACCCCGACCGGCCGCGAGCTGGCCGTGGTGATGGCGCGGCGCCACCGCCTGCTAGAGACCTTCCTGGTGTGCACCCTCGGCTATAGCTGGGACGAGGTCCACGCCGAAGCGGACGCCCTGGAACACGCCACCTCCGATCGCTTCGTCGACGCTATCGATGCCCACCTGGGGCACCCGGTCCGCGACCCGCACGGCGATCCCATCCCGCGCGCGGACGGCAGTTCGGAGCCGCTGTCGCCGCAACGCCTCGCCCAGGCAGAACCCGGGGCAGAGGTGCTCCTCGAGCAGGTCAACGACTCCGACCCGGAGCTGCTGCGCTACCTCGACCGCTTTTCCGTGCACCCGGGATCGGCCTTGCGCGTGGTCGCCGCCCCCATGGCCGGGCTGTTAGAGGTGGCAACCTCCGCTGGGGCCACCTTCACCGTGGCCGAGGGCGTGGCCCAGGAAATGGTCGTCCGGCCGGCAGGTAACGACGGCTAGACTGGGCAGGTATGACTTCCCGCGTAGTTTTAGGCTGTACCTCCATGACCCCGCACTCCTACCCGGATTCCCCGCGCCGAGCGGAGATGGTCGACGTCCTGCGCGGCGCGCTGGAGGCCGGGGTGGATACCTTTGACACCTCGGAGATCCAGGGCCCGTTTACCGGCGAGGAACTGCTGGGCGAGGCCCTGGGCGGTCGCGGCACCGTGGTCACCAAATTCGGCTGGGAGATAGAAGGCGGCACCCCGACCGGCCGGCTCAACTCCCGCCCGGAGGTTATCCGGGCCAGCGCTGAGGGCTCGCTGCGGCGCCTAGGGAGGGACCAATTGGACGTCTACCTCCAGCACCGCGTGGACCCGCAGGTGCCCATCGAGGAGTTTGCGGGTACTGTCGGCGAGCTCATCCAGGAGGGCAAGGTCGCCCGTTTCGGCCTGTGCGAGGCCGCCCCGGATACCATCCGTCGCGCGCATGCGGAATGCCCGCTCAGCGTTATCCAGCACGAATATTCCCTGTGGACCCGTGGCCCGGAGGCCACCGTCCTGCCGGTCGCCCGCGAGCTGGGCCTGGATTTCATGGCCTATTCCCCGCTGGGCAAGGGCTTTTTGGCCGGCTCGGCCCAGCCGAACGATGACTCCTCGTCGCCGCGCCTGCACGCGGAGAACTTCGCGGCGAATAGGCAGCTGGCTCAGGCCCTCTTCGCGCTGGCCGAGGAGTGGGGGATGACCCCGGCGCAGCTCGCGCTGGGCTGGCTGCTGGCCCAGGGCACGGATATCTACCCGGTGGCCGGCAGCACCAACCTGGAGCGCATCCGCGCCAACGCCGCGGCACAGCCGCTGGACCCGGCCCAGGTCGAGGCCGTCGATGCCGCCGTGGCCGCCCACCCCGTGGCCGGCGCGCGCTACACGGACAAGCACCTGTCGTTTATGGATGCTGGCCTGGAAAACTAGGCCGGCGGCACAGCCCTAGCCGGCGCTATCGGCCTAGCCGGCGACGGCCGGCTCGCGGACTGGGACGGGCGTCGCCTTGGGCGGGCTGAGGCGCCGCAGCGCGGCGGCCAAGACCAGCTCGATTGGCCCGCGGGAGAACTTGGACAGCCACAGGCGGCTAAAGACCACCAGGAAGGCGCAGATGCCCAGGTAGATGCCCAGCACCCACCAGGTCTGCCCCCGCCCGGAGATGCGCTGGGTCATCCCCAGGCCGAAGTCATAGAAGATCAGGGACGCCAGGATGTTCTGCAGGATATAGCAGCTCAGGGCCATCCGGCCGACGGCTTGGAGGCAGCGGCCGATAACGCCGGCGTGGTTGTTCTTGCGCACGTAGAACTCCGCCACGGCGGCCAGGATCCCGAAGGCCGCGAACGAGGAGGTCAGGTAGCGGGTAATCGCGCTGGCGTCCATGGTGGCAAAGGCGCGCAGGGCCCAGTCCAGGGGTAGGCCGACGCCGAAGGCGAGCAGGAGCACCCGGCGGCGCAGGCGAGATTGCGCGGGGAGGAAGAGGCCGGCGCGGTAGAGGCGCGCGCCGATGAGGAAGAGGGCAATGCCCATGGCAAACATGATGGCTACCTCGTAGCGCCCGCTCCAGAAGCCCGCGAGGCGGTCCTGGACCATCGGCCAGTAGTGCGAGGTGTCGGGGAAGAGCTCCTCCCAGATGTTTGCGTCATCGCCCATCGCGTTGAGATCCATTTGGGCCGCGTGCTTGCCCTGCCAGTTGCTCACGGTGATAAGTCCCAGGACCACCAGGTGGACGCTCAGCGAGAGGCCGATGGCCCAGTTCTGGACCTTCTCGCTGCGGGCGAGCAGCCCGGCTACGACCAGCGCGATGAGGCCGTAGCCCATGAGCACGTCGTAGGAGAAGATGAAGATGTAGTGCAGCAGGCCTTCGAGGACCAGAAGGCCCGCCCGCCAGCGGTAGCCGCCGGGCCAGGGGAGGCCGCGGCGCAGCGCGGACTGGCGCTGGATCTCCATGCCGATGCCGAACATGATGGTCAGCAGGCCGAGGAATTTGCCGTCGCTGACCAGGTAGAGGAGGAAGTCGACGAGCAGCTCGTCTTTCGGTCCGGTGGCGGTGCCGGTGAACCAATTCGTGACCTCCTGCGCCATGGTGGAGGTGGAGAGCACGGTGTCGAAGTCCCGCGCCAGGTTGGCGAAGATCCAGATATTGGTGAGCAAGGTGCCCAGGATGGCGACGCCGCGCAGGACGTCCAGAGCCACAATGCGAGACGCCGGCAACGCCCCGTGTCCTTTATTCATGTAGAGCCTTCTTTCTGCTTCGAATTGACTGAGCAGAAACTCTAAACGCGACGGGTGGAAAGTTACTGGGGCTAGCATGCGCGCTGGCCCCGAAGATGCCGCTAACTAGCCCTGGAAAAGCTGGATGATTGCTTGGCGGTTGACCTTGCCCGGGCCGGTGGTGGGAAGCTCGTCCATCCGGCGCAGATCCTTGGGCAGCTGCCAGCGTGGGGTATCGGTTTCCTCGAGCGCGTCGATGATGTCCCCGCGGGAGGCCCAGCCGGTGTAGGCGGCCACGATGGCCTGGCCCAGCCGCGGGTGGGGGACACCGACCACGCAGACGTCGTTGACGCCGGGCACGGACTGGATGGCGCGCTCGAGCACCTCGGGGTGCAGCTTCAGCCCGCCCGAGTCGATGATGTTGTCCAGGCGGCCGGTGACCTCCAGCCGGGCGGTCTCGCCCTGGCCGTGGAGGAGACCGCCGTCGGAGGTGGCGAACCAGCCGGGCCGGGCGAAGGCCGGGTGATCCGGCACGTTGCGGTAGCCCTGGGCGATGGTGGGCCCGCCCAGGTAGATGCGGCCGTTGTCCACGGCGACCTGGGTGCCGGGCAGGGCCTGGCCGTCGTAGACGCAGCCGCCGGCGGTCTCGGAGGAGCCGTAGGTGGTCACGACGGCGATGTCCAGCTTGGCCGCGGACTCGGCGAGCTGCGGGTGCAGGGCCGCGCCGCCGACCAGGATGGCGTCGAAGGCGCGCAGCGCCTCGATGCCGGCCAGGGAGTCTAGCGCCTTGCCCAGCTGCATGGGGGTCAGGCCGGTGTAGAGGCGATCCCCGGTGCGGTTAAGTTCTGCGGCGGCGTGGGCGAAGGCGTCCACGTTGAAGCCTTCCGTCAGATCCAGGCACCAGGGATCCACGCCGGCGACGAGCGATCGGACCAAGACTTGGAGGCCGGCGATGTGGTGGGCGGGCATCGCCAGCAGCCACTGGCCGGGCCCGCCCAGGCGCTGGTGGGTGGCGTCCGCGCTGGCGACCAGGTTGACCGCGGTTAGCTGCGCGCCCTTCGGGGTGCCCGTGGACCCGGAGGTGGGTACCACCAGGGCGATGTCGGCGTCGATGGGCTGGCCGCAGCGCTGGGAATTGGTCAGCACGGTGGTCTTGGCGCGGTCCGTGGCGGGCACGGGCAGAAAAGACTTATGCCCCGCTATCGCCGCCTCCAGGTCGGGGAGGATGGCGGCGGGCCGGTCGGGGTGGACGGCTAGCGGGGC
The DNA here is from genome assembly GCF_053546955.1 of Corynebacterium sp. 32222D000AT. Taxonomy (NCBI): domain Bacteria; kingdom Bacillati; phylum Actinomycetota; class Actinomycetes; order Mycobacteriales; family Corynebacteriaceae; genus Corynebacterium; species Corynebacterium sp. 32222D000AT. Next base: position 3,089 of record NZ_JBPPVW010000029.1, on the reverse strand, counting down.
GAGGAGATGAGTCACGGTCACATAGTTTAGCCGCGGGCGGCGCGTTTGCCGAAGAAGATGCGGTCCAGGGAAATCTGGCCGGCGCCAACGGCGACGAAGGTGAGGGCGGCCGCGGCGATTGCGCCGACGAGCTCCCAGCCGCCACCGTCGATGAACAGGCCGGAGGAGAAGTGGTTGGCGAAGACGCCGGCGCCGATCATCTGCAGGACGACTAGGCCGCTGACCCAGCGGGTGAACAGGCCGGCGATGATGAGGATGCCGCCCACGAATTCGATGACGGCTGCCACGACGGCGGCCAGGCTGGCGGCCGGCACGCCCATGGCGTCGAAGGAGTCGGTGGTTCCGGCAATTCCCCACTCGCTGAACTTCTGCCAGCCGTGGCCCATGAGGATAATGCCGAGGGCAATACGGGAAACAAGGAGGGTAATAGAGCTGCTGATTCTCATGGCCAACACTTTACATTTTAACTAATGTGCTGTCCATTCCAGAGAGAAAACTTGTTGAAAAGTCCGCAAAAATTATCGCAGACACATCAGAATTTATTAAGCGTACGGTTGGGCTTTTGGCACTTCCGAAGAATGCTGACAACCGTCCCGTTGTAGTCATCGGCGCTGGCGTTTGGGCCAGCGCACCTCTTTGATGCTTTCCGTCCGCGGCGGAGTAGTGCACTTGCCCGACCCCGTCTCCCCGGAGGCCCTCGATAGGGCCAAGGCCTATATCGACGCCAACCTGGAAGAGCACGTGGCCAACTTCAACGAGACCAAGGGCGGCGGCTTTTCCGCCGGCGAGGTCAAGTACTTCAACGACAACAACGAGGCCGCCCGTGGCGCCTGGCTGGTCATCGAGGCCGTCCCCGAGGTCGTCGATATCAAGAACGACACCTACGAGGGTCTTAAGGACGCCCTCGACGACGATGCCGTGTTGGCTACCAACTCCTCGTCCTACGCGTCGAGCACCTTCGTCGACCACGTCAAGGATCCGACCCGCTTTTTGAACCTGCACTTCGCCATGCCGCCGGTGCAGAACTTCATCGAGATCATGGGCTCCGGCCAGACCGACCAGGAGCTCTTCGACTTCATGCTGGAGCACATGGCCACCTACGGCCTGCAGGTCGTGCCGGTGTACAAGGAATCCACCGGCTTTGCCATCAACCGCGTCTGGGCCGCCATCAAGCGTGAGGTCCTCACCGTCCTGGGCGAGGGCGTCTCCGATCCGGAGGCTATCGATGCCGCCTTCAAGGAACTGACCCAGGGCACCGTCGGCCCGGTGGAGATGATGGACCGCGTCGGCCTGGACACGGTGCGCAACATCGAGCGCCACTACGACGACGAGCTGCCCTGGACCCCCGACGTCCCGCTGGAGCTGCTGGACAAGATGGTCGACGACGGCAAGCTCGGCCTGAAGTCCGGCGAGGGCTTCTACCGCTGGGAAAACGGCCAGCCGCAGAAGTAGCGGCTAGTAGTAATAGGGGAAGTCGTCCCAGTTGGGCTCGCGCTTTTCGAGGAAAGCCTCCTTGCCCTCGACCGCCTCATCGGTCATGTAGGCCAAGCGGGTCGCCTCCCCGGCGAAGACCTGCTGGCCCATCAGGCCGTCATCGGTCAAGTTAAACGCGAACTTCAGCATGCGCTGCGCGGTGGGGGACTTCATGTTGATTTCGCGGCCCATTTGGATAGCCGTGTCCTCGAGCTCGCCGTGATCGGCGACCTCGTTGACCGCGCCCATCTCGTACATCCGCTGGGCGTCGTAGGTCCGGCCCAGGAAGAAGATCTCGCGCGCGTACTTCTGGCCCACCATCTTGGCCAGGTAGGCGGAACCAAAGCCGGCGTCAAAGGATCCGACGTCCGCGTCGGTCTGCTTGAAGCGCGCCTCCTGGCGGCTGGCGACCGTCATATCGCAGACCACGTGCAGCGAGTGCCCGCCGCCGGCCGCCCAGCCGTTGACCACGGCGATAACCACCTTCGGCATGGTCCGAATCAGGCGCTGGACCTCCAGGATGTGCAGGCGCCCGCCCTCGACCTTCTCGCGCGCGGTATCCACCGTGGACTCGTCCGCCGTGGCGTCATCGTGCGCGTGCTCCGTGGCGTAGCGGTACCCGGAGCGACCACGAATACGCTGGTCGCCGCCGGAGCAAAACGCCCAGCCGCCGTCCTTCTGGCTGGGCCCGTTACCGGTCAGCAGCACCGTGCCCACATCAGGCGTGCGCCGCGCGTGGTCCAGCACCCGGTACAGCTCATCCACCGTGTGCGGCCGGAAAGCGTTGCGCACCTCCGGCCGGTCAATCGCCACGCGCACAATCCCATCCGCCCGGCTCTCCCCGCGCAGCCGGTGGTAGGTCACATCCGTCAAGTCCTCGAAGCCGGCAACCGGCGCCCACATCTCCGCCTTGAACGGGTTGTCCGTGCTGTATTTCCTTTGCTCAGTCATGGTCTCGACTGTAGTCAATCCCGACGGACAAAAGGCGTGCGGGCACCGCTCTAAACCCGACGCAACGACAGAAGGGTAGAAGGGCTGAAGCCGAGCAGGCAATTAACCTGAAAGTGAATCCGGAAGGTTTGAGTGTCGCGGTTGACTTTTTCGGAAGGCCGGGTAAACTAAAGGCCGGGTAAACTAATCGATATCAAGCCGCAAGGCAAATAGGCTCTGGCCCTCAAGGAATCTTGGGGGTCATCTTCTATTTCTAGAAGCCCCAAACGCTGGGGTTCAGTTCTCAAAAGCCCTGATAGACTTCCGGCCAGGGTCTCCCCTAGCTCATCAGTGCTGGGGTTCAGTTCTCAAAAGCCCTGATAGACTTCCAGGTCATGACCGGCACCCGTGCCTTCAGCTGGGGTTCAGTTCTCAAAAGCCCTGATAGACTTCGCAGGCCGCGCTATTGCTCGTCGTCCTGGCTGGGGTTCAGTTCTCAAAAGCCCTGATAGACTTCAGACGCTCGGACATCCAGTTCCATTTGTGCTGGGGTTCAGTTCTCAAAAGCCCTGATAGACTTCTTCCTTGCCAAAGACGGCACACGCGTCCGCTGGGGTTCAGTTCTCAAAAGCCCTGATAGACTTCGTCACACCGCGGGCACGGTTAATTGGTAGCTGGGGTTCAGT
>NZ_JBPPVW010000028.1:0-16347 GCF_053546955.1 Corynebacterium sp. 32222D000AT | reverse complement strand
GAATTCACAATGAACATCCTCTCCTACGGACACAAGATCCGTACTAATAGGGTGTCCACTACTCGAGGGTAACCTCAGACAAGGTGGTTGTCTCTTGGTTATCGTCAATACGATTGCCCGGGTGCAAGCCGCCTACCAACAACTTTGCGTGTCCTTTCCCAGAGAGGTGGAACTCCACCACGCTGGATTCATTGCTTGGCAGCGCTCTGAGAAAGAAGACCGGTTGCGGGCCGAGCTAGGCCCGCATGCGCAAAGGGGGAGTGGCAGGCCCTGGCGAAAGGTTGTTGTTGCCACCCAAGTGGCAGAACAAAGTTTGGACATCGACGCTGATGTGTTGATCACTGATATCGCCCCCATGGACCTAGTGATTCAGCGTGCGGGCCGAATCCACCGCCACCGCAGGCCGCGAGGGGATCGGCCAAGTGGTTTAAGAACTCCGCAGGTGTTCATCCGTGGGATCCTCGAGCGGGAGCCTGCACCCGAATTCGATGGTGGGGCAAGTGCCATTTATGGCGACGCTCTGTTGCTCGCAACGCTGGCGACGCTTCCCGATTCATTCCAGCGCCCTGCGGATGTACCTGACTTGGTCCGGCAGGCATATGCCGAGGATTGGCCGGTGCAAGAGGCCTGGGCCGAAGCAGTACGTCGGGCCCGCAACGAGGATTTGGCCAAGAGAAAACGGGCGGAAAGTCGATCGGCCAGCTTCCGGATACCGCCGCCGGACACGAAGAAGTTCTCCAGCTTGTTTCAGCAGCTAGTCAGTGAGAACGCCGGTTCACGTAGCGCTGGCGCTGATGGGGAACGGGGCGCGGCCATGGTCCGTGATGCTGAACCAACGGTGGAAGCAATCCCGGTTATCGCGACAGAGTATGGCTACCTTCCTTTTGGGACGGATACTGAGATCCTCACGGGGGAAGAGCTGCCGTTTAGGCAAGCACGAAAGTTAGCAACTGGGACGGTCCGCCTTCCTACCCGTATGACGCGCCGGCCGCAGGACTTCGATGCGGTCGTGACGGAACTTGAACAGTCCACACCAGCAACCTGGCAACAAAGCCCAATCCTTCGTGGGCAGTTAGCCCTAGAACTTGATGAAGAAGGATGCTGTGAGCTGGGACGATTTAAAGTTCAATACACCAGGGAGTTAGGAATCGAAATCTTGAGCGATGGTTCGGAGGGGAGGGTCCAGTGAGAGCTCTAGATTAGAAAGTGCCTCTTCAAACAAGGCCAAACCTAAATACAAAAACAACTAAGTACAGAAAGGAGGGTGGCAACCGTGACTGATAATGGCGATACCAAACCGACGACGTTCAACCTGTTGGATGTGCCGTGGATTCGTTGTATGGATATGGAGGGAAATCCTCGTGTAGTCAGTGTCAGAGAAATCTTTGATGGGCGCGTACGCGTCGCGAAGATCGTTGGGGAGTCACCTACCCAGGATTATGCGGTTATCCGCGTCCTACTAGCTATTTTCTGGCGTGCCCACGCCCAGGAAATCTCAGAAGCATTACCCACTTCGCGGAGAGATGACTCCTTCGATTGGGGAGAATGGTTCGAAGAAACGCGGGAATTCCTGCGTGACTCGGGTCGCGACGATGTAGTTCTAGACTATCTAGAGACCTACGAAGACCGGTTTGATCTGCTCGATGACAAGCAGCCGTTCATGCAGGTCGCGGATTTGCACACGAAGTCTGGCGGGACCAAGTCGGTTTCTATGATCGTGCCCGAGGCCGCGAGTGCTTTATTTACGATGCGTACGGCGGAGGAACGGGAGTCCTTGTCCTTCGCCGAGGCTGCGCGATGGTTGGTTCATGCGCAAGCATACGATTATTCCGGTATTAAGTCTGGTGCGGTCGGTGACGAACGCGTCACAGGAGGGAAAGGTTACCCGATTGGCACTGGGTGGTCGGGGCAGACTGGGGGGAACGTTGATTCTCAGCCCGTATGGTTTGCTCGACACTTTGATCCTTAATACGGCCCCAGAGGCAGTAAACCAAAGCGCAACCGCACGTGATCTCTCGGGGGATTTACCCGTGTGGGAACGCCCGCAGGACTCGGCAGCCCAGCGGCCAGGATCGGATCCGAAGGAAGGGGCTGCGCCTCAGGGGGCCGCCGATCTAGCGACGTGGCAGGCCCGCCGGATCCGGCTTCACGTGGAGGGTGGGAGAGTCCGCCGAGTCGTCTTGGCCAACGGGGACCGAATCCCCGCAGCAGGTAAGAATGTCTTCGGCGACCCAATGACGCCGTATCGGTACAGCCCTAACCAGTCCACGCAGACGGAGGACGCCTACTACCCGCGGCCCTACGATGAAACCCGTACGATGTGGAAATCGCTAGATGCCCTGGTCGCCGTGACCGGAGACGCTGGCTTCACAAAGAAAGAAAAGGCGCCAATCCGGCCTGCCACCCTCAGCAACTTGGCGAATCTTTCCGCCGACGGATACCTGGAGACGCGGGTCCTTGATCTCGCTTTGGTCTCTATGGTTTACGGGCCACAAGAGTCCTCGGTGGGCACCACTTTCAGCACATCCATTGGTTTGCCGCTGGCTGTCTTGCGTACGGACGACACAGGTAAGCGAGTGCGCGAGGCCGTCCGCACAGCGGTGGAGAAGACTAGAGCTGCCGCCGTGAGCGTCGGATGGTTCGCGGGCCAGCTTTTGGTAGCGGCCGGAGGTGATTATGAATTTGGCGCTGCCGCAGCGGATCGGCTCTACTCTCGTCTTGAGCCGAAGTTCATCGACTGGTTAGCCACCGTCGATACCGAAAACGTGGACAAGCGTGCCCGACAGTGGCAGTTCGCTGTTCTGGAAGAAGCGCTGGATCAGGCGGTTGAACTGGTACGAGGCGCAGGGCAAAAGGCCATTGTCGGCCGTATCACAGACGCGGACGAAAAGGGGCACGGACGGATTGTATCGGCTGGTACGTTGCACCAAGCTCTCAGACGTCGTTTGAAGAAGGACCTGCCATTGACGGTGCCCGAGCCAGAAGACCAAAACTCGACGGAAGAAAAGGATGAAGTCCATGCTTGAAACGCAAGACGTGGCTCAGCCGGTCGTAGAACGAGCCGGCCTGCACGCCTCGGTTACCAAGACGGTAGAAGCCTTGCAGTACGCCTATTTGCGCAGCCCTAATCATGCCGCGGCTGCGCGGGCCCGAGGCGCGCTAGCCCAGTTGCGAAAATACTCCTCACGTACCCCAGAACAACAGCCTTTGGCTCTCGAGGAAATACTGCTGTTGCTGGAGCCACCGCTGGAAGAGCGGGAGCTGGGCAAGGGCACGAGCCTCTCGCCGAGCGAGAAGGCAGCGTTCCACGCCCTAGTCGCGTTCGGTATTCACATGCAAAGCGCAACCAGCGAAGCACACGTGTCCACGCATAGCTTCGCCTGGGCGTGCGGACGAATGTACGCCATCCGGGAATCGGGGTCTATCAAACCTCGCTTCGACGCGATGCTGCTAGCGCGAGATGAAGCCTCCCGGATGGTTCAGCTGAGATCGCTCATTACGCTTCTGCGTTCATCGAAATTGGCATTCCACTACGGTTATTTCGCTAGTGATCTCCGCGTCCTGCTCCAGACCTCTACGACACAGGGTGACGCCTCGCGTCGCCAAGGGGTGCTTCTGCGCTGGGGACGCGATTTCGCCGCCGGTGCGAGCTTTCGTCCCCAAAAGTCCTAACTAAACTCCCTCCCTCTCGAAAGGAAAACCATGTCTTACATCGTCGATATCCATGCCCTGCAAACCGTTCCACCGTCCCTGATCAACCGCGATGACACTGGGGCACCGAAGTCCGCCGTCTACGGTGGCGTGCCGCGTCAGCGCGTCTCCTCGCAGTCTTGGAAGCGCGCCATCCGCAAGTACTTCGAGTCCAATGTTTCTCCCGACAGTGTCGGCAAGCGCTCCAAGCGCCTCCCGCAGGAAATTGCTCAAGGCCTCCAAGTACATGAGGGCTGGGACAACGAACGCTCCATCGAAGCTGTAACTCAGCTTTTCAAGGCTGCCGGAATCAAGGTGGAAGTCGACAAGAAGAAGATCACCTCCCTGAAGAAGGAAGTAGAAGCCGGCGAGGAACAGCAGGAGAAGCTGGACGACGCGTACTACCCACAAACCAGCTATTTGATCTTCCTGAGCCCGCACCAAATTGATCGGGCAGTAAAGGCCCTCGTTGAGGCTGATGGCGAAAAGATCAAGAAGGGCGAGGCCAAGGAAATCCTTGATACTGAGCACTCCGTAGACATGGCGATGTTCGGGCGCATGGTCGCTGACGATGCTGCCTACAACGTGGACGCCGCAGTCCAGGTGGCCCATGCACTGGGCATCCACGCTAGCGCGCCGGAATTTGATTACTTCACCGCAGTGGACGACCTCGCGGAAGCCGGGGAGGAAACCGGTGCGGGAATGATTGGCACGGTTCAGATGATGTCGTCGACCTTGTACCGCTACGCCACGGTAAATCTGGGTGGGCTGGCTGAAAACCTGGGGTCCGAGGAGGAAGCCCGTACTGCTGCGGGGCAGTTCATCGACGCCTTCATCAAGTCGATGCCGACCGGCAAGATCAACACGTTTGCCAACCAGACGCTCCCGGAGTTGGTCTATGTGGCGGTTCGTGAGACCCGCCCGGTTTCCCTGGTCACCGCTTTTGAATCGCCGGTGGAGCCGACTGAGGCAGAGAGCCTCCGTGTGGCCGGCGCCAAGGCTCTTGCGGCCGAGGAAAAGGGCTTCGAAGAAATGTATGACCTCAAGCCGAAGGCTGGATTCGTGCTGGGCTTCGAAGAGGCTCGGGAAGCTTTCGCCGATATCGCAGAAGCAGTAACCCTCAGCGAGCTGCAAGAGCGTGTTTCCGCTGCTCTGGAAAGCTAAGGGTTAGGAGTTTTTGCCAATGACTTCTTCTCTTTTGCTTTTGCTAAAGGGGCCGATGCAGTCGTGGGGCGATGAGTCCCGGTATGCCACCAGAACGACGGCGCCGACGCCGTCTAAATCCGGCATCGTCGGTCTGATCGCGGCGGCCCAAGGGCGACGACGGACCGACCCGATCGAGGATCTTGCACATCTGCGGCTTGCCGTGCGCGTCGACCAATCCGGCAGCTTGCTGCGCGATTATCAGACCGCGCAACCGTGGCAACGTGATCCCAAAGCATCCGCTAAGCTGATTACCCGGTATTTTCTGTCGGACGCGGCCTTCGTAGTCGCGGTGGAGGCAGAGGACCGGTCACTGCTGAAAGGCTTTGTTGAGGCGCTCAATGATCCCGTCTACCCGTTGTTTATGGGGCGGCGTTCGTGTCCTGTTCCTCCCAACCTGGTCCTGGGCGTCGTGGATAAATCGGCGGTCGAGGCGCTGCAGGGCCACCAGAAATGGCATGCGACCAAGAATCACATGAAAACCTGCGGCGAGCGGGTGACCCTGCCCATCTACCGGGATGCCCAAGCGGGTGAGGTAGGGGTCGCGCGCCAGGACGTGCCGGTCTCCTACAACCCTGAACACCGAAAATATGGCTGGCGAGAGGTCGTCCAGACCGACTACGCCACCTTGACCAACCCCCTGGAGCCCAACGAGCTGCAGGCGGATCCCTTCCTTGAGGCGGTGCTGAACGCATGACAACGTTGACGAAAGTGCTGATTAACCCAGCCAGGAGGCAGGGGCGCAAGCTTTTGACAGACCCGCAGTCCATGCACGCGGCCGTCCGAGCGGCGTTTCCGCCGGATCTGGACGAGTCTTCCGGCCGAGTGCTGTGGCGTGCGGACACTAACGGTCATGAGCACGCGCTCTACATCGTCGGTCCGGAAAAGCCCTCCGGTCAGCACATTGTTGAGCAGGCCGGGTGGGATACTCGTCCAGCACAGATTGCTGAATACGACCGCTTTCTTGCGGCGCTCAAGAAGGGGCAGCGCTGGCACTTCGAGCTGGTGGCGAACCCTACCTTCGCCCAGACAGTTGAGGGCAAGCGCAGCAAGATTAAGGCTCACGTATCGGTCCCGCACCAGCTCGGATGGCTGTATGACAAGGCAGGCAAGTGTGGCTTTAGCCTCGCCCCTCGGGCTAGTGACGAAGTATCAGACCAAGAACGGCAGCGTTGGGATCCGACCGAAGTACCCACCGTCATCGAGCGTAAGACTCTCGATTTCCGTCGTGGTCGAAGCAGCGCTCGAGTGCACATCGTGACTGCTCGTTTCGCGGGTGTCCTGGAAGTTACGGATCCAGATCTCTTGCGCGCGGCGCTGACACAAGGAATTGGGCGAGCGCGCGGTTACGGGTGCGGCCTGATGACTCTGGCCAGGGCCCGAACCAATGCCAACGCCTAGGGAGGTACCTATTGCGCGCACCGCGCTGTCGAGGATGGAAGACCGGCTGAGCTTTCTCTACGTGGAAAGGGCAGTGGTAAATAGAGAAGGAAATTCTCTGACCATCCAGGACCGGCGCGGGATCGCGCATTTGCCTGCTACGCACCTCGCCGCGCTGTTGCTGGGACCAGGGACCAGGGTGACGTACGCGGCCATGGCGTTGCACGGCGACGCCGGGGTCTCAACCGTGTGGGTCGGGGAGCGCGGCGTGCGCTACTACGCGAGCGGTAGGCCACCTGCTAAGTCCTCGCGTATGGCTGAAATACATGCTTCCGTAGTGACCAACCAGCGCCGACGGCTGAACTGCGCTAGGGCGATGTATTCCATGCGCTTCGCCGGTGAAGACGTGAGTAGGTTGACCATGGCGCAGCTGCGCGGCAGGGAAGGCGCCAGGATGAAGAAGATCTACGCGGCCGAGGCCAAACGCACCGGCGTGTACTGGAACCGTCGATCTTACGATCCCAGTGATTTCAGTTCTTCGGATCCGATTAACCAGGCCCTGACAGCAGGTTCCGCGGCCCTTTACGGGGTCACCCATGCCGTCGTTGCTGCCCTAGGATTCATCCCCGCCCTAGGCATTATTCACACGGGCACGGACCGTTCGTTTGTTTACGATATTGCGGACCTTTACAAGGCTGAAATCTCCATCCCCGCCGCATTTGATGCCGTGGCAGCTGCGGGTGGACAGCCTAGCGTCGAAGTCCGCCGCCGCGTGCGCGACGCTGTGGTCGAGCAACGACTGATGCCTCGTATGGTCGGCGACCTTAAGACACTGTTCGACGTCCCTGATGACGAGCTCTTAAATGACGCGGAGCTACTGCTGTGGAGCGAGCTCGAGGTCATCGCGTCTGGAATCAACTGGGCTGAGGAAGAGCAGTTGTCATGATGGTACTGGTTTTATCCGCTTGTCCCGCAGGGTTGCGCGGCGACCTCACCAAGTGGCTGATGGAGGTATCGCCGGGAGTTTTCGTCGGCCGGCCGACCGCGCGGATTAGGGAGCTGTTGTGGGAACGGACGATTGAGCTGTGTAAGGACGGTCGGGCCCTGCTCGTGTATTCCACCAACAACGAGTAGAGGATGGAATTTCGGACCCACCGGCACCAATGGAAACCCACCGATTTCGATGGGCTGACTCTCATGATGCGCCCTACCGACCGCCGGAAGCAGCCGCAGCGCAGGACCGGGTGGTCTAACGCCCGCCGCTTCCGGACCGCTTATGACAAACAAACCCGAGGTAACAGGTCGTCCTAAGGAAAGCCTGTGCAGACCGTGAGTCTTAGGCAGCGGTAGGTGGGAAGAGTCGGCTAGCTGTTTAGTACCGCTTTGATGGCGTCGAGGGTGGCGTCGATGTGCGGGATGGTGCCGGCTACGTGCGAACCAGCATCATTCGGAAGGAAGGTGACTTGTGCACCGCGGTCGGCCCACTCTGCAGCCAATTGTTCGGCTGTGTCGAAGGGGATGACGTCGTCGCCCCGGCCGTGTGTGATGACTACCGGGACGGTGGGAGCTCGGTGGCCGATGTGCTGCTCCGCGAGAATCTGGTTATAAGGAGCAGTTTCGATGAGCTCGTAAACGTCAGTGCCGTCGGCGGTAAGCCCGGAGATGGTCTGTCCGGAATAGAGCCCGAGGCCCAGCGTGCACGTGTTCGTAGCGTTGCGGAGGACCTCCTGTCCGCGAGTGCTGAGCCGGTCATTGAAATCGGTGCCGTAGCTTTGGGACAAACCAAGTAGAGCGAAGAGTTCGAAAAGGAAGTACGTAGTTCCGTCGAGGGCTGGTGGCAAAAGAGTCAGATCGGCTGGGACGGCGCCGACGGTTGCGAGCTTGACGTTGAGCTCTGGGGCGTAAGAGTCATATTGCTCCGCGGCGCTGGCGGTTGCGCCGCCACCCTGCGAATAGCCGTTGAGGAAAACGGGATTCTCCGGACCCAAATCCCAGCCGTCTAGTTGCTGCGCAGCACGTACGCTATCGAGCACGGCGTGGGCTTGGCTGAGGCGGTCCATGTAGGTATGCAGGCCGGGAGTGCCAAGTCCTTCATAGTCGGTTAGGACCACTGCGTATCCCTCCTTGAGGAGGCTTTCAAAGAAGAGCTGTTCGTAGTCGCCCACGCCTTCGGCGATTTTGCGCGATGGCGAGCAGTGGTCGGCTACGCCCTGGGTGCCGGGGGCGTAGGCGACCACGGGACGTGGCCCGTCCCCCATCCAATCCTTCTTCGGCTCGATGACGATCCCGCTGACTGGAATGGGCTCTCCCTTGCGGTTGGTGGAAGAGTAGAGGATGCGTTCCGCCTTGTAAGGGCCGATGTTGGTAATGCCCAGCGTGTTTAGGGGGTTTCGCACCGAGGAATTCCGGAACAATTGTCCTGGGGAAGAACCATCCAGGTCCACTGGGTCGTGGTAGAAGGATGAGTAGGCATCTCCAGTGCTTTTGTCGGCCCCACGGGAGTGTAAGCTAGGCGAGTTGTGGTTCATTTCATCCGCGGCTTCGCGGACCTGCTCAGAAGTGTCGGGGGACTGGTCAGCAACGGGATCGGAAAGAGCGTCATGGACCAGAGCGGATTCGGGTAGCTCGGCAGTAGGAGCGGCGTGAGCGCTGACGTTGGTGGCCACCAAAGATGACGTGAGCAGAAAAGCCAGGATAGGCCGCGTGAGGCGGCGGGATGCAAGCATGTATGGATTCCTTTTCCAGGTAGGCGTGCCGTTCGTTAGGCATGCGAGAAACAAGAGATCCGCGGGTGAAAGGTTCCCGCGGCAACTGTCATTATGAGTGTTGCAAATGCTAAGTGCAACCGTTTTATGGCAAAACTATGGACAGATCCCGTGCGGTTTTCGCGCTCAGTCGGGGGGTAGGGCGGGCCCTACCGTGAAATTGCGTGCTCGCCCTCTTCTGCGCGGTCGCGGTGCGTGGCGGGATTGTGGCTATGACTTCGACTTCCTTTTTCCGCCGCGTTCCGTGGCGCACGTTTGGGTGGGCGCTGCATGCTGTCGTCCACGTGGTTATTTGTCTCTTTGCCTTGCCGTATGCCGCGGCGAAGGTGATCCTGCTGCAGATGGGGGGTGGTCGATTACCCGCAGCTGCTGATTACGGTTGGGGAGAAGTCCCCGATGGGGCTGTTGTGGACGTTCATGGCCTTTAGCCCGTGGGTGCAGTTTCTGGCCGGTGCTGTGGAGCTGCTCGCCGCGGCGCTCGTGCTGTGGCGGCGCACGGCGTGGCTGGGTGGCCTCATCGGGGCGGTTTCCCTCGGGTGGTGTGGCTGCTGAACTTGACCTTCGACGTGCCGGTCAAGCAGGGATCCTTCGTCCAGATGGTGCTCTTCCTTATCGTCCTAGCGCCCTGGGTGCCGCGCGTGCTGGCCTTCGCGCTGGGCCGTTCCGTGCCGAAGATGCAGGTTCCGCGGCTTATCCCGTGGCCGCGGGTGCACAGGTTTACGCGCTGGGTTCCGCCCGTGGCGGCGGCCGTGCTGTTGGTCGCCGGTCTGGTGGCGCCGGCTGTGCTCGTGCCCAAGCAGTTCGCCACGGTCCACGAGGATCTGGCTGGCGTGTGGCAGGTCGCCCAGGACAGCTCGGAGCCCGCGCCCCAATTGCTTGACGATGCCCGCCTGTCCACCGTGGCCCTCGGCAAGCAGCAGGTGGCCAGCGGGCCGGCGCTCGAGCAGCTGGACGCCGACCCGGGCGAGTTCGCGGGGGCGACCGTCCGCCGCGCCAACGGGGACCTGCAAGCCGGCTTCTACCGGGTCGATGACAGCGAGCCGGGCCGCCCGCGCCTGGATCTGTACCTGCTGGCCCCGATGGCCGACGACGAGCAGAACTTCGGCGCCGGCGAAGAATTCGCGGACGAGTACCACCTGCGCTACCGCCTCGTGGACGGGCAGCTGCAGCTTGACGATGCCGCCCACCAGCTCACCCTGCGCCCGTCGGATACCGGCAGCCTGCTTATGGACCGCGGCTTTAGGTGGCAGGGCACGCCGCTGAACCGCTAGCTGTGCCGGGGAGGGCTTTAAGCGCATTTTAAGGCGCTCGCGATGCCTTGTTTTCGCTGGGCGCGGGCTACTATCTAGGGTGTGGCACGAGCAAAGCATGTGGCGAAGGCGCTGACAATCGGTAAAGTCCGGCAGGGATTGGGGCGGTTGCGCTCCAACTGGATGTATATCATCCAGATTGGCCTGGCGGCGGGCCTGGCCTTCGGCTTCTCGCACTACGTCATCGGGCACGCGCTGCCGTTTTTCGCCCCGATGTCGGCCGTCATCGTCTACTCGGCCGCCGGGGACCGCGTGCGCAAATCCATGGAGCTGGTCGTCGGCGTGACCCTCGGCGTCGGCGTGGGCGACGGGCTCATCTACTTCGTGGGCACCGGCGCCTGGCAGATCGCGGTCGGGGTGGCCGTCGCCGTGGCCCTGGCGACCTTCGTCGACCGCGGCGCCCTGGTGGCCAACCACGCGGCCTTCGCCGCGGTGCTGATCGCCACCATCCTGCCGCCGGAGACCTCCGGGGGCACCGACCGCATGGTGGACTCCCTGGTCGGCGGCATGGTCGCACTGCTGGTCATGGCGCTGGTGCCGGCCTCGCCGCTGCGCAACGGGCGCCGCGAGGTCGCGCGCATCCTGGGGCTGACCGGCTCCATCCTGGACGAGGTCGCGCAGGCCACCCACGCCCGTGATGCCGCCGGCATCGCCCGCGCCCTGGAGCGCGCCCGCGGCAGCCAGGCCAACATCAACAAGATGATCGCCGAGGCCAACAACTCCCGCGAGGTGGTCTTCGCCTCCCCGCTGCTGGTCAAGCAGCGCGAGGACATGCGCGTGCTGCTGGGGCTGCTCAACAACGTGGACAACGCCATGCGCAACACGCGCGTGCTCTCCCGCCGGGCGCACGTCGCGGTGCTGGACCGCGAGCCCATCACCGACGAGCTCATCGAGCTGCTGCGCGATGTCGCCGAGCTGACCACCCAGCTCTCCGACGCCATCCTGACCGACCCGGACTTCGCCGATTCGACCAAGATCTCCGAGCTGACCACCGGCCTGCGCCGCCTGGCCGCCCAGACCGGGGTGGAGCTGGTGCACGCCCAGGGCATCTCCCGCGGGATCTCCACCACGGTCATGCTGGCACAGGTGCGCTCCCTGCTCGTCGACCTGATGGGGGTGTGCGGCTATACCCACGAGGAGGCATCGTCGGCGCTGACCCCAACCACGCCGACGCCGGGCTACAAGCCCAACGTCTGGAAAGACGATTGTTAACTTAGTCGAAAGCTAAAATTCAAGGCGCGGTTACGAGCGGCCCCTAGAGTGTGCGGGCGTACCGACTCTCTCACACTCGAATGGATTCTTGTTATGGCTCACCGCCGCTACCGCTCCGTTGCCACCATCTCCGCGCTCACCCTGTCCCTGTCCACCCTCGCCGTACCGACCGCCCTGGCCGACGACGGCCTCTACCGCGGTGCTGTCGAGGTCGTCCCCGCTGCTGGCGATGCCGTCCGCGACACCCTCACCGGCACCGTCTTCGACGACACCAACCGCAACTCCACCCAGGACGACGACGAGGCCCCCATCGAGGGCGTGGCCGTCTCCAACGGCCGCGAGGTCGTGACCACCGACGCCGAGGGCCGCTACGAGATCCCGGTCGACGAGAACACCACCGTCTTCATCACCCAGCCGGCCGGCTACCAGGTGCCCGTCGACGAGGCCAACGCCGCGCAGTTCTACTACAACCACGTCCCGGAAGGCTCCCCGGAGCTGAAATACGGCGGCATCGAGGCCAGCGGTGGCACGCCGGAGGCCGTCAACTTCCCGCTCGTGACCGACCCGGACTCTGCGCTGGACAACCAGCGCTGCCTCATCGGCGGCGACATCCAGACCTACGACAAGGACGAGGTCGGCTACGCCCGCGCCGGCGCGTTCACCGATCTCAGCCAGCGCGACGACTTCACCAACTGCGGCGCGCTGTTTATCGGCGACGTCGTCGGCGACGACCTCTCCCTCTACCCGGACACCCGCGAGCTGACCGGCATGCTCAACGCGCCGGCGCGCTTCCTGCCCGGCAACCACGACCTGGACTTCGACGCCGATGCCGAGCACAAATTCGACACCTTCCGCCAGGAATTCGGCCCGGCCTACCACTCCTACGACGTCGGCAACGCGCACATCATCTCCCTGGAATCCGTCGAGTACCCCGTCGACGGCGAGCAGTACAACGGCGCACTCGATGCCGACCAGATGGCCTGGCTCCGCGCCGACCTTGAGCGCACGCCCGAGGACAAGGTCATCGTCCTGGCCTCCCACATCCCGCTGTTTTCCTTCTCCGACTCCGGCTCCGCCCGCCACCAGGTAGACCAGGTCAAGGAGATCGCCAAGCTGGTCGAAGGCCGCGAGACCATCGCCGTTAGCGGCCACACCCATGCTGTAGCCAATATGCGCGCCGGCGACAGCACCCAGGAGTGGAAGGACACCCTGGGCGTGGACGAGCTGCCGTTTACCAACATCGTGGCCGGCGCCATCTCCGGCGACTGGTACTCCGGCGAGATGGGCGAGGGTGGCGTGCCGAAGTCTTACGGCCGCGACGGCTCCAAGCCGGGCGTGCTCACCCTGGACATCAACGGCTCCGAGGTCAGCGAGTTCTTCACCCCGGTCGGCGGCAACCAGAACGACCAGATGAACGTCTCCCTGAACACCCCGCGCTACCGCGAGTGGTACGACGAGACCATCGAGTACGACGGCTCCCAGGCCAAGAAGGGCGGTGACCTGCCGGCCTTCGATAACCCGGAGCAGGTGGGCGCCGAGGAGCTGGGCGAGTCCTACCTGACCACCAACTTCTTTATGGGAGCTACCGGCTCCACCGTCGAGGTCTCCTTCGACGGCGCCGAGGCCGTCGAGGCCGAGCGCACCCAGCCGATGCAGGGCGAGGAGCAGCGCTACGGCGCCGAGTACTCCGACCCGCTGGCCGTGCAGGCCCAGGCCGTCCACGGCGGCAGCATCGCGGACCGTGCCGCCCACATCTGGCGCGCGCCGCTGCCGGAAGACCTGGAAGAAGGCACCCACACCGCCCAGGTCACCGCGACCGACGTCCACGGCAACACCTACACCAAGGACTACGAGTTCGTCGTCGGCGAGGCTGGCCAGGACGACCAGGACGGCCAGGACGGCCAGGACGGCCAGAGCTCGGACGGTTCCTCCGCCGGCTCGTCCGACGGCTCGTCCGCTGATCTGAGCAGCGGCTCCAGCCGGGGCGGCACCGTCGCCGCTATCGTGGGCCTGGTCGGCATCATCGCCGCGGTCGGCGGCGCGCTGAGCAACCCGGCGGTTATGGATCAGCTGCGCGGCTACGCCCGCCAGCTGGGTATCCGCCTGTAAACATCGGGCATGCGCTGGGCAAGCGGCAGGTCGCGAGGCAGGGGAGTGGCCCCGGACTTTGGTTAAGGTCTACTTGGTCACACTTGCCTCGAAAATTTGGGTAGGGTTGGCTAACTCGGAGTAGCTTAAAAGGTGTTATAAGCCTTTGGTGCGCGGCTTCGACGACACGCACCACCGACCGAAAGGACGATGGCCATGCCAGCCATTGCTTCCCGGGCCCAGCGCCCGCCCCGCGGGAGGCGGGGGACCTCACTCGTTTTAACCGCCGCGAACGTGGAGCACCTGCGCCAGGCAAACGCCCCGCTGGCCAATCGCATGGCCGAACTGGGCCTGCGCGCCGGGGCGCAGGCCGAGATTGGCCCGGCCGTGGCGGGCGGATCGCGCATCGTGAGCGTCGGCACCTGCCGCTACGCCGTCGATGCCCACACCCTGCGCCTGCTGGAGGTGCTGGCATGACCACCGCAACCTGCCACGGCAACCCGGGCGGGGCGCTGGCCCCGGAAGGCTCGCCCATCGTCGCGCTGGTCGGCGCGCCCAACTCCGGCAAATCCACCCTCTTTAACGCCCTGACCGGCGCCCGCGCCCAGACCGGCAACTGGCCGGGCACGACCGTGGAAATCAGCCGCGGCGCCTGGCGCCTGGGTAAGGACGCCCAGGCCGACGTCATCGACTTCCCGGGCGCGTACTCCCTCGATCCGCTCAGCCCCGACGAGGCGCTGACCCGCGACATGTTGCTCGACGCCCCGCCCTGCCACCGCCCCGATCTCGTCATCGTGGCCGTCGATGCCACCGCCGTCGCCCGCGGCCTGAACATCGCCTTCCAGCTCGCCGGCGAGCCCTACCGGATTATCGTCGCGCTGACCAAGCTGGACGTGGCCCAGGCGCGGGGGATGCGCGTGGACGCCGACGCGCTGGCGGCCGCCACCGGACTGCCGGTGGTGGCAGTCGACCCGCGCCGCCGCGACGGGATGTCCCGCGTACGCACGGCCGCGAACGCGGCCCTGGCAAGCAGCCCGGAGGTGCTGCGCCCGGACGACACCCCCGACCAGCGCTTTATCGACCTGGACGCCGCCGCCCGCGCCGCGGTCAGCCAGGACCACGAGGTCACCACGTTTACGCAGCGCCTCGACAAGGTGGCCCTGCACCCCGTGGCCGGCCCGCTGCTGTTTATGGCCGTGATGTGGCTGGTCTTCCAAATCACCACCACCGTGGCCGGGCCCCTCCAGGACGGGCTCGAGGCGCTTGTCTCCGGGCCGGTCTCCGGCGCGGTCACCGCGGCCCTCGGCGCGCTCGGCTGGGACCACCCGCTGGTCACGGGCCTTATCGTCGACGGCCTCGTCGGCGGCGTCGGCATGGTGCTGACCTTTGCGCCGCTGATGGCGCTGATGTTTATCTGCCTCGCGGTGCTGGAAGACTCCGGCTACATGGCCCGGGCGGCGGTGGTCACCGACCGCGTCATGCGGGCCATCGGCCTGCCGGGCAAGGCGTTTATCCCCATCGTCGTGGGCTTTGGCTGCAACGTGCCGGCGATTTCCGCCACCCGCGTGCTGGGCACCCCGCGCCACCGCATCCTGACCTGCCTGCTCATCCCGTTCACTTCGTGCTCGGCGCGCCTGGTCGTCTTCGTGATGCTGGCCAGCACTTTCTTCCCCGCGCACGCCGGGTCCGTGGTCTTTGCCATGTACGTCATCTCGATTGCGCTGGTCGTACTCACCGGCCTGCTGCTGCGCCACACGCTCTGGCGCGCGATGCCGTACGAGCCCCTGGTCATCGACCTGCCGACCTACCAGATCCCGACCCCGCGCCTGGCGCTATCGGTCATGTGGACCCGGCTCAAGGGCTTCTTGCGCACCGCCGGCGGCATCATCGTCGCCACCGTCGTGGTGGTCTGGATGCTCATGGCCCTGCCGGTCTCCGCCGCCCAGCTGGATGAGGCCAGCGCCGGTGAGCTCGCCGTCGAAGACTCCGCCTACGGCGCGCTTGCCGATGCCGCCGCGCCCATCTTCGCCCCCGCCGGCTTCGATTCCTGGTCCCTGACCGGGCCGCTGGTCACCGGCTTCGTGGCCAAGGAAGCGCTGATTTCGACCTGGGCGCAGACCTACTCCGTTGACGACGTCACCGACGCCGCGCCCGACGAGCAGGCCCACAGCAGCCTGAGCGAACACGTGCGCGCCGACTTCGACGCCGCCTCCGGCGGCCACGCCCGCGCCGCGGTCTGGGCCTACATGCTGTTCTTGCTGGCCTATACCCCCTGCGTGGCCACGCTGGCGGCCCAGCGTAGAGAAATCGGCTGGCGCTGGACCATCTTCGGCTTCGGCGTGCAGCTGGCCCTAGCCTGGACGCTATCTGTGGCGGCTTTCCAGATCCTGCGGTTGTGGTTCTAATGACTACCGCCCAGACTTCTCCGTTGGAAACCGTGCGCGAGCTCATCGCCCGCGGGGTCACCTCCCGCGCCGAGGTCGCCGCGCGCAGCGGGCTGGATGCCGGCGTCGTCGACGCCATCCTCGATCACCTGCTGGCCACCGGCGGGCTCGTGCCCGAACCGGTCTCTGGCTGCCCGTCCAGCGGCTGCGGCGGGTGCGCGGCCGCGGGGCCCCCCCCCCCCGCCCCGGGGCGGGGGCCGCCCCGGGCGGGGCCTTCCCCACCGATTTAATAATTAGGGCCCCTTCCCCCCGGGA
>NZ_JBPPVW010000027.1:0-17930 GCF_053546955.1 Corynebacterium sp. 32222D000AT | reverse complement strand
TTGTGTTTAGATCAGCGCATGGTTGTGTTTAGATCAGCGCATGGTTGTGTTTAGATCAGCGCATGGTTGTGTTTAGATCAGCGCACTCTTTTCGGGTTTGTGTTTAGATCAGCGCACGATTACCTGGGGTTTTAGATTTGTGTTTAGATCAGCGCATGGTTGTGTTTAGATCAGCGCACGATTATCCGGGCAAAAAGAAAGCGCCCGCGTGGGGCGCTTCGTGTTGTGTTGGCTAGTCGAGTTGGGGCTTGGGTGGGCGCTGCCGGATAGAGGTGGCGGTCTTGGTGACGGTGACGCCGTTAGTGTCAGCGGTGATGCCGGCGTTAGGCCAGACCGTCAGAATGTCGCTAATAGCTTTTTTTACATTCGTACGGAAGTCTCTTCTCTCGGCGGAGCTTTCCAGTTTCTTTGTGGCGAAATTGTCAGCAATCATGTCCCAAGTGAAGGTGTAGGCCTCGCGGTTGTTTTTCGCCAGCCAGTACTGCTTCAAGGTTAACCAGATGTAGATGTCCATCGAACGCGGCTTAGTGAGCTGGCGCAGAACATTGAGGTCGATGGGGATAGGAGACTCGGCGACGTACTGAAAAAACTTTGAAGTCAATACGAGTTCGGACTCAATGAAGCTTCCTTGGTTGGGGTCTCGGGGGTCGAACCAGAGGTTCCAATCATCCAAGATTTGAGTGTTTCTACCTCGGGTGTGTATTCCGTCGTCGCTTTGAACGGTGATGACGGAGCTGGCTAGTCGTTTGATTTGTTCGCGTAGGAGGGTGACGTTTCCGCGCTTTCCGCCATTTGCGCGGAGTTCAATTCCGATTGCTTGGAGGAAGTGGCTCATGGAGTGGCCAAGGGGGATTCGGCGTGCTTCTGCTTCGTCGATTTTTCCCTCTTTGAGCTGTCCGGCGTTTTCGACCGCGCGGGTGATGATGTAGGCCATGATGAGGCGCGGGTATTTGCCGTAGGGAACCCCGTTAAAGGACACGATTGAAATGGAAGAATTTCCTGATTCGATTGAATAGGTGTTTCCCTCAACCTGCCTGTAAGGGAAGAGTGCTTGGACGAAGAGTTTAGAGGTGTAGCCGACGTCTTGGGCTTGGAGGAGTTCTTGTGCGGCGTCGTGTTCTTGCCTGCGGGCTAGTTCTTTGACTGCTTCGAGCTTGTCGTGCCAGTTGGGCTTTTTTGGCGCCATGTTTACCTTTCTCGGTTCTGTCGCCGCCCGTTTCCGTGTCTATGATGTAGACTCCGTAAGTGAACGGCGAAACCGTTTCTTTGTTTTTGGACCCCCGCTAGAGCGTCAACTCTATAATGCGGGGGTTTCCTCATTTTTGAGGAACGTGCGCGCCCTGGACTTGAACCGAGGGTGTGTGCCGCTCACGCTGCGCACCCCACGAGTGTGAGGCGCGGCTTTTTATTTTCTCCGCCTATTAAATCACATCAGTGTGATTAATGGCTGGAACTTTCTCCGGAGAGTCTGCGCGTGGTGCGCGTTAGCGGCGTGTGACGGTGGGCTTGCAAGGTAGTCCCCAGCCGGTGGTGTGGGCGGCGTTAAACGGCTCGGCCTGGTCGATGATTTGGCGTGCAATCTTGGCCGCTTCGCGCCCGAAAAGTTTGTTGAGCATGTTCCCTGTCATTAAGCAGTAGTGCAGATGGGAGGTAATGGGCTTGGCTCGCTTACGAATTGGCCATAGATGCCCAAACGACTGTGGGGACGTTAGTGGTTGGCGTATTTAGTGACCTGTAGGGCGTTTAGTTAATTGGGAATTAACATCGATAAAGCTTTGGATAACTTTTCCGTTATATCCTTTACTTAACTAACCGATTGTGAGTAGCGTAGGTCGCACGGAGCGCTGGTTCTGCTCTGGTTCATTTGTTTGAAATTAAGGGAGCTTTTCATGTCAGGTTTGAGTAAAACTACTCCAATCGCAAGTTCGGGTATTAAAAGAATGCTCGTCGGCACAGGGGCACTATCTCTTGTTTTCGCTGGGATGGTGACGATTGGCGAAACTCCTGAAGCTTCGGCGACTACTTGCGGCTACCACACTGAGCACATTGACCGAGAACACAATTGGGGGGATGTGACTATTCCTGTAGTGGATGTAACTGTTCCTTTTCCTGGTGGCAGAGTTGAAACAGCATTCTGGGGAAATTGCAGTGGTGGAAACGAAAAGATCAAGGTTAATGCAGAAAGTGGAGATTACGAAGTTTGTGTTAACCCAGGAGATTCCCAACTTGGCACGACTCGAGAAGGGAAGAAAATTTCCGGCGCTTCAAAGATTGGAGCGTGCTAAATAATGGGAAAAATTACTCGTAAAACACTTTCGACAGTTATTGCTGGATGTACAGCACTAGGCTTGTTGACGGTCAGCCCTATCGCTTCAGCTTCAGTATGCGGTTTCGTGGGAAAAGCTACGGGGAGCCCTATCGCCGGCAAAGGCGACGATGGAAAATACGAAGAGGCCGTTTACACTAACTGCAAAAACCATCCAGTAAAGATTAAAGTTAAGTATTTTTACGCATCCGAGGATAGGTGTGTAGGGCCTGGCGAAACCCGGCTAACCGTAAACCCGAACTTAGGAGCCTTGGTTGGGGCAGACGAGATCGGTAGTTGTTAAGGGATAGGAAATCTCCTTCCCTAAAGTATTCTTTTATCGGAAGGAGATTTTATTATGGATAAGCAGTCTTCCTACCAGGCCCTGCATGGGGCGTCTCCGCAGCAGGCCGTGTCACGGTTTTTCTTGAGATATTTTGCTTTTAAAGGGTCAGCCTCTAGAAGTGAATACTGGTGGATTTTTTTCTTCTTGACTATTGGTTCATTCTTCGTCAGCATGCTCGATAATCATTTAGGTGATTTTCATGGAGTATCGCTAGAAGAAGTGATAGCAGCAATCGTGTTTCTGCCTTTTCTTGCGTTGCTATCGAGACGGCTGCAAGATGCGGGATTCTCCGGAATTCTAGTTGTATTATTTTTTATCCCCATAGTGGGAACTATCCCTTTAATGATCATGACCCTTCTTCCCTCAAGTGATGACAAACGTCATCTCTTTTTCCAGCAGAAGGTGTCGCCTTCAAGCCAAAAGGAAGCACGATCGGCTTAAAGGAAAGTCTGGCAATCGTAAGCATTCAAGTGTGTGGTTACGGAAGTCTTTAAGGATAAGGGAGAGACTGGCCTGATTTTTGGTCAGTTCCTTCAACCTGTCGGGGGGGCGACACTAGTCGTTGTGCGTGGTGTTAGTTCATGGTTCTCGCGTTGCCGCGAAAGTTGCTTACGCGACTTCCTTGCCCATGTAGCTGTCACGCCCTGGCACAACCAACTCCACTGAAAGATTCGCCGGTTTTCTGCATTGACCTCGTCTGAATGGCGCTTAATCGCCATATTCTATGGTACATTTGCAGTAAACGTGCTTCCGCACTCCGTGCGGGGGCGTGCCAGGGGCGAAAGGAGGTTGCGGGACGTGCTGACCATCGCGAAGATGCACGGTGAATCCGTGGCCTATTATGAGTCCACTGTCGGCGAAGACCAGGATGAAAATCTCGGCCCGGACGGCTACTACTCCGAGGATGGAACCAAGCCGGCGGAGGCATGGGTAAACGCGCGTACCGGTGCCCAAGCGGTGGCGGTTGCTGAGGCGCTGGGGGTCGCTGAGGGCGAGCAGATTCGTGGTGAGAATGTGCGGGCGTGGTTTAACAAAGCTATCGCCCCGTCGGGTGTGAAACTGGGGCGCGCGCCGAAAGATTCGGGAGTGCCGGGCTTTGACTTAACGTTCTGCGCGCCAAAGAGTGTGTCCATGTTGTGGGGGTTAACTGACGATGCGGCGGTGCGTCGAGCAGTTGATGAAGCGCATGCCGAAGCGGTCGGAAAAGCACTGTCCTATCTGTCGGAGCACGCGGGCTATACGCGCCGTGCCGATGAGGGTGATTCGTCGCTGATGATCATCGATCGCGTCGAGGCTTTAAGCGGCGTGAAGTACGAGCATCGGACGAGCCGCGCGGGCGATCCGCACGTCCACTCACACGTTCTATTAGCCAACAAGCAGCGATGTTCTGACGGGAAGTGGCGCACACTAGATGGAGTCAGCCTTTATCACGAGGCGCGCGCAGCGGGCATGGTTTACCAAGCCACCTTGCGCGAGCGCCTAGCCGCGTCGCTGGGCGTTGAGTGGGGCGAGACGGTCAACGGGTGCGCGGAGATGCGCGGGCTTGACGATCGTGATCTTATTGAGGCGTTTTCGACTCGCGCACGCGAAATCGACCAGTGGCGCGCAGTCAATGGCCTTGATGCCAACACGCAGATGGCGCGCATCGGGCAGAAGAAAACCCGCCAGACTAAAGACCTCGACACTACCCTTAACGAGCTTGAGGCCAACTGGCGGCAGCGCCCGGCCGGCCACACGGTCCGCGAGATTATTGCAGACATTCGCCCGCGTACCGAGCTTGCTGAGCGCACACACGAGCGCCCAGGACTGCCGACAATCGCCGAGATTATTGAGGCGGTGACGGAGGAACGCTCGACGTTTACGCGTGCCGATGTCGTAGAGAAAACCGCCGAACTTATCCCCGTTGGAGCCGTCGAGACCGAGAAGATACTCGCCACCGTGGAGGAACTCACGGAGCAGGTTTTCCGCGATGGTGCGGCCTGGACTGTCACCCCAGATAAGTCGCGCGTGTGGGATAAAGCCGCCCGCGAAGGCTCCCAACGTTTTACCTCCCAGGGCGTGGTCGATGAAGTCAATCGCGGCATCGATCTGGCCTGCGAAGTTACCAACGCTGGCGTTGATGCATCCTCCATTCGCGAGCGTCCCGGCACACTGTCTGCCGCACAGGCAGACGCTATGCGCGCGGTGGTGTCCTCGCGCTACCGCGCGAGTGTGCTTATCGCGCCTGCCGGAGCCGGTAAGACCTCCTCGCTCAAGGCCGCGCGCAGCGCGTGGGAGAACGCCGGGAAACAGGTCATTGGTCTAGCACCTACCGGCAAGGCGGCGGACGTGATGGTTGCCGAAGAGGTGGCTCATGAGTCCATGACGCTCGCGCGCGCCCTGCGACAAGCAGGCGACCTTGACGCGCGCGGGGCAGCCGCCCAGTTGGGCTGGGATCGTGAGACTGTCGTGGTCGTGGACGAGGCTGGAATGGTCGCCACCCCGGACATCGTGCGCACCTTAGACATTGCCCAGGCTGCTGATGCCCGCGTGGTTTTCGTCGGCGACCCGTACCAGTACAGTGCGGTGAAATCGCGCGGTGGCATGCTCGCCACCCTGGCCCACGAGCTGCCCGATGTCGCAGAGCTCGCGGAAGTCTTCCGCCAGTCCGATGCGGCTGAGCGTGAAGCCTCGAAGCGTTTGCGTACTGGCGAGCCTGCCGATGTTGAGCGTGCCGCTGACTTCTACGCCGAGGCTGGACGCTTGTCCGCAGGTTCAGTGACCGCCATGATGAACGATGCGTTGTCTGACTGGAAGAGGGATGTGCTGTGGGGCAGACAATCCCTGCTCGTGGCATCGAATCGCGACTACGTGGACGCGCTGAATGCCGCCGCCCAGAAACACATGGCTGAACTCGGCGAGTTGGACTTGTCGGAGTCCGTGCCGGTATCCGGCGGGCACTTCGCGCACGTCGGAGAGACTATCTTGACTCGCCGCAACGACTACGACCTGACCACCAGTGCCGGTGACGTGGTGCGCAACGGACAACGCTGGGAGGTCGAAGAAATCGATGCTGAAGGCAATATCCGCGCACGCCGGTGCGACGATACAAACGCCACAGTGACGCTACCGCGCGCTTACCTGCGTGAACATACCCAACTGGGCTATGCGTCTACCGGCCATTCTGCCCAGGGTGCGACCGTCGATATTGCGCGCGTTGTCGCCGAAGTCGGCCAGATTGATCGCGCCGGTGTCTACGTCCCGCTGACACGCGGACGTTACGGAAACTGCCTCTACATGGCCGAGACCATGCCGGGAGATGGCGATACCGGACACGGGGCCAACACCCCAGTCGAGCGACGCGAGTCCACCGATTACGCCCGCGACCTCCTTATCCAGGCCGCGACCCGCAGCACTGGCGATATCACCCCGCACGATCTGCACCGAAAGACCCGCGCCGACTGGTTCATCACCCGCCTATCGCACCGACTCCCGCAGGCCGACCCATTCGCCAACACCCGCATGGGTGAGGTTGCCCGGCACCGCACGCAGGCCCGGATGGAGCGCTTTAACGACTTCCACGCAGAAGCACAGCAAGCCGCCGAGCGCAGGAACCGATTGAAAGGCATTGACCCCAAGGCCGTGCTGCGCCAGCGCACCCGTGACAAGTGGACGGCTCTGGATAACCGCTTGACAGAACTAGGAAATCTCCGCGATGAGCTGAAAGGACAGCGCGCTGAACTCAACGAGCAACGCCTGACACTTTCCAATCAAGAACGCGATGCCCAAGGCAAAGTCAACGAGGCCACGAGGGAAATCAAGTACGCAGAACGTGCCCGCGACAACCGCGGCTGGTGGAAGAAGCTGTTTGACCCGGAAGCCGGCAACGACACCATCGCCGAATGGACGAGCGCCCGTGATAAGCGCCAGCAGGAACTCGACGAGCTTCGCCAGCGCAAGGAAGCAATTGAAGCCGAAACGGCCCAGATCGAAGACAAGCTTGCCGACATCGAGCGCGAAGCAAGACCAATGGAGAAAGAGCACGCCTTGCTCTGCCTCTACGGCGAAATCGTAGATCCACTCGTGTGGAAGATGGTCGCCCCGCAGGAAGAGACCGAACAGACCCGCCTCGAAGACGAAGCCATTAACGAATGGCTCGGAAAGGACGGCACGCGCGCCAACTTCGAAACCGGACACTCCACCTTTGAAACGGGCGAGTCCGCCAATTCCTACGACATCGTTGTCGAGGACGGAATGGAACTCTAATCCCAATTGAACTGCCTAAACGGTTGACACTAACGTCTTAACGTTTTAACGTTAGCGTTATGACGTTAAAACGTTAACGTTTTAACGCTAAGACGTTTATTTCGAAAGAAAGTAGCAGTGACATGCGCATATCCCTCGTCCACACCAAAGGAGGTGTGGGCAAAACAACGAACACCATCATGCTGGCGACCGCCGCAGCACGCCGAGGTATCGACGTGGAAGTCCTCGACGCCGATCCCCAAGGCTCAGCAACACGGTGGGCAGAAGTCGCATCCATGCGAGAAGACAAACTCGAGTTTCCAGTCCGAAGTGTTGACGCGCGCCGCCTCCAGCGCTTCCCGGCATCGGACGGTTGGCAGATCGTTGACACCCCGCCCGGCACTGCCGACGAGATTCAAGCCGCGATCGATACCGCCGACTTAATTATCGTCCCGACTCACGCCGCGCCTCTCGACATCGATCGTGTTTGGCCGACGCTTGAAACCGTCGCCCACCGACCGCACGGAGTCCTCCTGTCCGGAGTCCTCCAACACCGCCGCCTCTACCGCGAGACGCGCGAACTCTTTGAGGTGCAAGGAGTCTCGACGTTCTACAACGTCGTCCCGGAGCGCGAAGAAATTAAGACTTACTTCGGCACTAACCCCGAAGAGCTCTACACCTTCACCGACATCTGCGAAGAAATACTAGGCATCGAGGAGATGGACTAATGGCAACGAAGAAAAATAGCCTCGCCGACACCATGCGGCCGAGTATGAGTGCGGGGAAGAAAAAGGTCACCGTCGAAGACACGCTGCGCCCCGGAACCTCCGAGCTTTCCCGACGCACCACCGTCTACTTCACCGAAGAAACGGCCAAAGAACTCAAGATCGCAGCCATCGAAGACGGAACCAACATGTCACAGATTGTTGAAGATCTGGTCGCGGACTGGTTAGTCAATCGCAGCCGTGAACAGGGGAAATAGCGATAACGTTAAAACGTTAACGTTATAACGTTAGCGTTTTGACGTTATAACGTTGTTAGTGTGAGGAGTGTAAAATCGTTCAAGTTGCGGGCGGCGAAGAACCTTTTATTCTGGTGGTAGTCAGTAGTGCTGGCGAGGGGCTTAATCCTCCCCCCGGAAAGCTCTATTGCCCCGCTGGCTTAGAAGGTCGCCGATTTCCCCGAGGTCGGCGACCTTAGCTGTTTCCCCTGGTCGCGCAGAAAGTGCACACGGCTTTGAAATGATGCCGTTATGAGTACTTTTCTAACCAGTTTCACGTTCATCCTAGGAATCATCGCCTTGGCGGTGGTCGTCTGTAGCGAAGACCGAGGACTACGTCCCAACGCACGGCAGGCTGCTCTAGCCGTAGGGTTCGCCATCGCAGGTGTCGGGCTTTTCACCGGCGTGTGTGCGCTCCTCACAGCGATCAACGGAACGCACTAGCCCCGAATACTCGTTCCCGCCGGCAACAGCTCATGTTGTCCCCGGCAGATATAAAGAATCGAAAGACTCGAATTTCACTATCTCCTGATGAAAGGCCCCAGTCATGACGAAGTACACCGAGCTGTGGGAGGCGATCCTCCACGAAATCACCATCCCGCTAGGAAAATACGCGGTGGCGTATGACATCGGCGCGATCTCGGACGAGCTCATCGTCCTCGTGGACGCGGCTACCGAACAATCGGGATACGCGCTAGCCCCAGAGAAAGACTTCTGGCGAGTCATCCGCAACCATGCCAAGCCAGTCTCCGAGATTGACCGCTACATGGAGCAACTAGAAGCCGCCGGCATCGAACGCGACGCTATCGTCCTCGATGATTCCGGCGACTACCGCAGACTTTCCGAAAACGAGCAAGCCGAGGTCGACATCCTGGACAACAAAGTCGGACGCCTAACAAGCGAAATGACCGCGTTAGTAAAAATCCGTGGAGAACTTGGACGGCACCCAGACACCCCAACACAAGCACTTAATTAGCGCATGAGGACAAGCAAGCACATGCCATATCGGTAAATCTGCGCAGGCGTGTGTCGACTTATGCGCAGGTTGAGCCGAAGGAGCTTAGAGGGGGTAAAAGTGCGCAGCCGTGAGGGTAAATCAGCGCAGGGCGAAAACGCGCATTAAGTGTGTCACCAGGGGCGAATTACGGTGGTGTGATTTACTGTCAAGAAAGACCGAAAAACGAAGAAAGCCACCGGGCGGCAACCCAGTGACTTTCGCTTATCACCCAGTCGCCACTGGGAGAAAGCATGACTGTGAGTTTACCCAATCGTGTAGATTCTGCACACATTGAGACGCGCTACCGTGTCGACCGCGACTGCGCGGGCCTCGACGATACGCCCGCGAGCACGACAGACCGTGATTTTCTTCTCGCGCATTTAGGCCGCGATGTCCTCCACGGTTCAGTTACGCGCGACTTTAAAAAGGCCTACCGCCGCAACAAAGCCGGCGACGTCTCGCCACGCATGTACCGCACCGACTCCGAAGCCCTCGGCAAATGCGAGTACGTCAAGCTCACGAGCAAGCAATACGCCGCAGTCCTCGTCGTAGATATAGACCAGCCGGGAGAAGCCGGAGGCCATCCAGCAGACCTGGCGTTGTACGTGCGCAACGTTGTGCGGGTGCTTGTTGAGCACAACATCGGCCCAGCCTGGGTGGGAGTGAACCCCATTAGCGGGAAAGGGCAGTTTATCTGGCTCATTGACCCCGTTTACGCGGATGCTTCGGGTAAGTCTTCGCAGATGAAGCTTCTAGCTGCGACCACGCACACCCTAGGCGAGCTGCTCGGCCACGATCCCCATTTTGCTCACGGGTTTAGCCGCAATCCGTTCTACACAGGGAAATCTCCGTCAGCTTATCGTTGGTATAGGCAGCACAATCGCGTGATGCGTCTAGGTGACTTGATAAGGCAGGTGAGGGACTTGGCCGGGACAGACCAGTACGAGGCTGCACCACGCCAACAATTTAAGTCAGGACGGGAACTCATTAACGCGGTGAAAACCCGCCGTGAAGAGGCACAAGCGTTTAAGGCACTGGCCCAGGACGTGGACGCGGAAGTCTCCGCTGAACTCGACCAGTACGACCCGGAGCTCATCGACGGCGTGCGCGTGCTCTGGATTACCGAGGGCACCGCCGCCCGCGACGAGACCGCGTTCCGCCACGCCCTCAAGACCGGCCACAGGCTCCGCGCCGCCGGCCAACGACTCACGGATGCAGCCATCATCGACGCCTATGAGCACGCCTACAACGTCGCACACACCCACGGCGGCGCAGGCCGACCCGCAGAGCTTCCCCCGATGCGCGACCGCCAGACGATGGCACGACGAGTCCGCGGCTACGTGACACAATCCAAGAGCACGGCCTCCCTCGGCTCGAGCGCTTCTGGAAAGGCAACCAGTAGCGAGCGCAAAGCCTTGGCCACCATGGGACGCAGAGGCGGGCAAAAGGCTGCACAACGCTGGAAAACAGACCCAGAAGGGGAGTACGCACAAGCACAGCGAGAAGCCTTGGCGTCTGCGAACAAACGCCGAGTAATCCAGGGACAGAGCACTCGCGGCCGTGTCCTCTCTATTTATTCGCAAGTCCTGTTCGACACCGGGACAGCGCCTACCGCGAAGCAGATAGCTGAAGAGATCGGGTGTGAGCGCAGTACCGTAGCGCGTCACATTTCGGCCCTCAAGAAGGCGGGGCTGCTTCAGGGCTAGAGGTGTGAATGCCGTAAGCAATATACGGTTCCCCTGCCGCTAGGCAGTTAGGTAAAACCTCACTCAAGAAAAACCTTGATGGGCGGGGCACCTTATATGCTTTGTTCATGCTCTCTGATCCTGTCTTTGACCGTGCCACCATCCGCCATAAACTCATTGAGTTCAAAATCCGCTGGCGCGGCCATATCGACCAGTGGAAAGCAGAAAACCGCCCCGCCACCGAGTCCAGCCACGATCAACAGTTCTGGGGTGACCTCCTAGCCTGCTTCGGCGTCAACGCCCGCGACCTTTACCTGTATCAGCGCAGCGCGAAACGAGCCTCCACCGGCCACACCGGCAAGATTGACATGTTCATCCCCGGCAAAGTCATCGGCGAGGCCAAGTCCCTCGGCATCGACCTGGACAAGGCTCACGAGCAAGCACTCGACTACTTGCTCGGCGGCACCATCCCGAACTCGCAGATGCCGGCCTATGTCCTCTGCTCCAACTTCGAGACTCTGCGCATCACGCGCCTGAACCGCGAGTATGTCGGAGACTCTGCAGAATGGGACGTTACCTTCGACCTGGACGAAATCGACGAGCATCTGGAACAGCTCGCGTTCCTGGCGGACTATGAGACCTCGGCCTATCACGAGGAAGAACAAGCCTCCCTTGAGGCCTCACGCCTGATGGTCGAGCTGTTCCGAGCCATGAACGGCGACGAGGCAGACGAAGCCGTGGGCGATGAAGCCCCAACCACCCCGGAGGAAGAAGACGAGCGCGTCATGCGCACCTCGGTCTACCTAACGCGCATCCTCTTCCTCCTTTTCGGCGACGATGCAGGACTGTGGGACACCCCGCACCTGTTTACGACGTTCGTGCGCAACGAAACCACCCCGGAATCTCTCGGACCTCAGCTCAACGAACTTTTCCGAGTCCTCAACACCCCGGAGGACAAGCGGCCTAAGCGCTTGCCCGGCACCTTGGCGAAATTCCCCTACGTCAACGGCGCAATCTTCGCCGAACAGCTCGACCCCGAATATTTCGACTACGCCATGCGCGAAGCCCTGCTCAACGCCTGCGACTTCGACTGGTCAAAAATCGACGTGTCCGTATTCGGCTCACTGTTCCAGCTGGTTAAGTCGAAAGAAGCCCGCCGTGGCGATGGTGAGCACTACACCTCGAAGACCAACATCATGAAGACCATCGGCCCGTTGTTCCTTGACGAACTGCGTGACCAGGCTGACAAGCTTGTCTCTAGCCCGTCTACCTCTGTTCGCAAGCTCGAAGAATTCCGCGACTCACTGGCTGCCCATATTTTCTGCGACCCGGCATGTGGGGCGGGAAACTTCCTGCTCACCGCCTATAAAGAACTGCGCCGTATTGAAACGGACCTTATTGTGGCTATCCGTCAGCGCCGTGGCGAGACTGGCATGTCGCTGAATATTGAGTGGGAGCAGAAGCTGTCGATTGGGCAGTTCTACGGATTTGAGCTGAACTGGTGGCCGGCAAAGATTGCAGAGACGGCGATGTTCCTGGTGGATCATCAGGCGAATAAGGAGTTGGCGAATGCGGTGGGGCGTCCGCCGCAGCGTTTGCCTATTACGATTACCGCACATATTCACCACGGCAACGCTCTCGCCCTGGACTGGACGGAAGCGCTGCCCAAAGCAGTGGGGGAGACGTTTATCTTTGGCAACCCGCCCTTCTTAGGTCATGCCACCCGAACCACGGAACAAGCTGAAGAACTGCGTACTCTCTGGGGGACAAAAGATATTTCCCGCTTGGACTACGTCACCGGCTGGCACGCCAAGTGCCTGGATTTCTTCAAGAACCGCAACGGGCGCTTTGCTTTCGTTACGACGAATTCAATTACCCAAGGCGACCAAGTACCGCGATTGTTCGGTCCTATCTTCAAGGATCGGTGGCGTATCCGCTTCGCGCACCGCACATTCGCCTGGGATTCCGAAGCACCTGGTAAAGCTGCTGTCCACTGCGTCATCGTCGGCTTTGACCGGCAAGACAGCCCTGCACCTCGACTGTGGGACTACCCCAACGTAAAGGGGGAACCTGTAGCCATTCCAGTCGAGCGCGCGATTAATGGGTATCTCGTCGACGGGGCGAATGTACTCGTCGAGAAGCAAAAGAAACCCCTGTCGCCGGAGCTGTCACCTGCAGCGTTCGGAAATATGGCACGAGACGGCGGAAACCTACTAATCGAAGCCGACCAGTACGAGGAGGTCATGTCAGACCCCATCGCCGCGAAGTACGTGCGCCCGTTCCGTGGCTCACGCGAGCTGATGCACGGACTGGAACGTTGGTGCCTGTGGCTCGATGGGGCTAACCCCGGCGATATTGCCAAAAGTCCGATTCTGAGACAACGACTGCAAGCGGTGGCGGAGTTCCGCGCCGCTAGTAAAGCAGCCAGTACTCGAAAGATGGCCGATACACCTTACCTGTTTGGTCAACGTTCCCAGCCACAAACCGACTATCTGTGTATCCCGTCAGTAGTCAGCGAAAACCGGAAGTATTTTACTGCGCAACGTTTATCGGAGGAAGTGATTAGCAGCAATCTAGTGTTCACCACAGAAGACCCCGATGGGTTGCAGTTTGGCCTGATTTCTTCGTCGATGTTTATCACTTGGCAAAAGATGATTGGTGGACGCCTTGAGTCGCGACTTCGTTTCGCCAATACGTTGACATGGAATACGTTCCCTGTCCCAGAACTCGATGAGAAGACGCGCGAGCGGATCATCAAGGCAGGACAGAAAGTACTCGACGCTCGCGCCCTGCACCCGGATCGCTCACTCGCGGAGCACTACAACCCGCTGGCCATGGCGCCGGAGTTGGTGAAGGCGCACGACGCGCTCGACCGGGAAGTGGATAAAGCAATGGGGGCGGCGCGCAAGCTCACTTCGGAGCGGCAGCGCCAGGAGCTGCTATTTGCCAACTACGCGAAACTCACCAACAACTAGCTCAATGCTTGTTCGAATAGGCCGCACTCATGTCGCGGGTGCGGTCTATTGTCGAGAACATGAGCTTCCTTACCGAGTACAACGCTGCCCGCGAGTTGTCCGTGATTGATGCGTCTGCGGCCAGACTTCGCTTACCTTTTAGTACTACTGGTGCAATTCGGTTTTGGTGGGGGGATTAACGCCGCCGGCTTCGGTTTTTCCGTTGAGGAGGTCGTTGACTACTTCCCGATGGTGAAATTGGTCGATGGTGCGGTGAAGAGGAACCAGTCACCTGGAAGAGATCGATCCAGTCGCTGGTGTGCAATCTGGGAGGTAGGGTCGCAGGGTCGATTCCTCGCGAGTGCAACCATGATTGTGTTTCTGAACGTGATGAAAACAACCCTGCCCTTCGGAGAATTTCCCTTATCCCGCGTCCCCGGGCAGTGAAAACGGTGTGCACCATCGCCTGAAAGGCTTTGCGCTGCTCTATCGGAATCTTCGGGTCACCCACCCGGCGGATCACTAAGATCCCCCCGTCAACGTTTGGCTGTGGCCGGAAAGCAGACCTTGGTACCCGGGAACCCAGGTGAAATGTGAACCATGGGGACCACTGAGCCGTCATCATCGTGCTTGCGCCTACCCCAGCCCGGCGGCGAGCGACTTCCCACTGCATGAGGAGTACAGCGTCAGTCCATGCCGGCGCATGCAGCAACTTTCGAAGAATGGCAGTGGTGAGATGAAAGGGAATATTTCCCACAATGACGCAGGGAGTGGCGGGTAAACGGAAGTTAAGGAAATCATCATGGACCACTTCGACCGCCGCCGAGGAGGTTTCTTGTGTGAGTTTGGCAGCTAGTTTTGCGTCCACTTCAACTGCCGTTATTGCCCTCCCCAAGTAGGCCATCGGGTGAGTGAGGGCACCGCTTCCTGGTCCGATCTCAATGATGGGGCCGGAGGTTTGTTTTACAAGATCGATGATGGAGTTGATGATCTTGTGGTCGGTGAGAAAATTTTGGCCATGTTCGTGACGGCCGTGTCCGTATGCAGACATCAGGTGTGCTCCTTGGAGTTGAAAAGGAGCCGGGCATGACAAATGACCGCCCGGCTAAAGGACCGGAGTGGTTTTTAACCTACGGGGTAGGAAACCGCCTTAGCGGTTAGAGCGCAACCGCAAGAAAGCGGTACCTGAAATCAACATGGGCCTAATTATATCAATTTAATTTCGCGGGTGATACGCGGTGAAAAAGAAGACAACTGCGCCGCAACAGTGCAAGACATCTGCACCTGGACTGGAATTGTATTTGTCCTACCTTCGGCTCGTCGCGCCGCCACCGCTGGCGGATTTCGTCTCTGAGCAACGAGGGGGAGTTACCCTACCTCCGAGCGTTTTTAAAGTACACCCTAAGCGAACAGTTTGAGAATTACATGCATCGCGTTTAACTCACTGTTCGCTAGGGTGGGTTTATGGGTAATGAAACAGAACCGTCACTACCTCTAGACCTTCCTGAACAACCAGAGGTGGTTACGGGGCAGAAAATCGGTTACGCGCGCGTGAGTTCCAAGGATCAGAATCTCGACCGGCAGTTGGCGGCGTTGAAGAAGGAAAAAGTCTTCCGCATCTTCACCGACACGGTGAGTGGTTCGTCCACCCAGCGCCCCGGCTTAGATGGGGCGCTGAATTATGTGCGCGCCGGCGATCAACTCATTGTGGTGAGCATGGACAGGCTTGCCCGCTCGCTTATCGACCTCCACCGCCTGGTTGATGAACTCACCGAACGCGGAGTCTCGGTGAAGTTCCTCAAAGAGGGGCAGACCTATTCATTAGATTCCAGTCCGGTGGCCAAGCTCATGCTTGGCCTACTCGGGTCGGTGGCGGAGTTTGAGCGTTCGATTATTCGTGAGCGCCAGGCCGAAGGTATTGCTAAAGCCAAGGCGCGCGGCGTTTATAAGGGGCGTGCGAAAGTCCTCAATGAGGAACAAGTAGTGCAGGCGCGCAAGTGGGTGAGCGCTGGTATTCCGAAGGCTGAGGTTGCCCGCCGCCTCGGGATAGGGCGCACGACCCTATACAGGTACCTCTCCGGTTAGCGAGCCGCGTTAGAGGTGGTCGGCAAGCGAGAAGAGGGCGAGCGTACCCAGGATGAGACCGAGGAAGATTCCGGCATCGATCCAGCGCGATTTTTTAACTGGTTCCTCCCACGGCATGGTGGCTGCTATGGCGACACCAACGCGCACTGCTACAGCAAGCAGACAGAAGGCGAAAAGCGTCAGGAGCTCTGCCACCCGGCCAAACAGACCAGCGACGATAAGTGAGATGACTGCCGCCCCGAAAATTACGGTGCTGGTGCGAAGCGACGGACGAGGTGCGGGTGAAGGATGTTTTCTACTCATGTGGACACCATGTCATACGAGTGTGCACATTCCCTCGAACAGGGATTTGCCCAGCATGCGCATGATAGACACGCGTGCTGGGCGATTTTTCTCGACCGGTGGACTCGTGTGCGTTAGCCGCGCGTGACGGTGGGCTTGCAAAGCAGTCCCCAGTTCAATTGGCGAAGGAACATAATCAAGAAAAACCGTCAACCCACGGTTGACTTGTTTAGTCTCCCGTCGGTAGACTACTGTTATGAAGCGAAACGCCGTCATCAAGAAATTGAAAGCGGAAGCCAAGCGGCGCGGTCTTGAATTTGAGGAAATCGCCCTATCGCGCCATGACGCTTATCGGGTAGGCAGCACGACCCGAACCTTAGGTAGGCACCGTGAGATTGACGATGTGACAGTCAAGAAGTTTTTCGACCAATACGCCCAAGAATTAGGTAAAGGCTGGTGGAGGTAATGACCACGACATACACAGTAACCGCAGAACGCGGAACCAGCGGAGTATGGGTGCTCGAATGCGCCGAACTAGGGGCAGTGTCCCAAACTAAGCGGCTGGCTAATGCTGCCGACGAGATGCGCGAAGCACTGGCCTACCAGGCAGGCCTAGACCCAGACGAACTCAACATTATTGTTGATGTTGTTCTCCCACCGGGCCTTGCGGAAATGAAAGCTCGCGCCGAAAAAGAACGCGAAGAAGCGGCACGACTGGCCGCTGCGGCACAGGCAAGCACTCATGACCTCGCTGTTGCAATGAGAAACGCTGGAATGACCGTGCGAGATATGGGAACAGTCCTCGGAGTGTCTTACCAGCGCGCCCAAAAGCTCGCAGCATCCTAAACACTGAAAGCGAAAGTCGCCCAGTACGCGTGTCTATCATGCGCGTGCTGGGCGACTTTTATCGACCGGTGGGCTCGTGTGTGTTAGCGGCGTGTGACGGTGGGCTTGCAAGGTAGTCCCCAGCCGGTGGTGTGGGCGGCGTTGAAGGTGACGGCCTGGTCGATGATTTGGCGTGCAATCTTGGCCGCTTCGCGCCCGAAAAGTTTGTTCAGCATCTGTCCGGTGGCGGTCGCGTCGGCGATAGCCGCGTGGGACTGCGGGTTATTCAACCCAACATGGTCAAGCAGGGCGGAAAGTTTATAGGAGCGCAGGGACACCATTTGCTTAGCCAGGGCGATGGTATCTACGAAGGGGAAGAACACGTCCTCCCCGTCTGGGGTGGTGATGCGGTCGGTTTCAGCGAGAATCATCTTGGAATCAAAGGGGGCGTTGTGTGCCATGAGCACCATGCCATCTATACGTGTGGCGAACTCGGTGTAGACCTCTGGGAAGGTGGGTGCGTGGGCGACATCAGCATTGGTGATGCCGTGGATGTGGGAGTTTTTAATCTGCTTGCCGTCAGGATTAATCAACGTGTGCCACTGGTCGACAAGCCGGAAGGATTCATCAAAGCGGGCGACGGCGAGTTCAATGATGCGGTCGTAGCGCTTGTTAAACCCCGTGGTCTCTGTGTCAATGATGGCAAAGACTGGACTGCCCGCCTGCGGGCGAGTGGCGTTGTCTAGAGCGTTGTCTAGGTGGGTGAGAGTCTCGCGGAGTCGGTCGAAAAAGTTCATGCCCACCACACTACGGAGTGTCCTGGACACGCCCTGGTGGGCGTAGAGGTAAGTGGGCGGAGGGGTTAGGCCGTCGAAGTTGGGGAGAGGTTTTATTTTTGATTGTTTTTCTTTCCCCGTGGTGTCGGTGAGAATGCGTGTGTGCCTTGAGTAGTGGGGTAGTTGTGTGGCAACCAAATCTTTGATTTGGGCGGCAGCCCAACGAACGAAGTGAGGCGGGAGCCTAAACCGTAACCCGTATTGAACGGTTTTGTTGGTTGATCGCCCTTGGTATAGAGATACAGGGATATAGTTATAAGCGACCTGGGAAAATAGGTAAACGTGCAGGTTAAACCCTGTGAATAATTGGCGCTTTGTGTTTAGATCAGCGCATGGTTGTGTTTAGATCAGCGCATGGTTGTGTTTAGATCAGCGCATGGTTGTGTTTAGA
>NZ_JBPPVW010000026.1:0-20800 GCF_053546955.1 Corynebacterium sp. 32222D000AT | reverse complement strand
CAGGCACATAGGACAAATATTCTACCACGCGCCGCCTCCCCCGGCGCCGGCGGAGGCCGCGGGCCGGAGGCCCTGCCGGCAACCGCGCCGGAGCACGAGATTGAGCCGGTCGCCCACCAGGAAGATGCCGGCGCCGATGACGGCGGCAACGCCGCGGGCAAGGCGGCGGTTAAGGCCGCGCTGTCCCAGCAGGGCACGCCTTACGTCTGGGGCGGGACGACCCCGAACGGCTTCGACTGCTCCGGCCTGACCCAGTGGGCCTACGCCCAGGCCGGGGTCGACCTGCCGCGCACGGCGGACCAGCAGGCCGTCGGCCGGCAGGTGGACGCCAGCGAGCTGCAGGAGGGCGACCTGGCGGTATGGGACGGGCACGTGGCCATGTACGCCGGCAACGGCGAGATGGTCGAGGCCGGCGATCCGGTCCAGGTCAACCCGGTGCGCACCTCCAATATCGGGATGCAGTTCCACGGATTCTGGCGGCCTACCGGCTAAAGCCCGGGCGGGTCGCCTATCCGGGCGGGAGGTTTGGGTAGACTTAAACGCCATGAGCACCCGCGCGATCGTTCCCGTAAAGCTGAGTTTGCCCGCCGGTGATTACTTCACCCTGTGGGCCCCGAAATGGCGCCAAGACGGCTCCGAGTGGCAGGCCTTCTTAGGCAATGACGAAGCCGTCCTGCTGTTCGGCTCCGCCGCCGAGCTGCTGTGCTACGTGGAATCCGACCACAAACACGATCTGCTCGATCACCCGGAGTGGCAGGCCTTCGCCGCCCGCGGCGAGGACCGCATCACCCCGGCCACCCGCGACGTCTACGACCTGGTGGACGTGCCCAACCGCCTGGCGGGCGCGCCCAGCCACGACAACGTCGGCACCGTGGCCCGCAACTTCGAGCTGACCCAGTCCCTGGCGGAGGTCTCCGGCGCGGAGCACTCCGTGATCTTCTTCGCCAGCCACTCCCTGCTGCGCAACGTCGCCCGCGGCGCCGACCACTACGCCGGCCCGCAGGGCATGAGCGAGTGGACCGGCGTCGGCAGCGTAGTCGCCGGCAACTGGGCCGAGGTCCTAGACGACCTGGAGGCCCACACCCAGGTAGTGGACAGCTCCGAGTTCGACTCCGCCCAGGTTGAGGACGCCGACAAGCGCATCACCGCGGCCGCCGCGGCCACCCGCCAGGCCCGCGAGGACGCCGCCGCGGCCCGCAAGGCCGAGGAGGAGGCCGCCGATCCTTACGACAAGTCCATCTGGGCGGCCGCCGGCATCGACCCGGTGAAGATCACCATCGACCAGAAGTCCGTGTACACGCTGCGCACCTACCTGGGCTCCTCCCCGGTCTTTCTGGGCAAGTGGGGCGAGATCTTCACCTTCCCCACCGGCAAGCACCTGGCCCGCTGGGTCATCGAGAACGACGACCACGACCTGGCCCGCGTGTCCACCTGGGAGGACATCGTCAACGCCGGCAACGCCGGCGAGCTCGAGGTCACCGTCCACCCGGACAACCAGTACACCTTCAACGGGATCGCCCGGGACATCGAGAAGGGCCCGGAGCACGTCGACTCGCAGCAGATGAACCGCTGCTACGAGATCTGCGCGGATGCCGCCGACTGGGCCGGCGACGACTCGGTGAACTCCTTCTTCCTGTCGCACCCGCGCTTCCAGGACTACCTGGGCTACATGCTGGGCTCGACCGAGCAGGCCGGCTACGTGCCGTCCAAGCCGTTCAACGACCATGCCGAGGCGTGGAAGGAGCTCGAGGAGATGCTGGTCAAGCGCTTCTCCAAGTTCTAGGCCAAGATTAGGCCCCGCCGGCGGAGAAAAGCCGCCGGCATAGCGAAAGCCAGCACCGAGTGTTTTTCTTCGGTGCTGGCTTTTTGCTTGTTGACTAGCGCAGCGCGGCCAGGATGCGCTGGGCCAGCGGCTCCGAGGAGACCGGGTTCTGGCCGGTAAACAGGTGGCGGTCCTTGACCACGTTGGGCTGGAGGGGATCCGCAGCGCGGTAGTCCGCGCCCAGCTCCCGCAGGCGCTGCTCCAGGCTCCACTTCGCCTTCGCCAGCGTCTCCTCGCCCTCCTCGACGTCGCTGAAGGCGGTCATCTCGTAGCCGGCGAACGGCCACTCGCCGTTCTCCTCGGCCGGCACGGCCAGCAGCGCCGCCGGCGCGTGGCACAGCAACGCCAGGGGGCGGCCGGCCGCGTGGCGGCGGGCCAGCAGGGCCGCCGAGGTGGCGTCCTCAGCCAAGTCCTCCATCGGGCCGTGGCCGCCCGGGTAGAAGACGACGTCGTAGTCGGCCTCGTCGACTTCGGCCAGATCCAGCGGCTGGGACAGCTCGTAGTGGATGGCCGCCAGGTAGTCCTCCTGGGACTCGCGCTGCATCTCGTTCAGGCTGTCCAGGCTGGCCTCGTCCACGACGGGCTCGCGCCCGCCCGGGGTGGCAAAGGCGATCTCCCAGCCCGCGTTGGCAAAGGTGCGGTGAGGGGCGACGAGCTCCTCGGCCCAGAAGCCGGTCTCGCGCGTGCTGCCGTCGGCCAGCGTCCATTCCTGCGCCGCGGAGATTACGAACAGTACTTTCGACATGGTTTATACCTCTTCTCCTGGGGTTTCGGCAGCACCTGGGGTGTCTTCGGCGCCGTCGTTTTCGTGGTGGTCCTCGGCGAATTCGGCGTCGGAGAGCTCCTCGTAGGCCGGCAGGAGCACCGTTTCCAGCAGGTGCTGGCGGTCCTCCTGGGTGGCGAAGGAGTGCTCTATCGCGTTGACCGATAGGTCGAAGAATTCCTCCAGCCCGTAGCCGAAGGTTTCCGCCAGGGCACTAAGTTGCTCGGTCATGCTGCCGGTGTCCCACGCCCCGGAGCTGACCGCGCAGTTGAAGCCCAGCTGCTGTAACAGCGGCAGCGGGTGGTCGACCAGCTCCTCGATCTCGCCGCGGGCGACCTCGAAGCGGGGTGCGGCATCCAGCAGGATGTGGCGGTCGCGCACCCAGGCCGAGACCCGGCCCGGCTCGATGCCCTCCAGCGTCGCGCTGAAGTCATCGATAATGCCGGCGGTCAGCGTCAGCCGCGTCGCGCCCGCCTGCAGCGCCTGGCCGATGTCCTCCGCATCGCCGGCGGCCGTCAGCCGCACCGCGAAAGGCACGTAGGCCTCGCGCAGGGCCTGGAAGGCCTCGGCGAAGCCGGCCAGCGGCGCCGCGGCCTGGTCATCATGGCCTTCCTGGCCGCTATCCGCGGCGAGCTCGAAGCCGACGACCTTGCCGCTGTGCTGGGCCACGGTGAGCTGGGCCAGCTGGGTCACGGCCGCGGTATCCTGCGCGCCGCGCTCGGCAGTGACGATGATCCGGGCGTCGATGCCTTCGACGTCCAGCCCGGCCACGGCCGCGGCCAGCGCCTCTTCCGCCGCGAGCTGGGTGCGGGCCGGGTTAAAGCGCAGCTCCGCATAGACCACGTGGTCCTCGACCAGCTGCTGCAGGTGCTTGAAGACCGCCGCGGTGAGATCCGCCGGGCTGCCGGCCTGCGCGACCGTGGCGCCAAGCTCCTCGAAGAGGGTGATCTTCGGCAGCTGGGCGAAAACGTCCGCGTCCGCGTCTTTGTTTTCCGGACTAATTAATGGTGCGTCATGCATACCGGCCATAGTAGGTGTGCCTTTAAGATATGTCATGCCATGAAAAGAATTATCACTGCAGCTCTAGCCGCAGCCCTCGTCGCCCCCGCACCCGTCGTGGCGGCCCACTCCCCCGCCGGAGTCGCCGCCCAAGCCCAGGCCCAGGAGGCCGGGCCGGGCGATCCGGCCGCCGGGGTGCCCGAGGGTTTTGAGGACCCCGCCGCCGATCTGACCGATGCCGAGGCCGCCGAGGGCCTGCAGGACGACGGTACCGGCGACGAGCCGAGCAGCTCCATCCGCACCACCGCGCCGGATACCAACGACTGCCCGCACTCCCTCGTGCCGGCTGAGCCGAGCACCACCTCCGAGAACCTCGCGCCCGGCCAGGAATCCCCCTCCCCGCTGCCGCCGGTGGAAGGCGCGGCCTGCGGTGTCACCGCGCCGAAAGGTTTCGATCTCAACCCCGAGGTCGTCGCCAGCGCCTGGATGGTAAGCGACATCGACACCGGCGAAATCATCGCGCAGAAGGATCCGGACGGGCGCTACCGCCCGGCTTCTATCATCAAGGCCCTGCTGGCCCTGGTCGCCATCGACGAGCTGGATCTCAACACGGAGGTCGTGGCCAACGAGGAGACCGCCGGCATCACCGGCTCCTCGGTCGGGATCGGCGCCGGCGGGCGCTACACCATCGAGCAGCTCCTCCAGGGCCTGCTCATGGCCTCCGGCAACGACGCCGCCCACGCGCTGGCCCAGGAGCTCGGCGGGGACGAGAAGGCCTTGGAAAAGGTCAACGCCCTGGCCCACGAGCTGGGCACCACCTCGACCTTTGCCGCCTCCTACTCCGGCCTGGACGCGCCCGGCATGTCGACTTCTGCCCGGGACATCTCCCGCATCTACCGGGCGGCCTACGCCAACCCGACCTTCGCGCGGATAGTCAACACCGAGTCCGTGGATTTCCCCGGCTACGAGGATCACCCAGGCTACGAGCTGGGCAACGACAACGGGCTGTTCATGCACGATCCGGACGGAATCGGCGGCAAGACGGGCTATACGGACGACGCCCACCACACCTTCGTCGGCGCCCTCGACCGCGACGGCCGCCGCCTGCAGGCCGTCATCCTGGACACCACCATCGAGCACGGCCCGCGCGCCTGGCAGCAGGCCCAGATGCTCCTCCACGCCGCCTACGAGGTCCCGGCCGGGTCCGGCATCGGCAGCCTCGACGAAGAGAAAGCGGACGAGAAGGAAAAAGATAGCGCCGCCCAGGACGCGACCCCCACGCCCGCCCCGCCGGCGGATGCCGGCACCCACCAGCGCGCCAGCTGGATCGAGAAATCAGACGGCTGGCTGGGCATCGCCGCGGTGGCGGCGGTGGCCGTCATCGTTATTGCTGCCGCGGCTTTTTCGTTACTTCGGCGTCGGCCCAGCGGTCGTGGGAACCACGCAGCTCGTTAGACGGGCTGATAGAAGCCAGCACGAACAGGGAACCGCCCATAGAGACCAGCGAACCCAGGCCGGGGATGATCTGCACGACGCGGAACCACTGCCGCTTGGCGGACTCGCCCAGGGTCAGGTTCCGGCCGGTCTCCACGTCGGCGACCTTGTAGCCCATCATGCGCTTGACCGGGGTGCCGCCCATGTAGGTCTCAAAGCCTAGGAAGTAGGCGATGAAGAACAGGGTGAAGACCACAACTCCCAGCGTTCCGTTCATCGCGTCGGAGAGCACCCCACCGCCAGCGCCCAGTAGACCGACGACTAGGCCGGAGGCGGCGGTGGCAAGGAAACCGTCGAACAGGGCCATGCCGAAGCGACCGCCGGCGCTCGGGCGGGCGGCGATGCGCTCGACCTCCGGGTTGG
Organism: Corynebacterium sp. 32222D000AT; assembly: GCF_053546955.1. Lineage (NCBI taxonomy): Bacteria > Bacillati > Actinomycetota > Actinomycetes > Mycobacteriales > Corynebacteriaceae > Corynebacterium > Corynebacterium sp. 32222D000AT. The sequence goes on along the minus strand of NZ_JBPPVW010000026.1, from coordinate 15,359 downwards.
CCGCCACCGCGTCCGCGTAGCGCTGGGCCGCCGGCAGGTTCGCGTTATGGACTGCCGGAACGTTCGCGTTGTTAGCCGCCACCTGGTGCGGGTTAAAGGGCTGCGCGTACGGGGACGCCGGCGGGGCGTACTGCGTCTGCGGCTGCCCGTAGGGCGAGCCCTGCTGCGTTTCCGCCTGCCGCTGCGGCTGCTGGAAGAACTGTTGGGCCTGCTGCGGCTGTTGCGGGCGCTGGGCCTGCTGCGGCGGTTGCTGGTGGTCGGCCTTGGTGACCGGCCGGGCGAGGTTCGGATCCGGCCAGCGGTCGAAGTTGGCTAGGTGCTCCAGGTCGGACCAGTCAACGCTGCGGCCGGCGGAGATGGCGGCATCGTAGAGCTCGCGGCGCTGCGGGCTGGACAGCACGGCGAAGACCAGCTGGGCCTCGCGGCGCTGCGGCGACTGCTCGGATTCGCCCAGGCTCTGCAGGCGCGCGTCCCGGCCGGCCATGATGATCCCCAGGGCTTGGCAGCTATCGCTGGTATCAAGTTGGTGCGCCTGGTAGAGATTGTGCGCAGTGGCCATCCGGGAAAACCTCGCTTAAATTACCTCGTCAGAACTTATTTCTTGCGGTTGAGCAGTGCCAGTATACCCGCGGCGGCAGCGCCCAGGGCTGCGCCGGCACCCAGGGTAACACCGGTGTTCGGGCCCTCGTGGACCTCGTTGCGCACGCGGATGACGGCCGGCTCCGGCGCCGGCAGCGGGGTCTGGGCCAGCGACTCATCGGTGGTCGCGGTCCAGGCGGAGACGTAGAGCACCACGCGCCAGATCAGGTACATCACAATCATCAGCACGATGACCGGGCCGAAGACCGCGCCGGCCGGGGAGCCGGTGGCCGAGGACATGATGACGGTGGACAGCTGCTTGATGACCTCGAAGGCGATGGCGCCCAGCAGCGCGCCCTGCAGGCCCGACTTGGTCGGGACCTTGGTGCGCGGGAGCACGACCACCAGCCACCAGATGACCAGGAAGTTGGCGATGAGGCCGACCACCAGGCCGGCAGCGAAGAGGACGAAGTTCATGCCGGGGAAGGACTCGATGCCCACCCACTCGAAGACCTTCTGGGTCAGGCCGGAGGTACCGGCGGCGGTGACACCGAAGGCCACGGCGAAGGCCAGCAGCAGGCCGATGAGGCCAATCAGGTCGTTGAGCTTTTTGACCACGAAGTTGCCGCCCTCCGTGGCGTCGATGCGCCACATGGCGGAAATACCCACGCGGAGGTTGTTCATCCAGCCCAGGCCGGACCACAGGGCGGTAATACCACCGATGCCGAACATGGCGCCGCGCTGGTCCACGGCCGTCTGCAGGACCTCGTTGAGGGTATCGCCTAGGTCGCCGTCCACGGCGTTGGTGATTTGGTCCTGGACCTGCTCGAACAGGTCCGGGCGGTTGGCCAGCACGGCGGCCACTGCTGCCATGACCAGCATGAGGATCGGGAACATGGCCAGCACCGAGTAGTAGGTAATGCCGGCGGCGAACTGGTTGCCGCCCTCGGCGGAATAGCGCTCCTGCATGCGCATGGTGCGCTCAACAATCCGGGACTTGTCTCGCAACTTGTCTACGGCGCCGGGTTCATCCTGGCGGGTGCGCTCGATGCCGTACTGGTCGGTGTTCTCGCGGCGCGAGGTGGTCTTGGCTGCCACGACGGGCTCTCCTCTTGGGCTCGGGGGACGGGCTTGATTGCGGGCTAAGTTATTTCCTGCGGCTGTCTTGACAGCTTAACCGTAATTGCTTATCGGCGCGCAGGCAGGAAACCTACCTTGGCGTAGACGTCGTCTACCAGGGGCTGGGCCACCTCAGAGGCGCGCTCGGCGCCGCGGGCCAGGATCCGCTCGATCTCGGCCGGGTCCGCCATCAGCTCGTCGAAGCGAGCCTTCAGCGGGGTGGTGAACGCCTCCAGGGCGTCGGCGGTATCCACCTTCAGGTGGCCGTAGCCCTTGCCGGCGTACGACTCCACCAGCTCGTCGATGGCCTTGCCGGTCAGCGCGGACTGGATGGCCAGCAGGTTGGACACGCCCGGCTGGGTCTCGCGGTCGAAGGCCACCACGCCCAGGTCGTCCGTCACGGCCGACTTGATGCGCTTGGCCGAGGTCTTCGGCGGATCCAGCAGGTTGATAATCCCCTTCGGGTTGTCGCCCGACTTGGACATCTTCGCCGTCGGTTCCTGCAGGTCGTAAATCTTGGCAGACCCCTCCGGGATGAAGGCCTCCGGGACGCGGAAGGTCTCGCCGTACTTGCCGTTGAAACGCTCCGCCAGGTTGCGGGTCAGCTCCAGGTGCTGGCGCTGATCCTCGCCCACCGGCACGTAGTGCGGCGAGTAGAGCAGGATGTCCGCGGCCATGAGCACCGGGTAGGTAAACAGGCCCACGGAGGTCCGCTCCGAGCCCTGCTTGGCGGACTTGTCCTTGAACTGGGTCATGCGGGAGGCCTCGCCGAAGCCGGTCAGGCACTGCAGGACCCAGGTCAGCTCCGCGTGGGCCGGCACGTGCGACTGCACGAAGAGGGTGGACTTGTCCGGGTCGATGCCCAGCGCGATAAGCTGCGCGGCCCCGGTCAGGGTGCGCTGGCGCAGCTCCTCCGGGTTCTGCTCGACGGTAATGGCGTGCAGATCCGGGATGAAGTAGAACGCGTCGTGGTTGTTCTGCAGCTCGATCCACTGCTTCAACGCTCCCAAGTAATTGCCCAGGTGGTAGGAATCCGCCGTGGGTTGGATGCCGGATAGTACTCGGGTGGTCGCGGCCTCGGCCGCGTTCGCGTTCTGATCAGTCATAGCTCAAGTGTAATCCCTGTTACCCCCGCCCGAGTCACAACGCCCCCTTGCGGGCGCGGATCCCCCGCCGCCCGGCATGACAAAACCGCCGGGCAACGCGGTGCCTGGCGGTTGGTGTTTGCTTGGAAAGCTTAGAGCTTGCGGCTGGTGGGGCTCTTGACGTCCATCAGGACGGCCCAGCCGGCCACCATGAACGCGCCGCCGATACCCATCGTGATGGTCGGGAGCAGGAAGGCAAAGCTCGGGCCCATCACGGTCCACCACCAGATACCGAGTGCCAGCAAGACAGCACCGAGCACGAAGTAAATGATTGCGCGCGCCATAGTTTCTATTAACTCCAAGTTTTCCGGGAAATATTGTGCGTGCCATAGTTTAGCACCCGGGCACGCAGATTGCCTTAATCGTTCTGCTCCCACTGCCCCTCATCCGGGCGGCTGCGCCGCGGCAGGCCGCCCTTCGGCAGGCGCGGCCACTTGGCTTTGGGCTTGGGCTTAGGCTTTTTGCCCGCCGCGGCTTGGCGCTTCGGGTCCGGCTTGGCGTGCCGGGTGGGCTGGGCCGCCTTGCGGGGGCGCTGGATGACCCACTGCTGCTGCGGATCGCGGTCGCGGCTGCCGCGGGCGTGCTTGCCGGTCTGGCGGTTGACCGAGGTGTAGGCGGAGGCGTCGAAGCGCAGGCTCCGGCCGCTGGCCAGGCTGCCGGCGCGGCGCTTCATCGAGCGCGCCCCGTCGCGCACCAGGCGGGCGGACAGGCGCAGACGCGGGTCGATGGGCTGCTCGGCGCCCTTGTACTCGAAAACCGGCAGGCCGCGCTTGGAGTAGATGGCCCACAGGCGGGCGCAGAAGCCGAAGATGACGGTGGCGATCGCGGTGATCTCCACGCTCAGGCCGGCCTTAAGCAGCAGCATGTAGACCGCGGTGGCGGCCAGGGAGATGGAGGCGTAGAACTCACCGGAAAAGACCAGCGGCACGCGGTCGGAGAGCAAGTCGCGCAGGATGCCGCCGAAAACACCGGAGATGATAGCGGCGACGGAGGCGATGACAAACCCGTGGCCTAGGTTGAGCGCCGCCTGCGTACCCAGCACCGAAAAGACCGCCAGGCCGAGCGCGTCCAGGATCAAAAACAGGTGCCGGAAGTAGTGCATCAAAAACGACATCCACACCGTAATCAGGGCGGCCACCAGCACGAAGACGAGGTATTTGGGCTGACCCACCCAGGTCAGCGGGTAGTCGTCGAGCACCATATCGCGCACGGTGCCCCCGCCCAGGGCCGTAATCGCGGCCAGCAGGGTCACGCCGAAGAGGTCGAGTTTTTGCCGCCCGGCGGACAGCGCGGCTGTCATCGCCTCGGCGGTGATTCCGATGATGTAGAGGACGCTAAACAGTGGGGTCAATCTATTCTCCCGCCGTTTCTTAAGCGTAGGTCACCAGCAGCGGGGAGTGGTCGGACCAGCGCTGTTCCACCGTGGGAGCCTTGTCCACGCGGCTTTGCTGGGCCCGGTCCAGCATGGCCCGGGTGGCGGCCTGGTAGTCGATGCGCCACCCGGCGTTGTTGTTGAAGGCCTGCCCGCGGTAGGTCCACCAGGTGTACGGGCCGTCCTGCTCCGGGTCCGGGTGCAGGCGCCGGTCGACGTCGAACCACGCCGGTTCTTGGGCCGCGGTCCAGACCTCGCCGCCCGGGTAGTCCACGACCCCGCGCCAGTCGCCCAGGCCGGCCTTGTCCTGCGGGTTCGCGTCCGGGAAGCTGCCGAAGACGTGGTCCATGAAGGCGCGCTCCTCCGGCAGGTGGCCGGAGACCTTCTCGTTGGGCTTGTTGTTCTTCAGGTCCTGGGAGCGGTGACAGATATTCCAGTCGCCGCCGATGACCATCTGCGGGTAAGCTTCCGCGCGCTCGGCCAGGACCTCGGAGAACTGACCCAGGAAGCGGTACTTCTGGTCCTGCTTGGCCGTGCCGGTGTCCCCGCTCGGCAGGTAGAGCGAGGCCACGCGCAGGGGGCTACCGCCAGCGGCGGCCGCCGGGTCCTCGACGGTGGCCTCGATCCAGCGCCCGGAGTCGCCGAAGGTGCCCAGCCCGACCACGACATCGCGCAGCGGGGTGCGGGACAAAATGCCCACCCCGGCCCGGCCCTTGGTGCCCGGGTCTAAGGACTCGGCCATCACCAGGTGCCAGCCGGCCTCCAGGGCCGGGGCCAGGGCCTTTTCGGCCTGGGCTTGGGAGGCCCGCACCTCTTGCATCAGCACCACGTCAGCATCAGTTTCTTGTAGCCAGGCGTTCATGCCCGGGTTGTTCTCATTGCGCTGTTTGCAGGCCGCGCGGATGCCGTTGACGTTGACGGTGGCGATGGTAAAGCTCATGCTGCAAAGCTTAACGCGCGCGCTGCGCGAGCGCCCAGATGCCCACGGCAATGGCGGCGAGCACCGCGCCTGCCAGCGCCGGGGAGCCGTAGCCCCACCCCGCGCCGACCACGGCCCCGCCCAGGGCGGCGCCGGCCGCGTTGGCGGTGTTCAGCGCGGACTGGTTGAGCGCGGCGGCCAGGGTCTGGGCCTTGCCCGCGTAGTCCAGCAGGCGCACCTGCAGCGGCGGCTGCAGCGCCATGCCGAAAACGCCGATGAACATAAACGTCACGATGGCCGGCACCACCGCGGTGGAGGCGAAGTAGAAGGCCAGCAGGGAGATGCACAGCAGCCCGACGCAAATCACCAGGCCGCGCTCGACGTTCCAGTCGGCCAGCCGGCCGCCCAGCCAGTTGCCGGCGGTCATGCCCAGGCCGAAGAGCATGAGGATGAGCCACATCCAGCCCGCGTCCAGCCCGGCGCGCTCGGTCATCACCCAGGTGATGTAGGTGTAGACGGCGAACATGCCGCCAAATCCCACCACGCCGATGGCCAGGGTCAGCCACACCTGGCGGTTGGCCAGGGCGGAGAACTCAGTGCGCAGGGAGGTCGCCGGCATGAGCGTCATGTGCGGCATGACCACCCACAGCAGGGCCAGGGCCACCGCGGCCAGGCCGGCGACGATCCCGAAGGCGGCCTTCCAGCCGACGGCATCGCCCACGGCCTGGGCGGCCGGCACGCCGAAGATGGTGGCCACGGTCAGGCCGGTGACCACGAAGGCCAGCGCCCGGCCGCGCTCCTTGGGCGGGGACATCGACGCCGTGGACAGCATGGCCACGGAGAAATACGCCCCGTGCGGGATGCCCGCGACAAAGCGCGCGCCCAGCAGCACCGGGAAGGAGCCGGCCACCACGGACAGGGCGTTGCCGGCCACGATGACCGCCAGCAGAACGATGACCAGGCGCCGGCGCGGCTGCCGGGCCGTCAGCGCGGCCACGCCGGGCGCGCCGACCACCACGCCCAGGGCGTAGGCGGAAATCACCGCGGAGGCCTGGTCCTCCGTCACGCCTAAGTCCCCGGCGATAAGCGGCAGCAGCCCCATCGCGGCGAACTCGGTAGTGCCCAGGGCGAACGCGCCCAGGGCCAGCGAGAGCATGACCACCTTCCGGCGGGCCGGGGTGATATCGGTTTGGACCGGCCGCGGGCGCCGGCGCACGGGCGGTTGCGGGACGTGGAAACGGGACATGGAAATTCCCTCCTTCCGGAAAGCGGGACTAGGGAGCGCAGTCGGCGCGGCACGGCAGCCGGGCTGCGCTTCGACGGGCCGTGGAAGGCCCGTACATTAGCGGGTTTTCGCGGCGCGGGCCTTGGCGGCCTGCGTGATGAACCAGATGACGATAGCGCTGACCGCCAGGCCCGCGCCGGCCAGGGCCGGGCTGGCGTAGCCGAGGCCGGCGCCGACCACGGCCCCGCCCAGCGCGGCGCCGGAGGCGTTGGCCAGGTTCAGCGCGGAGTGGTTGAGCGCGGCGGCGAGCGTTTGGGCATCGCCGGCCACGTCCATGAGCCGGATCTGCAGCGAGGGCACCAGGGAGGAGCCGAAGAAGCCGATGATGCCGAAGTTCAGCACGCCCAGCACCGGCGACTGGGAGGTGAAGTAGAAGGCCACGAGCACCACGGCGATCATCACCAGGGAAAACAGGATGCCCTTTTCCAGGTTGCGGTCGGCCAGGGCGCCGCCGAAGTAGTTGCCGGCCACATTGCCGATTCCGTAGGCCATGAGCACCAACGAGATGAGCGACGGGTCCAGGCCGGCGCGTTCGGTCATGGTCCAAGAGATATAGGTATAGACCGCGAACATGCCGCCGAAGCCGACCGTGCCCATGGCCAGCGTCAGCCAGACCTGGCTGCGGCCGAAGGCGCCGAGCTCCGTGCGCACGGACGTGGCCGGCATGCGGGTCATGTGGGGCATGAGGAACCACAGGGCCACCAGGGTGGCCACGCCGATGAGCGCGACCAGGAGGTAGGCCGCGTGCCAGCCGGCCGCCACGCCGAGCGCCTGGGCGGCGGGCACGCCGGCCACGGTCGCCACGGACAGCCCCATGCCCACCAGGGCCACGGCCTTACCGCGCTTGCCGGCCGGGGCCATCGAGGCCGCGGCCAGGCCGGCGACGGAGAAATACGCGCCGTGCGGCAAGCCCGCGATGAAGCGGGCGGCCAGCAGCAGCGGGTAGTTGGCAGCCACCACGGACAGGGCGTTGCCCAGGGTGAAGGCGATCATCAGCAGGATGAGCAGCCGGCGGCGCGGCGTGCGCCCGGTGACCGCGGTGATCAGCGGCGCGCCGACCACCACGCCCAGCGCGTACGCGGAGATGGCGTGGCCGGCCTGGTCCTCGGTGATGCCGAAGTCGTCCGCGATGAGCGGCAGCAGGCCCATGGAGACGAACTCCGTGGTGCCGATCCCGAATCCACCCAGCGCCAGCGCGACCATGACCACGCGGCGGCGGAGCTCGGAGATCTCGGTCTGCCGCGGCTTCGGCTGGCGGCGCAGGGCCCGCCCGGGCTGTCGCTTCTGGGGTTCTGATTGGTTGCGCATCGGGCTTAGAGTACGCCGCGGCAAATATATTCGCACGTCAGCGCCATATTCCCGTGAACTTCCCAACGCACACACGTAGCCGGTGATATAGATCACTTTACCCCGACTAGGTTGCACCCACCCCCTGCCACTAGAGTAGGTAAGCCTAAACAAGCCCCACCTAGGAGGTTCCCGCCCATGAGCAACTCCCATCTCCCCTCTGCCACCCGTCGCCGCAGCCTTGCCGGCCCCGCCCGCACCGCCGCAGCCCTCGCCACCGCCGCCTGCCTGTCCTTCGGGCTGGCCGCATGCTCCAACGGGGATGAGGCCGGCAGCGATTCGTCGGCGCACTCGGCCTCCGGGGATAGCGCGACCAACGACGCCGACGCGGAGCAGTTCCCCACCACCGTCACTCACGCCTTCGGCGAAACCACCATCGAACATGCCCCGCAGCGGGTGGCCACCGTCGGCTGGTCCAACCAGGAGGTCCCGCTCGCCCTCGGCATCGTGCCCGTCGGCATGGCGAAGGTCACCTGGGGCGACGACGACAACGACGGCATGATGCCCTGGGTCAAGGACAAGATCGACGAGCTCGGCGGCGAGCAGCCCGCGCTCTTCGACGAGACCGACGGCATCCCCTTCGAGCAGGTTGCGGACACCCAGCCGGACGTCATCCTGGCCGCCTACTCCGGCCTGACCCGGGAGGACTACGACACCCTGTCCAAAATCGCCCCGGTGGTCGCCTACCCCGACATTCCCTGGGCGACCTCGCTGGAGGACATGGTCACTCTAAATTCCCAGGCGCTGGGCAAACCCGACCAAGGCCGCGAGCTCCTGGAGGATCTGGAGTCGCAGGTGGACGCCGCGCTCGAGAAGTACCCGAAGCTGAAGGGGACCAAGCCGCTGTTCACCGCCTTCGGGGGCGCGGCGGACAAGTCGAAGATCGGCTTCTACACCACTGGGGATACCCGCATGGGCTTCCTCACAGACCACGGTTTCGAGGCCCCGCAGATCGTCAAGGATCACTCGGAAAACGCCGAAAGCTTCTGGGAGGAAGTCTCGGCCGAAAACCCCGAGCAGTTCGCGGACGTCGGCTTCCTCATTGCCTACTCCTCCGGCAATGCGGACGAGGATGCTAAGGCCATCGAGGACATGCAGAAGGACCCGCTGCTGTCGAAGATCCCGGCCGTCCGCGACGGCCGCATCGCCCTGCTGCCCGACGGCCCGCTGGGGGCGGCCGCTAACGAGTCCCCGCTGGCCCTGCCGCCGACCATCGACGACTACTTCCGAATTCTGAACGACGCCGTTGAAGATTAAAAACTCCGCTGTTGTCGCCCTGCTTATCCTCGCCGCCGTCGCGGCGGCGGTCAGCTCCGTCATGTTCGGGGCCCGCTCCATCGGCGTCGCCGACGCCCTAGACGCCCTCCGCGGCCTGTCTGCCACCCCGGAGCAGGCGGTGGCTTATACCCGCCTCCCGCGGACCGTCATGGCGCTAGTGGTGGGAGCGGCCCTTGCCGTCAGCGGCACCACCTTGCAGGCCGTCACCCGCAATCCCCTGGCCGATCCGGGAATCTTCGGGGTTTTGTCCGGCGCGTCCTTGGCCGTCGTCATCGGCATCGCCTTCGGCGGGCTGGCGAGCGCGCTCGGCACCATGGTGGTGGCCATCGTGGGCGCTTTTGCCGCGGCCGTCTTCGTCTACGTGGTCGGCTCTTTGGGGCGCGGTGGGGCCACCCCACTCAAACTCGCCCTGGCCGGGGCGGCCACCGCGGCAGCCTGCTCCGGGCTGGTCAGCGCCATCCTGCTGCCGCGCACCGACGTCATGGACCGCTTCCGCTTCTGGCAGATCGGTTCCGTGGGCGGCGCCCAGTGGGACCTGCTCGGAATAGCGGCCCCGCTGCTGGTGCTGGGCCTGCTGATCGTCGTGATGCACACGGGCGGGCTCAACGCCTTGGCCCTCGGCGACGACGTGGCCACGGGGCTCGGCGTCAAGGTGCTGCGCACCCGCCTGCTGGCTACCGTCGGCGTCGTCGTCCTGTGCGGCACCGCCACGGCCCTAGCCGGGCCCGTCAGCTTCGTCGGCCTCATCGTCCCGCACGTTATGCGGTTGCTCATGGGCCCCGACAACCGCTGGCTAGTTCCCGCGACGGCCCTAGCGGGAGGGGTGTTGCTGACGGTGGCCGATACCGTGGGGCGGCTTGTCATCCGCCCCGAGGAACTCGCCGTCGGCATCATCACCCCGCTCATTGGCGCCCCGCTGTTCATCTGGATTGTCCGCCAAGTCAAGGTGCATGAGCTCGCGTGACCAAGCTTTCTTACCCCGCGCTCAGCGCCGACCGGCTGCGCGCCCAGCGCAACCGCCGCCGCGCCCGCTACGCCGTGACCCTGGTATTACTGGGCATCGCCGTGCTGGCGCTGTGGTGGATAACCCTCATGGTGGGTGAGACCACCTACTCGGCCGGGGAGATCCTGCGCGTCCTGCGCGGGCAGACGGTCCCGGGCGCTTCCTTCACGGTCGGTGACCTGCGCCTGCCGCGGGCTACCGCGGCGGTCGCGGCGGGGGTCGCCTTCGGCATCGGCGGCGCCACCTTCCAGACCCTGCTGCGCAACCAGCTGGCCTCCCCGGACATCATTGGCATCTCCGCCGGGGCCTCGGCTGCCGGGGTCACCGCTATCACCTTCCTCCACCTGTCCCAGACGGCCACCTCCGCCATCGCGCTGGTGGCCTCGCTGGTGGTCGCGCTCATCATCTACCTCACCAGCCTGAAGTCGGGTTTTTCGGGCACGCGTCTCATCCTCATCGGCATCGGCTTTGCCGCCCTCCTCCAGGCCTGGGTCAACTACGCGCTGTCCCAAGCCGCCGCGCGGGATCTGAACACCGCCACCCGCTGGATTACCGGCTCCCTCAACAACATGAGCTGGGAACGCGGCCTGCCCCTGCTGGTCGTGGTCGCCATCGTCGCACCCGGCATGCTGGTGCTGTCCCACGTGCTCAACCTACTGAGCTTAAACGACGAGCTGGCCATTGGTTTTGGCCTGCGCGTCAACCTCTCCCGCGGGCTGCTCATCCTGGGCGCGGTCACGCTGGTTTCCGTGGCCACCGCGGCCACCGGACCCATCGCTTTCCTGGCCTTCATGTCCGGTCCCATCGCCAGCTGGCTGGTCCCGCGCGGCTTCCCCGTGCTGGCTCCCGCCGCCCTCGTCGGCGCGGTGCTGGTGTTGGCCGCGGACCTAGCGGGCCAGCTTTTCTTCGGTACCCGCTACCCCGTGGGGGTTATCACCGGCGTGCTGGGCGCGCCCTTCTTAATCCTCGTTCTTATCCGATCCCATCGCTAAACCGATCCCTGCGTTAGGAAAGTCATGACCGGTCAATTACACGCCCGCGACCTCCGCCTCGATTACGGGCACGGCACCGTCTTAGACGGCCTCGAGGTCAAGCTCACCCCCGGCGCGATTACCTCCATCGTCGGCCCCAACGGCTGCGGCAAGTCCACCCTGTTGCGCTGCCTGTCCCGGCTACTGGCGCCGACCTCCGGTCAGGTTTACCTGGACGGTTACGACATCAACTCCCTGCCCACCAAGCAGCTGGCCCGGCAGCTGGGCCTACTGCCGCAGTCGCCGGTCGCCCCGGACGGGATCGTCGTGGCCGATCTCGTGGGCCGCGGACGCACCCCGCACCAGGGGCTGCTCGGCCGCTGGTCGCAGGAGGACTACCGGATAGTCGCCGAGTCCCTGGAGGCCACCGGCACCGCCGAGCTGGCCGAGCGCGCCGTCGACGAGCTTTCCGGCGGGCAGCGCCAGCGCGTCTGGATCGCCATGGCCCTGGCGCAGCGCACCGACGTTCTCCTGCTGGACGAGCCGACCACCTACCTTGACGTCAAGCACCAGCTCGAGGTCCTCGACCTGCTCACCGACCTCAACCGGGACAACGGGACCACTATCGTCATGGTCCTCCACGACCTCAACCTCGCCGCCCGCTACTCGGACGAGCTGGTCGCGGTCTCCGACGACGAAATCTACGCCCACGGCGCGCCCGCGGAGGTCATTACCCCCGAGGCCGTCCGACACGTCTTCGGCATCGGCTGCCAGGTCATCACCGACCCGGTCTCCGGTACCCCGGCCGTAATGCCCATGGGCCGGCACCACGTCCCAGAGCACCCCACCAAAGAGCAACCGCGTTAAAGAGCATAAAGAGCACTAGCCCTACACCGCCTACTCCATCGAGATTCTTAGAGGTCTACCCCATGCCATTTCTGCCTTTCCTCGCCCGGGTCCGGGCCAGCCAGCGTATTAGCCCCAATTTCCAGCGCGTGACCTTGTCCGGCCTGGCGGACATGGGCCCGGCCGGTCCGATCCGGGATCTGCGCATCAAGCTCATCATCCCCGGCCCCGAGCCGCTGACCGGTTTCGCGGGCACGGCTGATTGGTTCGCTACCTGGCGCGGCCTCGATCCCCGCGTGCGCGGAGACATGCGCACCTATTCCATTCGCGCCCGCCGCGGCGACGAGGTCGATATTGACTTCGCCCTGCACTCCGGCGCCAACCCCGGCCCCGCCTCCGCGTGGGCCGCGTCCTGCCAGCCCGGCGATAAGCTGTGGCTGATAGGGCCGACGGCGGATGATTCCACCGGGGCCGGCATCGAATTCCGGCCCGACAACAGCGAGCGCGCCTTGCTCTTCGGCGACGAGACCGCCCTGCCCGCCATCGCCCGCATCCTCGACGAGTGGCCCACCGGCCTGGCCGGCCACGCCTTCCTCGAAGTGCCCTCCGCCGCCGATGCCGAGGCCCAGTCCCGCGACATCGCGCTGCCCGACCGGGTGAAGCTGACGTGGCTGGTCCGGGAAAACGCCCCGCGCGGGAGCCTGCTCACCGACGCCCTGCGGCAGTCGGCCGCCGCAGGGTCAGGAAAGACTGCGGAACAAAAGGAACAAAAGGCAGAAACGGCAGAAAAGACTACCGGGGCCAATAGGCCGGCTGACGCGGGAGAAGATTGCGACGCCACTGATTCCGACGGGGGCGCCACCCTGGTGTGGGAGACCCCCCAATTTTCGTCATCGGGCGAGACCCTCCCGCCCGCGGGTCCGGCGTTAAGCGATTATTACTGGATCGCCGGGGAATCGGGCGTGGTGACCGGCATGCGGCGCTACTTGGTGAAGGAATGCGGCATCGACCGCCGGCAGGTGTCTTTTATGGGGTACTGGCGCCTGGGCCGGGCGGGTTCCTAAAAATCCATAGAATTCGGCGCTGGGGCGGGGTAAACTGGTCCAAGCTGTACTTTAGTTAATCGACACTACGCAAGAGGAGATACTTACCTTGGCTAAAATCATGTGGACTCGCACCGACGAAGCGCCGCTGCTGGCGACCTACTCGTTCAAGCCGGTCGTCGAGGCCTTTGCCTCCACCGCCGGGATCGACGTCGAGACCGCGGATATCTCCCTGGCTGGCCGCATTGTCGCCCAGTTCCCGGAGCGCCTGACCGACGAGCAGAAGCAGGACGACGCCCTGGCCCAGCTCGGCGCCCTGGCCAAGCGCCCGGAAGCCAACATCATCAAGCTGCCGAACATCTCCGCCTCCCTGGTCCAGCTGAAGAAGGCCATCGCGGAGCTGCAGGCCGCCGGCTACAACCTGCCGGACTACCCGGACAACCCGTCCACCGACGAGGAAAAGGACATCGCGGCCCGCTACGACTCCGTCAAGGGCTCCGCCGTGAACCCGGTGCTGCGCGAGGGCAACTCCGACCGCCGCGCGCCGGAGGCCGTGAAGAACTTCGTCAAGAAGCACCCGCACCGCATGGGCGAATGGTCCGCTGATTCCAAGACCAACGTCGCCACCATGTCCGACGGCGACTTCCGCCACAACGAGAAGTCGGTCATCATCGACGGCGAGGACTCCCTGACCATCAAGCACACCGCCGCGGATGGCACCGAGACCGTCCTGCTGGACGGCCTGAAGGTCCAGGACAAGGAGGTCATCGACGGTACCTTCATGTCCGCCAAGGCCCTGGACGAGTTCCTGCGCGCCCAGGTCGCGCGCGCCAAGGAAGAGGGCGTTCTGTTCTCCGCGCACCTGAAGGCCACCATGATGAAGGTCTCCGACCCCATCATCTTCGGCCACGTCGTGCGCGCCTTCTTCGCCGACGTCTACGACAAGTACGGCGAGGAGCTGCTGGCCGCCGGCCTGAACGGTGAGAACGGCCTGGGCGCCATCTACGACGGCCTGGAGAAGCTGGACAACGGCGCAGAGATCAAGGCCGCTTTCGACGCCGCCTACGAGGCCGGCCCGGACCTGGCCATGGTCAACTCCCACAAGGGCATTTCCAACCTGCACGTGCCCTCCGACGTCATCATCGACGCCTCCATGCCGGCCATGATCCGCACCTCCGGCCACATGTGGAACAAGAACGATGAGGAGCAGGACACCCTGGCCGTCATCCCGGATTCCTCCTACGCCGGCGTCTACCAGGCGGTCATCGAGGACTGCAAGGCCAACGGCGCCTTCGACCCGACCACCATGGGCACCGTCCCGAACGTCGGCCTGATGGCCCAGAAGGCGGAGGAGTACGGCTCCCACAACAAGACCTTCAAGTCCCCGGCCGACGGCAAGATCGAGGTCCTCAACACCGCCGGCGACGTCCTGATCTCCCACGACGTCGAGGCCGGTGACATCTGGCGCGCCTGCCAGACCAAGGACGCCCCGATCCAGGACTGGGTCAAGCTGGCCGTCAACCGCGCCCGCCTGTCCGGCATGAAGACCATCTTCTGGCTGGACCCGGAGCGCGGCCACGACGCCAACCTGATCTCCCTGGTGGAGAAGTACCTGGGCGACCACGACACCGAGGGCCTGGACATCGAGATCATGGATCCGGTGGCCGCCACCAAGACCTCCGTGGAGCGCATCCGCCGCGGCGAGGACACCATCTCCGTGACCGGTAACGTCCTGCGTGACTACAACACCGACCTCTTCCCGATCCTGGAGCTGGGCACCTCCGCCAAGATGCTCTCCGTCGTCCCGCTGATGGCCGGCGGTGGCCTCTTCGAGACCGGTGCAGGCGGCTCCGCCCCGAAGCACGTCCAGCAGGTCGAGGAAGAAAACCACCTGCGTTGGGACTCCCTGGGCGAGTTCCTGGCCCTGGCCGAGTCCTTCCGCCACGAGCAGCAGTCCAACGGCAACGAGAAGGCCGGTGTGCTGGCCGCCGCCCTGGACCGCGCCACCGAGCGCCTGCTGAACGAGGGCAAGTCCCCGTCCCGCAAGGTCGGCGAGATCGACAACCGCGGCTCCCACTTCTTCCTGGCCGCCTTCTGGGCCGACGAGCTGGCTAACCAATCCGACGACTCCGAGCTGGCCGAGAAGTTCGCCGCCGTCGCCAAGGAGCTCAACGAGCAGGCCGACGAGATCGCTCAGGCCCTGCTGGACGTTCAGGGCTCCCCGGCGGATCTGGGCGGCTACTACCTGCCGGACGAGGCCAAGACCACCTCCGTCATGCGCCCGGTCGACAAGTACAACCAGGTAATCGACGGCCTGAAGGCTTAAGGAACCACTTCGCCTTCTCCGCCTAGCGCGCGCTAAGCCCCGGGGCCTCTGAACTGGCCCCCGAAAGTTGGACTGGTTTTAATTCTAGGCGGTTAGGGCTTCAAGGGTCTGATTTCGATATTGCAT
>NZ_JBPPVW010000025.1:0-23934 GCF_053546955.1 Corynebacterium sp. 32222D000AT | reverse complement strand
GCCCTGGGCGGCGTCCTCGCGCGCCGAGGCCCAGCGGTCGTCGAGCAGGACCGCCCGCGCCGGGTCGAAGGCCGGGCGCACGAAGTCGGCCCAGCCCGCGCCCAGCTCGCGGTCGACGGCTTGGGCGAGTTCGCGCGCGTTTTCGCCTCCCGCGCCGGCACCATCATCCTGACCCTCCGCGCTGGCTGCCTCCGGATCCAGCCGCTCGACGAGGTCGCAGGCGTTGGCGGTTAAGGCATCGGTGAGCTCGGCCACGGCGGCCGGGTCAGCGGTGGCAGCCGCGGCCGCGGCCGGTTCCGGCAGCGGGGTGGTGATTCCTGCGGCGTGGGCGGCGGCATCGATAGCCTCATCGAGGCCGGCGGGCAGGCTGGCTAGCTCGCCGCCACGCAGGGAGGCCCCGGGGCGGGTGCCATCGACCAGGTGGGCGAGCACGCGGTCCAGCCAACCGGGACCCAAGCCCCAGCGGCCGCGCACGCGTTCGGAAACATACGAGGTCGGCTGCGCGGCCGGGCCGGTGAGATCACGCAGGCAGGCCTCCACCTGCGGCTGGAGCACCGGCCCGAAGGCCCGGTAGCCGCGGGCCTGCCGGTCGACTAGCTCGCCCAGGCTGGCCAGGTCGAGGTCGGCAGCGCCATCGATGGCGGCAATCCCCAGCTCGGTCGAGATATCCAGCAGCAGCTGGTTGCGCCTGGACGACTGGCCCTCCACCAGGGACTCGATGGTGTCCGCCGGCCGCAGCTGATCGAGGCGCACCTTGGTCCAGGCGGCCACCAGCAGGCGGAGGGCATCGCTGGCCAGCAGGGGCTTATCCGCCGGAGTGTCTGTGGCGGCCGGCTGCTCTGGCGCGGGCGCGGGCGCGGCTACCGGCTCCGTCTCGGGCTCCGGTTCTGGTTCCGGCTCCGGTTCCGGTGCGGGCTCGGGGTCGGCATCGGTAGCGAAGACGACGGCCTGGTCGCGCTCGGCGTTGAGAACCTCCACGCGCGCCGCGCCCGGGTGCTGGCGCAGCATATTGGCCAGGGTGGGCGCGCTGGCCACGCCGATTTCGACAAAGCGCTCAACTCCCAGCGGCCCCAGCGCCAAATCCTGGGTCTCGATCCAGCGCACCGGGGAGGCGAACTGCCAGGCCAAAAGCTCCACCAGAAGGGTGCGGCCGCGCTGCTGGGCCGGCTGCGTGCGGGCCGCGGTCAGCCACGGCGAGTCCACGACCTCCTCCATGGCCTGGATGAACTCCTCGCCCAGGTCGAAGGGGCGGGCCACCAGGTTGGGGAGGTAGCGGCCAATCAGCCGGTCCAGGTCGATGTCTGCCGGGATGAGCTGGTCCAGGTGCCGGCGAAAATCGTCCACCCCGCCGCGCAGGCGGGAGGAGTGGAAGGGTACGTCCACGCCGGGGATGAGGACGAAGGCGCGCTCGCCGCGGGAGGCGGCATCGGCTTCCAGGGCGCGCAGCCCGGCGCGCGTTCCGGCGACAGCGTACTGCTTGCCCTTGACGTTGTAGTTGACGATCTCCAGGAATTCGCCCGTAATCGCCGACAGCTGGCTGACGTAGTCGAAAACGTCCGCGTCCGACATTCCCATCTTGTGCGGGCGCAGCGCGGCCAGCCCGTAGTTGGAGTTGCCGTCGCCGTCCCGCGGGACCAGGCGGTGCATGGTCAGCCCACGCTGGTAGACGATCTCGATGACCGCCTCCACCGAGAGCACGTCCGCAAAGGCGGCCAGCGCGTTGTACTCGCCCACCGAGTGCCCCGCGAAGAAGGCGTGCTCTTCCAGCACCCCGGCCTCGCGCAGCTGGGCGACCTGCGCGCAGCCCAGCGTGGCCATGGCCACCTGGGTGAACTGGGTCAGGTACAGCACGCCGTCGGGGTGGGAAAAGCTTTCGCCGGCCACCTGCACCTCGGGCGGGTTGCGGCGCACGATGTCCAGGATGGAAAAGCCCAGCGCCTGCCGGGTGTGGGCGTCGGCGCGGTCCCAGACGGCGCGCGCGGCTGGGGAGGCGGCGTAGGCTGCCATCCCCATGCCGGGCGACTGGATGCCCTGACCGGGGAAGGCGTACCACGTCACCGGCGCGGCCAGCTGGGCGGTCGCCTCCAGCACGGGGACGCCGCCCACCGTGGCGGTCACGGTGCGCACTTCCCCGCCGGCGGCCTGCCCGGTCCGCGCGGTGGAAAACTCGACGGTCTGCCCCGGCAGGACCGGGGCCAGCAGGCGCGCGTGCCAGCCCACGATGTTCTCGCCGGCGGCCAGCTGCGCCAGCGCGGAGGTCCACATGCCGTGGACTATCGGGCCCTGGGCCAGGCCGGTCGCCCGCGCCAGGTCCTCGTCGGTGTGGATGGGGTTGAAGTCGCCGGTGACCTGGGCGAAAGGCCGCATGCTATCCGGCGCGACCACCTGGGCCTGGCCGCGGCTAAGCCGCGGGGTCGGGCGCGCGGCCGGGTCCGTGACGTCCAGTGCCGGCAGCGTTTCGGCTCCGGCCGCACCGGAGATCAGAAAGCGCTCGGTCAGCGTTGCCAGGTGCTGGTGCCCGCTCACGATGCCGACTTCCACCTCCAGCACCCGCCCCCGCGCGGTGGCAAAATCATGCGCAAGGTGGGCCTTCACGCTGACCGAGGCGCCGTGCTGCGGCAGCTCGGAGCGCAGGCGCACCGCGTGCTCCAGGTGGACCAGACGGAGCAGGCCCTCGACGGCGTCGGTGTCCGCGATGACCGCGAAGATGGCCGGCCAGGCCGGCCCCACCAGCGCGTCGGCGGCCAGGCCGGACGCGCCCGCCAGGTAGCCCGCGGTGACGGTCTGGTAGTCCGCGCAGTTCAGCGTCGTCGACCACGCCGCCGCCCCGCCAACGACCTCCGGCAGCTGCCCGCCGGCGGCCCGGCGCGCCAGCTCCCGCATGGCCTGGTACGCCGAATCCGCGCCCACGACGGGCACGGTCGCCGCCTGAGGCAGCGCCACCGTCACGCCCAGGCCGGGCACGCGGTATGCCCCATCCGCGTCTTCTTCCAGGCCCAGCCGGCGCGCCGGGTTGGGAACCGGGTGGCCGGCCCATTCCCAGGCCGGCGCGGACAGGATCCGCTCGCGATCGCTCGCCGCGGGCCCGGTGGACTCCGCGCGGGCGGCCGCGGCGGCCACGAACCGGCCCAGCAGCTCGGCGACGGGCTCGTCGACGCGATCAATCCCGGCCACGGAGCGCGGCGAGGGGATGATGGAGACGGCGTCGGCCGGGTAGCGGGCATCGTGGGCCTGCCAGAGCGAGTCCGTGCGCCACCACCAGCGCACGTCCTCGTCGATGACCGGCACGAAGTTGGCGGGCTTGCCGGGGCCTTTGAGGAGATCGATGAACCAGGCGGCATCGGTGGCGCACAGGTGCTGGGTGCCGGCCTGCGGGTAGCTGGCCAGCAGGTCGGCCAGGTTTCCCGCGTCCAGCTCGCCGGCGGGCAGCTGGGAGGCGAACTCGCCGTGGTCAGCGGGGTGCAGGCGGGCCTCGGCGCGCAGGAGCATCTGCGCGAACCGGGCGCGCCAGGAGTCATCGACCCACCCGCCGCAGTGGGACAGCTCGAGGTAGCGCTCCAGCCAGCGCCGGTAGGTCAGGCTGGTCAGGTCGCCGAAATATGGCTTGCAGGTGGCATCCAGGGCGCTGATGATTTCGGCGCGGCGGGCGCGCACGGCATCGGCGTCGCCGGCCACGGCGTCCAGCAGCCGGCCGGCCTGGGCGAAGGAATTATCCACCTCGTGGATGTCGGCGCCCAGCTGCGAGCGGCCCGAGGACATGCCGGCGCGGGCGGTGCCGGCCGCGATGAAGCCGTCTGTGCCGGAGGCGGCGACGAGGGCGCGCTTGACGGCCGGGGAGGTGGTCGCCTCCCGCGTGGCCATGGCGGCGGTGCCGACCAGGATGGCATCGACGGGCATGTCCGGGCGGCCGTAGGCGCGCGCCCAGGCGCCGGTCAGGTACTCCGCGCCGCGCTCCGGCGTGCCGATGCCGCCGCCGACGGCCAGGTAGACGTTCTCCGCGGCGCGGATGCGCGCGTAGGTGGCCAGTAGCAGCTCGTCCAGGTCCTCCCAGGAGTGGTGCCCGCCGGCCAGGCCGCCCTCCAGCTGCATGATGACGGGGGCGGGTGCCACCTCGCGCGCGATCTCCAGCACCTTATCGACGTGGTGCACCGCGCCGGGCTTGAAAGCCACCCAGGGGATATTGCCCACCCGCAGGCTCCGGTAGATCTCCACCGCCTCGTCCAGCGGCGGGATGCCGGCCGAGCACACGATGCCGTTGATCGGCGCCCCGTTCGCCCGCGCGGCGGGTACCTGCCGCTGGCCGGCCACCTGGCGACGCCACTGGCGGGGGTTGAGGTAGAGCGCGTTGAACTGCGCGTTCACGCCCGGGGCGAGGTGCTCGCGCAGGTAGTCGAGGTTGTCTTCGAGCAGCTGGTCCGTGGCCTGCCCGCCGCCGGCGAGCTCGGCCCAGTACCCGGCGTTGGCCGCGGCCGCCACGATGGCCGGGTCCACCGTGGTGGGCGTCATGCCGGCCAGTAGCACGGCCTGGTAGCCGGTCAGGCTGGTAAAGCGGGTCACCAGCTCGCCGTCGGCCGTGGTGCGCGGGGCAAAATCGCTGTACGGGCGGGGCGGGGCCAGCTGGTGGCCGGGATCAATAAGCCGGGCCTGCCCGGTCGCGGTGCCGACCGCGAGCACCCCGATGCCGCGGCCCTCCACGATCTTCTCGGTCAGGGGTCGCACGCCTTCTTCCGGGCCGACCTCCAGGATCCACCGCGCGCCGGCGGCGGCGAGGCGGTCGACCTGCGCCGGCCAGTCGATGACGTCGGTGAGCACCGCGCGGGCGGCCCGCTCCGCGACGGCCGCGTCTAGGCCCACCTGCTGGGCCCAGTCCACGACCTGGTCGACGGCCTCGCCCATGCGCGGGTGGTGGAAGGCCGCGGCCACCTTGAGCGGCTGCGCCTCCACCCCCAGGGCGCGGGCGACGGCAAGGTTGTCGGCGGGCGGGCCGGACAGGACGGCATCCTGGGCGCTGTTGTGCAGGCCGATGACCGTGTCCGCGCCGGTGTCCCGGATGGCCGCGGCGATGTCCTGCGGGTCTGCGGCGACGGCGACCATGGGGGCGGCGTCGTTATCGCGGACCAGCCCGTAGCGCCGCGCCGTGTGCGTCATCGCCGCGCCGATGAGCTGGGCAATCGCCAGCATCTCCGCGCGGCCAGCCTCCCCGTCGAGCACGAATTCGGCCAGCCGGCCTTGGGAGTGGCCGGCGGCGGCGACGGCATCGCTAGCCACTAGCCCCTGGGCGGCCAGGGCGTCGAGCAGGTTCAGCTGGGCCAGGAAGATGCCGGGCACGGATACCTCGGGGGCGCTGAGATCCCAGGCCGGCGGCTGTTGCGCCCAGTCGAAGGGGCGGAAGCCGCGGGGGCGCCGGCCGGCCAGCTCGGCGGCAAGCGGCTCCAACAGCTGCGCGGCCTTGTCCACCGTGGCGTGCAGTTCACGGTCGGCGCCGCGCAGCGAGTCGGCCCAAGAAAAACCCTGTCCCGAAAAGGACAGGGCGAAAGGTTCACGAGGATTCACGGTGAGCTGCTCCTTGTCCAGGTTGGTGCTCACCTAAGGCTAGTGGAGATTCCGGCGCGCCGGAAAAACAAACTCACTAGTCGTTGTTGCGCCACTCCCCGTGCTTGTCGCGCAGGGCCTGGAAGGCGTCGCGGGCGGAATGGATGCCGTTCTCGTTGGCCCAGTCGGCGGCCTGGCCGCGCACGTCGCTAGCGCTCGGCAGGCTGGGGTTGGCGGCCGGGCTGGCGGGGCTGGAGCTGGAGCTGCTGGAGCCGGTCTCCCGCTCCGGGTTGCTGCGGGTGCGCGGGCGCTGGCTGGACGAGGACTTAGAGGACTTGTCCAGGCTGTCCAGGGCGTGGTTGCTCATCAGCACGTCGCGCATGCCCTCGAAGAGATCCCCCATGCCGGACGGGTTGGACGGCATGTAGAGCACGGAGGCGTTGCCGTTGGAGGAAACGTCCACCATGGCGTCCAGGTACTGGGAGACCAGCATGAGGGCCTCGGGGGATTCCTCGACGCCGGCCTTGCGCAGCATCTCGTACTGGGCGGCGATGCCCTCCACGATCTCCTTGCGCTGGTCGGCGACGCCGCGGCCCTGCAGCTTGCGGGCCTCGGCCGCGCCCTCGGCCTCCTTGACCACTCGGATCTTTTCGGCCTCGGCCTGGGCCACGGCGGCCTCCCGCTCGCGCTGGGCGGCGTTGATGGAGTTCATGGATTCGCGCACGCGCTCGTCCGGGCGGATGTCGGTGACCAGGGTGTTGACGAAGTGCCAGCCGTAGGCCGCCATGTTGTCGCGCAGGGACTCGGCCACGTTCTGGGCGATGGTGTCCTTGGAGGAGAAGGAGTCATCCAGGTTCATGTTCGCCACGGAGGAACGAACGTTGTCCTGGACGTAGGCCACGATCTGCTGGTCGGGGCTGGACAGGGTGTAGTAGGCCTCGCGCTCGCGGCCCTGGACGACCTGGTACTGGACCGCCACGGGGATCTGGACGAAGACGTTGTCCTTGGTCTTGGTCTCCACCATCACGTCGAGCTGGCGGACCTGCAGGTTAATCTTTTCGCGCACCCGGTCGACGAAGGGGATCTTGAAGTGCAGCCCCGCGTGGGCCACTCCCTGGTACTTGCCCAGCCGCTCCATGATGGCGGCCTCCTTGGTGCGGACAATGAAGTATCCGTCGAACAACGTCAAAATGACGATGAGGACGATGATGCCAATGACGAGAAGCGTACTCACGCGCGGCCTTTCTGTTTTCGGGGAATTCTATTGCACCGGTCAGCTCTTAGTCTGACACATTCGCCGCCGATGCGCGAGGGTCCCACCCAGCCCGAACTGCGGGCACGGCCCCGGAACCCCGGATGTGGGATCGTGACCGGCCTTAGGCCCCGCCCTCCCCGTATGGGGGTACGCCCGCACAACTTTCCGGAGGATTTTTTCTCATTTTTGCCCCGCTCGTTTCTCACGCCCGCTATTGTCGACGTCACAGTTAGTGATCCACACCACATTCGGACGAACTTCGATACTGGATCACTCAACCCAAGTACGTTCCCACACCCAAGGAAACCGCGATGGTCAAATACATCATCAAAAAGACCGCCAGTTGGTTAATCGTGATCTTCCTGGCCACCAACATCGCCTACCTGTTGGCGTCAGTCTTTTTGGATCCGCGCTCCAACTACGCCGGGCGGCGCCCACCACTGAGCCAAGAACAAATCAGCCACATCCTGCAGCCGCTCAACCTGGACCCAGAGACCCCGCTGCTGGAGCGCTGGTGGACCTGGCTCACTGGCGTGGTGCTGCGCTGGGACTGGGGCGCTTCCCCGCTCGGGGTGGAAGTCACCGAGGAAGTCTCCCGGCGCGCGCTGGTCTCCGCCCAGCTGTTGCTGCTGGCCACCATCATCTCCATCGTCCTCGGCGTGGGCTTGGGTGTTTACACCGCCTCCCGCCAGTACAAGTTCGCCGACCGCTTCTGGCAGGGCATGTCGATTGTCACCATGAACGTCCACGTGGTCGTCGCCTCCCTGGTCGTCGTCTCCGTCGGCCTGTGGCTCAACCGGGTGACCGGGCAGCGCATCGTCTACGTCAGCGGCGCCGGCTCGCCCGGGGTGGAAGGGTTTTTCCCCAAGCTCATCGACACCGCCCAGCACTTGGTCCTACCTACCATTTCGCTGGTCATTATCAGCTACGCCGGCTATCACATGATGCAGCGCACGCTGCTGCTGGATAACCTGTCCGCCGACTACGTGCGCACCGCCCGGGCGAAGGGGCTGACCCGCACCCAGGCCATCCGCAAGCACGCGCTGCGGACCTCCATCATCCCCGTCGCTACGTCGGTGGCCTTCTCCGTGCCGGGCATTTTTACCGGCGCCATCATGACGGAGACCATCTTCGCCTGGAACGGCATGGGCCAGTACTTCATCCAGACCATCTCCCGCAACGACATCCACGGCACCACGGCGGTGGCCGCCTTCGGCGCCGTCATGATTGCGGTCTCGGCCATCCTGGCCGATCTCATCGTCGTCATCCTCGATCCCCGGGTAAGGGTGAGCTAAATGTCTAAGAGCAACAAATCCACCCAGCCGCGCGCGACCGCCCGGCGCGCCACGCCCCACCTCCGCAACGACCTGGCCATCGACTCGGCCGCGGACAACCTGGGCATCCGCCCGCACACCGCGACCGCCGACTTCAGCATGGCCACCGAGCCCAGCGCCCTGTCCGCCACCGCGGCCGGCGTCGACGCCGACGAGTCGCAGCGCAAGCTCTACACCGCCGACGAGACCACCATCCGCGGCACGAACAAGCTCAAGCTGTACACCCGCCGGTTCTTCCGCAACAAGATGGCCACCGTCGGCTTCATCATCTTCCTGGGGCTTATCGCCGTCTCCCTCTTCGGCAGCTATCTGACGCCGTGGGCCTTCGACGAGCCGGACTTTTTGGCCCTGTCCGCCCCGCCGTCGCCGGAGCACTGGTTCGGCACCACCAACTCCGGCAACGATCTTTTCGCGCAGGTCGTCCACGGCCTGGGCCGATCGCTGGTCATCGCGCTGACCGTCTCGATCGCCACCTCCATCCTGTCGGCGATCATCGGCGCCGGCGCGGCCATCTACGGCGGCTGGACCGAAAAGATCATCCTGGCGGTTATCCACTTCCTGCTGGCCATCCCGACCTTCCTGCTCATCGCCCTTGTCGTCTCCGACTCCGGCGGCGACTGGAAGATGCTCATCATCGTGCTCATCGCCTTCGGCTGGATGTACGCCGCGCGCGTCATCTGGGCCATGGCGCTGAGCGTGCGGGAAAACGACTACGTGCGCGCCGCCGGCTACATGGGGGTCTCGCGCCCGAAGATCATCGTCCGCCACATCGTGCCGAATATCGGCTCGCTGCTCATCATCCAGCTGGTGCTGGGCGTGGTCTCCACCGTCGTCTCCGAGACCGCGCTGTCCTTCCTGGGGCTGGGCGTGAAACTGCCGGACGTCTCCCTCGGCACGCTGCTGGCGGTGGGTACCAACGCCGTCGAGGCCGCGCCCTGGCAGTTCTACTTCCCCGCCGCCACCCTGACCCTGCTCACCGTCTCCATGGCCTTTATCGCCGACGGCCTGCGAGACGCCATCGACCCCAACTCGAATTCCGGAGGACGCGCATGACCGCCCTGTTAGAGGTCGAAGACCTCAACGTCAGTTTCCCTTCCGAGGCCGGCACCGTCCACGCCGTGCGCGGGACCAGCTTTAGCCTCGAGGCCGGGCGCACCCTGGCCATCGTCGGCGAGTCCGGCTCCGGCAAGTCCGTGACCTCCATGGCCGTGATGGGACTGTTGCCCGACTACGCCAAGGTCACCGGCTCCGTCCGCTTCCAGGGCGAGGAGCTGCTGGGCAAGACCGACAAGCAGATGTCGGCCATCCGCGGCAAGGGCATCGGGATGATCTTCCAGGATCCGCTGTCGGCCCTCACCCCGGTCTTTAGCATCGGCGACCAGCTGGTCGAAGCAATCACCGCCCACCGCTCCATCGGGCGCGCGGCCGCGCAGAAGGAAGCCGCCGAGCTGCTCGACCTGGTGGGGATCCCGGAACCGGTCAAGCGCCTGCGCTCGTTCCCGCACGAGTTTTCCGGCGGCATGCGCCAGCGCGTGGTCATCGCCATCGCCATTGCCAACAACCCGCAGCTCATCATCGCCGACGAGCCCACCACCGCCCTGGACGTAACCATCCAGGCGCAGATCCTGGACGTGCTCAAGGTCGCGCAGCGGGAAACCGGCGCGGCGACCATCATGATCACCCACGACATGGGCGTGGTGGCCGGCACCGCCGACGACGTCGCCGTGATGTACGCCGGCCGCCCGGTCGAATACGCCGACGTCGACACGCTCTTTAACAGCCCGAAGATGCCGTACACCATCGGCCTGCTGGGTTCTACCCCGCGCGCGGATACCGCCCAGTCGGAGCCGCTGACCCCGGTGGCCGGCACCCCGCCGCAGCTCATTGAGCTCAAGAACGAGTGCCCCTTCGCGGACCGCTGCCCCGTGGCTATCGATGCCTGCCGCGCCAGCGAGCCGGAGCTCCTCGGCATGACCTCCAGTCTGGACCCGGCGGTCAGCCACCACCGCGCCGCCTGCCACCGCGCGGACGAGATCATCGACTCGCGGATTGGTGGCCAGCGCCTGTTCCCCCTGCCGACCTTTGCCGAGGACGTGCTGGGCGATACCCCCTTCGAGCAGCGCCGCACGACCCTCGAGGTCGAGAACCTCAGCAAGGAATTCCCGCTGATCAAGGGCTCCATTCTCAAGCGCCGCGTGGGCACGGTGCACGCGGTCAACCAGGTCAGCTTCACCGTCCACGAGGGCGAGTGCCTGGCCATCGTAGGCGAGTCCGGCTCCGGCAAGACCACCACCCTGCTGGAGGTCATGGAGCTCAAGCCCGCCGACGGGGCGCGCGTGGTGGTCGGCGGCGTCGACGCCTCCCAGCTGGGTGACCGCCAACGCCGCGAGCTGCGCAAGGACATCCAGATGGTCTTCCAGGACCCGATGAGCTCGCTGAACCCGCGCATGACCATCCGGGAGGTCATCGCCGAGCCGCTGCAGTCACTGGGCTACGACGGCGACGTCGACGCCCGCATCTCCGAGCTGCTCGAGCTGGTGGGCCTGTCCTCACACCACATCGACCGCTTCCCCGGGCATTTCTCGGGTGGGCAGCGCCAGCGCATCGGCCTGGCCCGGGCGCTGGCCACCAACCCGTCGGTGGTGATCCTGGACGAGCCGGTCTCCGCGCTGGACGTGTCCATCCAGGCCGGCATCATCAACCTCTTGCACGACCTGAAGCGGCGGCTGGGTATCTCGTTTGTCTTCGTCGCCCACGACCTCTCCGTGGTCCGGCACTTATCGGACAAGGTGGCCGTGATGTACAAGGGCGATTTCGTAGAAACCGGCCCCATCGACGAGGTCTTCGACCACCCGCAGCACCCCTATACCCAGGCGCTCATCTCGGCCATCCCCGTGCCTGACCCGGCGGTCGAGCGCACCCGGAAAAGGACGGTCTACGAGCCGATAGAGCCCTAAGAATTTCCCCAGGTTTGCTGCCCGGCGCAGCAGAAATAACTCCATAGCACTCCCCTAAGCTTTTCCACCCCCTGCCAGAAAGGTATCTCTGACCATGTCTTCTAAAAACCGCTACACCACGCTGTTAGCACTCGCGGCCTCGGCGGTGCTTCTTTCTTCCTGCGCGGGCGGCTCGGACGGCTCCTCGAGCGCCATCGACGTCGACCTGCAGCTGGAAGGCTCCTACAACCTGCAGGACCGCGAGAACCTGCAGGAAGGCGACGACCTGACCCTGGGCATCAGTGAGTTCTCGGAGCAGCAAAACGCCTTCAATGCAGACATGACCGCCTACACTCGGACCTTCTGGGAGTACTACAACCCGCAGCTGTCCACCTACACCGGCGAGGGCGAATTCGTCCCGAACGCCGACTACCTGACCGACGTGAAAGAAGAGGTCGTCGACGGCAAGACGCAGGTGACCTACACCATCAACCCGGACGCCAAGTACAACGACGGCACGGAGATTGACTGGAAGGTCTTCGAGCACACCTGGAAGTTCAACAACGGCGAGATGGACGAGCTCAACATCCACTCCACGGAGGGCTACGACAAGATCGAGTCCGTCACCCCGGGCGAGAACGACAAGCAGGTCGTCGTGAAGTTCAAGCAGGCCTACCCGTGGTGGCAGGACACGTTCTCCTCCCTGCTGCCTCCGCAGGTCGATACCGCTGAGAAGTTCAACGAGGCCTACGTCAACCAGCTCCACCCGGAGTGGGGCGCGGGACCGTACACCGTCGACAGCGTCGACTTCGGCGCCGGCACCGTCACCTTCACCGAAAACGACAAGTGGTGGGGCGACAAGCCCTTCATCAAGAAGATCACCTACCGCCAGATGGAATCGCAGGCCTCCATCAACGCTTTCAAGGCCGGCGAGATCGACGCGACCAGCGTGGCCTCCAAGGAGCGCCTGGCCACCATCCAGGACATGGATGACATCGAGATCCGCGCCGCCATGCGCCCGGCCAACGTACTCTTAGTGCTGAACTCCGACGCCCCGGGCCTGGACGACATCAAGGTGCGCGAGGCCTTCATGACCGCCATCGACCGCGACCAGCTGGCCTCCATCCGCTTCAACGGCCTGGACTACGAGGAGGACCTGCCGGGCTCGTTCACCCTGTACCAGACCCAGGAGGGCTACCAGGATTCCTTCGGCGAGCTCATCTCCTTCGATCCGGAAAAGGCCAAGCAGCTGCTCGACGATGCCGGCTGGGCCCCGGGTGCCGACGGCACCCGCGAGAAGGACGGCCAGCCGCTGGCCCTGCGCTACGTGCTCACCGGCGACGATCCGGGAATTAAGGCGGAGGCTTCCGCCACCCAGAAGATGCTGGCGGACGTCGGCATCAAGCTGGACATCGAGGAGCGCCCGTCGGCGGACTTCTCCAAGATCGTCACCAAGCACGACTTCGACATCTTCCCGATGGCTTTCGCGTCCTCCTCCCCGCTGGGCGTGGCCAGCTTCAACCAGATCTACGCCTCGGATTCGGAGCTGAACAAGTCCGGCACCGGCACCCCGGAGATGGACAAGAAGATCGAGGAGCTGGGCCAGATCGCGGACGCGAATGAGCAGACCCAGAAGGCCAACGAGCTGGAGAAGGAGGCGCTGTCGAGCTTCGGCATCATGCCGCTGATGAACGGCCCGGAGATGGTGGCCACCAACCCGAAGCTGGCCAACTTCGGCGCCAAGTCCCTGGGCAGCGTCGAGGTCGAAAACGTCGGCTACGTCAAGGAATAGCCGCCTAGGGCCCGGAAAACGCCGAACACCCGCCCGCTGCCTCCTAGGAACTAGGAGAGCTAGCGAGCGGGTGTTTGTGGGTTATAAGGGAATTAGTAGACCGTGAAGCCTTTGGCTCGGAAGACGTCGCGGATAGCTTCGACGTCCTCTGCAGCCGGGGGCTTAGTGTCTTCCAGTGTGTAGGGATAACCCAGCTCACGCCACTTGTCGGCGCCCATGTTATGGAACGGAAGGACCTCAACGCGTTCCACGTTGTTGGGCCACCGTGCCACGATATTGGCGACGTTTTGGACGTTTTCCGGGCTATCCGTCAGGTCGGGGACGACCACAAAGCGGATCCACACCGGCTTGTTTGCCGCCGCGAGCCGGTCACCGAAGTCGATGGTCGGCTGCAGCTCACGCCGCGTGACTTCTTTGTAAGTCTTCTCATCGCCTGCCTTGACATCCAGCAGAACCAGGTCGATGTTGTCCAGGTCCTCGTCACGCACGCGCGCCCCGAGGAAACCGGAGGTATCGATGGTGGTGTGGATGCCGGCATCGTGCACTTCCTTGAGCACCCGGCGGGTGAACGCCGTCTGGAACAGCGCCTCCCCGCCCGAGATGGTCAACCCGCCATTGGAAGCGTCGAAGATGGGCTTGTAGCGCTTGACGCGCTTGACCACGTCTTCGACCTTCTCCAGGGAGCCGGTCTTCATCTCGAAGGTGTCAGGATTGTGGCAGTACTGGCAGCGGAGCGGGCAACCGGACATGAACATCGTCATGCGGGTACCCGGCCCGTCGACCGAGGTCACCAGTTCCCACGAGTGCACCAAGCCGACGTCGCCAGTGCGGCGGGCTTCCATGAGCTCGGGGCGGGTGATTTGGTCGAGTTCGTTGTCCCCACCCAGGCCCGCGGCGACGCCGCGTACCTTTTCGCCTTCTTCTGGTTGGAGGGTAACAACACCAGTAACGCCATCAGCCATGGTTTTTACGAACCCTGGTGGAAGGTACGGGAGATGACGTCCAGCTGCTGTTCCTTGGTCAGCTTGACGAAGTTGACGGCGTAGCCGGAGACGCGAACGGTCAGGTTCGGGTACTTCTCCGGGTGCTCAACTGCGTCCTCCAGAGTGGACTTGTCCAGGACGTTGATGTTGGCGTGGTACAGGCCGGAGTCCATGTTGTGCTCTGCACGACGGGACTTCATTGCCTCGAGACGCTGGTCGAAAGTCGGGGTTGCCATGATGATTTCTCCTTCTACGAGATTGGGTTTTGGGTGGTCTTACTTGTCCATGATGAAGCCGGCGTCCAGGACGCCCACCAGGTTGGTGATGCGCTCATCCGGGGTACGGCCCAGGCCAGACGGCGTGATGGTGTTGGTCAGCGAGATGCCGTCCAACGCATCCTTGTAGTCCAGCTTACCGACGGACAGCATGGAAGCGACCATGCCGTGGCTGTCGGCGCCGTTCTCCGGGTTTGCGCCCGGCGCGAACGGGGTGCCGGCCTCGTGGCCTGACGGGAAGGCGCCAGTGGCCTTGCCGTAGACCACGTTCGAGGTGATGGTCAGCACCGACTGGGTCGGGATGGCGTTGCGGTACATCGGGATGGCCTTAATCTTTTCCATCACGGTGTGGACGATGGTTGCGGCGATGTCGTCGGCGCGGTCGTCGTCGTTGCCGTAGACTGGGAAATCGCCCTCGGTCTTGTAGTCCACAATCAGGCCGGTCTCATCCCGAACCGGGGTGACCTTGGCGTACTTGATGGCGGACAGGGAGTCGGCCACAATCGACAGGCCGGCGATACCGCAGCCCATCGAGCGCACGATATCGGAGTCGTGCAGAGCCATCTCAATGGACTCGTAGGCGTACTTGTCGTGGCTGTAGTGGATGATGTTCAGGGCCTCGACGTAGGTGCCGACGACCCAGTCGAGCATCTCCTCGTACTTCTGCCAGACCTCATCGAAGTCCAGCGGCTCGTCGCCCTGGATGGCGTCGTAGCCTTCCACGACCTGCTTGCCGCTGACCTCGTCGCGGCCGCCGTTGATGGCGTACAGCAGAGCCTTGGCAGCGTTGACGCGGGCGCCGAAGAACTGCATCTGCTTGCCGACGCGCATCGGGGACACGCAGCACGCGATGGCGGCGTCGTCGCCCCACTGCTCACGAATCTGGCGGTCGGACTCGTACTGGATGGACGAGGTCTCAATCGAGATGTGGGCGCAGAACTTCTTGTAGCCTTCCGGCAGCTTCGGGTCCCAGAAGATGGTGATGTTCGGCTCCGGGGACGGCCCCAGGTTAATCAGGGTCTGGAGCAGGCGGAAGGAGGTCTTGGTGACCAGCGGGCGACCGTCGTCGCCGAAGCCGGCGTCGGACCAGGTGGCCCAGTACGGGTCGCCGGAGAAGATCTGGTCGTAGTCCTCGGTGCGCAGGAAGCGGACGATGCGCAGCTTCATGACCAGCGCGTCGATGATTTCCTGGGCGTCTTCCTCGGTGATGGTGCCGTTGGCCAGGTCGCGCTCGAAGTAGCAGTCGAAGAACGCGGACAGGCGGCCGATGGACATGGCGGCGCCGTCCTGGGACTTGATGGAGCCCAGGTAGCCGAAGTAGGTCCACTGGACAGCTTCCTGCGCGGTGGTAGCCGGGCCGGAGATGTCGAAGCCGTACTGCTCGGCCATGACCTTCAGCTTCTTCAGAGCCTTGATCTGCTCGGAGTGCTCCTCACGGAAGCGAGCCCAGTGCTCGGAGAAGCCGGCGTCGGCGACGGAGTCTCGGGAAGCCTGCTTTTCCTCGATGAGGTAGTCGACACCGTAGAGGGCCACGCGGCGGTAGTCGCCGATGATGCGGCCGCGGCCGTAGGCGTCCGGCAGGCCCGTAATGATGTGGGAGGAACGGGCAGCGCGGATGCGCGGGGTGTAGATGTCGAAGACGCCGTCGTTGTGGGTCTTGCGGTAGCGGGTGAAGATCTTCTCGACCTCCGGGTCCACTTCCTTGCCCGCTTCCTTGATGGCCTGCTTGACCATGCGCCAGCCGCCGAACGGCATCATGGCGCGCTTCAGCGGGGTATCGGTCTGCAGACCGACGATGACGTTGTCATCCTCGGAGATGTAGCCGGCCGGGAAGGCGTCGATGTCGGACGGGGTGTGGGTGTCGACGTCGAAGACGCGCTGCTTGCGCTCGACGGACAGGTAGTTGTCTTCCAGGTGCTGGAAGGTGCGCTTGGTCTTTTCGGTCGGGCCGGCCAGGAAGGACGAATCCCCTTCGTAGGGGGTGTAGTTGCGCTGGATGAAGTCGCGCACGTCGATGCCCTCAGTCCATGGGCCGGTCTCAAAACCCTTCCAGGCATCAAACTTGAGGTCTTGGGTTGCGGTGGTCACTATCGGTGACTCCCTTCTGTATCTATAAGTTCCCTTATACCGTGGGGCGCGCTCGCCATTCCCAATTCCCAATCCACCTTGTAACCTGTATTTTTCTCGGGTTTCGATGGTCTTGAGCTTCTCTAGCGGCAAGCCCCGTTGAGTCCCAGTGTAGGGGCTTGTTAGGTGGTTACTCCAACCCAGAAAGTGTGCAATAGCCCACACGTCTGATGTCTGACTCTAGTGCGCTGCTCAGGCATTTTAAGTAAAACGTCCGTCCGGTTTAAGCTCCGGGCGGGAGCCAGCTTTCTGGTCATAACCGGAACGTTTTGCTGCGGTTTTCCCGAAATCTGCGCCGCCCTTCTACGCTTAGAGAGTACGAATTCAACCGTTTTTTGCTTCGCCCCACCCTGGAGGACTTCGTGGCTGCCCAAACTAGCACCCAGCCCAAGCGCACACACCCCGTCGACCAAGTTCCAGCCCCCGGCAAACTCGCCGCCCTAGGCCTGCAACACGTACTCGCCTTCTACGCCGGGGCGGTCATCGTCCCGCTGCTGATCGCGGGTTCCCTCAACCTGGATACCGCCACCACCATCCACCTCATCAACGCGGATCTACTCACCTGCGGTATCGCTACCATCATCCAGTCGGTGGGCATCGGCAAGCACGTGGGCGTGCGGCTGCCCATCGTCCAGGGCGTGACCACCACGGCCGTCGCGCCGATCATCGCCATCGGGCTGGGCGCCACCGACGGGCAGGGCGGGGTGGCCTCCCTGCCGGTCATCTACGGCTCCATCATCGTCGCGGGCCTGTTCACCTTCTTCATGGCGCCGCTGTTCGGCCGCTTCCTCCGCTACTTCCCGCCGGTGGTCACCGGCACCGTCCTGCTCGTGATGGGCACCTCCCTGCTGGCTGTGTCCGCCAACGACTTCACCAACTACGCCGAGGGGCAGCCCGCAGCCCGCGACCTCTGGTACGGCTTCGGCACCCTGGCCGTCATCGTCCTAGTCCAGCGTTTCTTCCGCGGCTTCCTGGGCACCCTGTCGGTGCTGCTGGGCCTGGTGCTGGGCACGGGCGTGGCTCTGCTGGCCGGCGACGCGAGCTTCTCGGAAGTAGGCGAGGCCGACGCCTTCGGCATCACGACGCCGTTTTATTTCGGCCTGCCGCAGTTCGACCTGGTCGCCATCTTCTCCTTGCTGATCGTCATGGTCATCACCATGGTGGAGACCACCGGCGACGTCTTCGCCACGGGCGAGATCGTTAAAAAGCGCATCCGCCGCGCCGACGTCCAGGCCGCGCTGCGCGCCGACGGCGTGTCCACCGTCATCGGCGGCGTGATGAACTCCTTCCCCTACACCTGCTTCGCCCAGAACGTCGGCCTGGTCCGCCTGACCGGCGTGAAATCCCGCTGGGTGGCCGTGGCCGCCGCGGGCTTCATGATCGTGCTGGGCCTGCTGCCCAAGGCCGGGGCCGTGGTCGCGGCGATCCCGGCGCCGGTGCTGGGTGGGGCATCGTTAGCGCTGTTCGCCAACGTCGCCTGGGTGGGCCTGCAGACCATCGCCAAGGCCGATATCAACGACGGGCGCAACGCCGTCATCGTGACCACCGCGCTGGGGCTGGCCATGCTCGTGACCTTCAAGCCGGACATCGCGGCGGTCTTCCCGGAATGGTCGCAGACCTTCGTCTCCTCGGGCATGTCCATCGGCGCCATCACCGCCATCGGGCTGAACCTGTTGTTCTTCCACACCGGCCGCTCCCGCGGCGGGGACGTCGCCCGCACCGGCGGCACGGGCGTTTCCCTGGACGAGCTCAACGCCATGGACCGCGACAACTTCGTGGCGACCCTGCGCCCGCTGTTCAACAACGAGACCTGGCCGCTGGAAACCACCTGGGAGTCCCGCCCCTTCGACAACGTCGGGCAGCTGCGCGAGGCCATCCAGGTCGCCGTCCTCACCGCCGACGTCGAGCGCCGCGAACAGCTCATCCACGACTACCCCGCCATGGACGAGCTCCTGCTGGCCGACGACGAGGGCGCCGCGGAGATCTCCGCCGACCGCGGCTCGCTGGGGCTCGGCGAGCTGGACGACGTCCAGACCGAGCAGATCACCCAGCTGGCCGCCGCCTACCGCGAGCGCTTCGGCATGCCGTTTGTGGCCTACCTGGACACCAACGACACCTTCGAGCGCGTGCTGGACGCCGGCGTGCGCCGCCTGGCCAACTCCGAGCCCCAAGAACACCGCGTGGCGCTGAGCGAAATCGTCGAAATCGCCGGCGATCGCTTCGATATCCTGCTGGCCGACGCCAACCCCATCCGCTCGGCGTGGGACCGGAAATTCACCGAAGTCGAGTAATAAGACGCAAAAATACCGAGGCCATCTGGTGCGATGGCCTCGGTATTTTTCTGTGCAGTGGTGCGCCCGGTGAGACTTGAACTCACACGTCCTTCGGACACTAGAACCTAAATCTAGCGCGTCTGCCAATTCCGCCACGGGCGCGCAATGCGAATGATACTACCGGATTGATTCCGGCGAGTTCTAATCGGGGCGGCGGGCGTTTTCGCTCACTAATGACTTTGGCGCGCCGCGGCCAGTGGGTAGGCTAGGACTCGTGAGCACGCAAGAGACCGGCAAGCGCCAGAGGATCCGAGTGCGGTGGTGGCATATTGTCCTCATCGCCGTGCTCGTGGTCGCCTTCTTCGCGCTCGCCTACTGGCAGTGGACCCGCTTCCAGTCCGGTTCCGGCACCTTCCAGAACCTGGGCTACGCCCTCCAGTGGCCGCTGTTCGCGGCGTTCGTCATCTACGCCTACCGGACCGCGCTGCGCAGCGAGAACGAGCGCATCGCCGCCGAAAACGAGGCGGAGGACCTCGACGGGTTCGCCTACGAGGCCCCAGAGGTCACCAAATCCAAGCCGACCACCATCGACGAGGACTTCCTCCCCCACCGGCCGCAGCTCGACGTCGAGGAATTCAACGCGCTCAACCGCCCGCGCCGCGGGCACCACGAGGTCAACCCTGACCTCGACCGCTAAGGCCTGTCCGGCACGACAATTGAAAGCTAAGCTAGATTACCGCTATGACTTCTGAGAACACTTCTGCTTCCACCGCGCCGAAGCGCATCCACCCGGCCCGCCAGGCCCGCGTGCGCACCGCGCTGACCCTGTTCACCGTCGCCGCGACGGTGACCGGTATCTTCCTGCTGGTGCTGACCACGCGCATGGTGCTGGAATACATCGTCGGCATGGACATGCCCGAGTGGGCCACCCACATCGCCCAGATCCACGGCGCCTTCTACGTGCTGTACCTGCTGTCCATCCTGAACCTGGCGCCGAAGGCCCTGTGGCCGCCGATGAAGTGGTTCACCACGGCCCTGGCCGGCACCATCCCGTTCTTCTCTTTCTACATGGAGGTCAAGCGCCGCCGCGAGGTGCAGCGCGACTTCCAGCTCTAGCTTTTCGCGCTAGTTTTTCTGCAACGCCGCCAATACCGGAACCAGCTGCCGCAGCGCCTGGCCCCGGTGGGAGACGGCGTTTTTCTCTTCCGGGGACATCTCCGCGGCGGAGCGCTCCTCGCCGTCCGGCTGGAAGAGCGGGTCGTAGCCGAAGCCGCCCTCCCCGCGCGGGGCAGTCAGCACGCGCCCGGGCCAGCGGCCTTCCACCACGTGTTCCTGGCCGGCCGGAGTGACCAGCGCGCACACGGAGACAAAAGCCGCGGTGCGGCGCTCTTCCGGCACGTGGACCAGCTGGCCCAGCAGGAGCTCGTTGTTGGCGGCGTCGTCGCCGTGGCGGCCGGACCAGCGCGCCGAAAGCACGCCGGGCATGCCGTTGAGCTCGTCGACGGCCAGGCCGGAGTCGTCCGCCACGCACGGCAGGCCGGTGGCCTGCGCGCCCGCGCGGGCCTTGATCAGCGCGTTGTCGGCGCAGGTGCGCCCGTCCTCGACCGGCTCCGGGTAGGACTCTGCCTCACTGAGCGGGACCAGCTCTACGCCCTCGATGCCAGCCTCGGCCAGGATGGTGTGCAGTTCCTTCAACTTCTTGGGGTTATTCGAGGCGACTAGCAGCTGCATTAGTCCCACCCCAGGGCGGCGCCCTGCGCGGCGATGAGCTCGGTGCAGCCCTTCTGGGCCACGTCGAGCATCTGGTTCAGCTCGTCGCGGCCGAACAGCCCGTGCTCACCGGTGCCCTGAATTTCCACGAAGTCGCCGCTTTCCTGCATGACCACGTTGAGGTCGACCTCGGCGCGGGAGTCTTCCTCATACGGCAGGTCCAGGCACACCCGGCCGTCGATGATGCCGACGGAGACCGCCGCGATAGGGTCCAGCAGCGGCTCGCCCGGCACGGCGCCGCGCTCCTTGAGGGCGGCCACGGCATCGGCCAGCGCAACGTAGGCGCCGGTGATCGAGGCGGTGCGGGTGCCGCCGTCGGCCTGCAGGACGTCGCAGTCGAGCTGGATGGTGTTCTCCCCCAGCTCGCTCAGATCCACCGCGGCGCGCAGCGAGCGCCCCACCAGGCGGGAGATCTCATGCGTGCGGCCCTTGACCTTGCCCTTCATGGACTCACGCGGCATGCGCTCGTGGGTGGCGGACGGCAGCATGGCGTACTCGGCCGTCAGCCAGCCCTCGCCGGAATCCCGCTTGAAGCGGGGCACGCCCGTTTCCACCGAGGCGGTGCACATCACGCGGGTATTGCCGAATTCGACCAACACCGAGCCCGCCGGGTTGGTGGTGAAATTGCGGGTAATTCGCACGGTGCGCAGCTCGTCGAGGCCGCGGCCGTCTGCTCGTTGAAAATCAGTCATGCTCCCAGGCTACCCGCCGGGGCCAGGCTAGAGTTCGAAGACCATCCCGGGCTCGCCGAGGACCAGTTCGCCGTCGAATTCGGCTCGGGCGGCCGCCACGGTCGCGGCGGCGTCTCCCCAGGGCTGCAGGTGCACCAGCACGAGGGTGCGCACGCCCGCCAGCTGCGCCAGGCGGCCGGCCTCCGCGCCGGACATGTGCATCTTTTCCGCCTTGCCCTCGGAGCTAGCGCCCCAGGCGGCCTCCGCCAGCAGGATATCGGCGTCCTGCGCCAACGGCAGCAGCTTGGTATCGAAGGAGGTGTCTGCGGTATACGCGATGATCTTGCCGGTCTCGGTGTGGCGCAGGCGCAGGCCATAGGTCTCGACCGGGTGGATAGTCCGGTACGGGGTGATGGCGACGTCGTCGACGTGCTGTTCCACCCCGTCCTCCCAGGGGGTGAAGGCGAAGGTATCCGACATGTCGTCCACGCCGTCTGGCTGGGCGTCGGAGGACAGCCGCCCCAGGTGCTGCGGCGCGTAGCTGGGGCCCAGGCAAAAGTTGCGGCCCTTGGCCGGCGCGTAGGGGTGGAAACGGCGCCAGACCAGCAGGGAGGGGAAATCCATGCAGTGATCGGCGTGCAGGTGGCTTAAGGCCACGTGGGCGTCGCACGGATCCTGGACGTCCTGCAGCGCGGCGAGGGTACCGGGGCCCAAGTCCATGAGGATGGACGGCGCATCCGGGAAAGACACGAGGTAACCGGAGGCCGGGTTCCCGGAAGTGGGCACGCTTCCGGAGCATCCCAAGATGGTCAACTTCATGCCCCTCATGGTGTCACGAATACGGCGACAGTGGGGCGATTTGCGGCCATTTCGGGGAGAAAATCAACCGGAGTGAGAAATGTGGTTGAATTCACCGACCCCCGGTCCCAGGAAGCGGGAGGCCAGGTTCTCGAAGATCTCCATGTCGCCGGTGGACTCGAAAACGCGCGTGGCCGGGTTGTCTACGGGCGCGAGCAGGTCGCGCTCGGTGAGCACCTTGAGCACGTCCTTGGCGGTTTCCTCCGCGGAGCTGACCAGCGTGACCTCGTCACCGACGGCCAGCTGGATGACGCCCGAAAGGTGTGGGTAGTGGGTGCAGCCGAGCACCAGGGTGTCGATGCCGGCGGCCTGCATGGGGGCCAGGTAGCCCTCGGCAATGCCCAGGATCTGGCGGCCGGAGGTGATCCCGCGCTCCACGAAGGGCACGAAGTCGGGGCAGGCCACGGCGGTGGCCTGCACGTCCGGGTGTACGGCAAAAAGGTCCTGGTAGACGCCGGATTTGATGGTGCCCTCGGTGCCGATCACGCCGATCTTGTGGTTGCGCGTCGTCGCGATAGCGCGGCGCACGGCCGGGCGGATGACCTCCACGACCGGCACGTCGTAGCGCTCGCGGGCGTCGTGGAGGAAGGCGGCGGTGGCGGTGTTGCAGGCCACCACGATCATCTTGCAGCCGCGCTCGACCAGCTCGTCGGCGATGTCAATCGACAGCGCGCGGACTTCTGCGATGGGCCGCGGCCCGTAGGGTCCGTGCAGGGTGTCGCCGATGTAGAGCAGCGACTCGTGCGGCAGCTGATCGATGATCGTGCGCGCCACCGTCAGGCCGCCCACCCCGGAATCAAAGATCCCGATGGGGGCGGTCGGTCCGGGCTGCGGTTTATCGGCTAGTTCAGTCACGCCGTACTATTTTACGCTGCGGCGCATAATCTGCTTCGACGTGTCGTCGGAGGTAATCGTCATGCCGGCCACGATGCCGCCGATGGCCCCAAACAGGTGGCCCTGCCAGGACACCCCCTCGTAAATCGGCAACACGCCCCAGACCAGGCCGGAGTAGGCAACCCCCAGGACCACGCCGAGGACGATCTGGATGAGCGAGCGGTTGAAGATGCCGCGGACCAGCAGGTAGGCCAGCCAACCGTAGACCAGGCTGGAGGCGCCGATGTGGTTGGTGCCGGGCCCGCCCAGCAGCCACGTTCCCAGCCCGCCGATGAGCACCACCAGCAGAGTGACCTCCCACCAGACCTTCCGGCCGGAGAGCCCGATGAGGAAGCAGAACACGGCCCCGGGCAGCGAGTTGCCGATGAGGTGCTCCCAGTCGGCGTGCAGCAGCGGGGCGGTGACAATCCCCCAGATGCCGTTGAAGTCCAGCGGGTGGATGCCGTAGTAGCTTAAGCTCCCGCCGAAGATGACGTAGTTGACGATGTGGATGCCCCAGAGCACCACCAGGTAGCCGATGGCGAAGACCAGGCCGGTGCGCAGGCGCCCGGCGCGCGTGTAATTCACTGAGTCGCCCCGGTTGGTCTGGGGCTTGCGCATACCAGCGCCGCCGGCCGGCTGGAGGGGCCCGCCCGAGGGCCCGAAATTCGCCGGGCCGGTCTGTCCCCGGCTACGGTCCGGCCGGGACGAATACGGTCCAGTGGAATATGTCATAGTGCACTTCAGCTTAGCGCAGCAGGGAAGAATACGCGGGGTAGCCAAAGCCGTCGCTGGCCGCGCAGACGGCGGAGACAATGGCGGCCTCGACGGCATCGGCGGCCAGCGCGGTCAGCCGCGCCAGCGTCGCGTCCCCCACCGGCGCGGATGCGCCCGCCGCCTGCGCCGGGGTCGCGGTGGAAACGCCGAACAAGGTGTCGCCGTCCAGCGGCGAGTGGGCCGGGCGCACCGCGCGGGCGATCCCGTCGTGGCCGGCCAGGGCCAGCCGCTGGGCCTGCGCCTTGTTAAGCGGCGCGTCAGTGTAAACCACCCCGATGGTGGTGTTCAGGCTCGCGGCCGGGTCGGGCAGCTCGGCAAAGGCCGCGCGGTCGATGCCGGGCCGGCCCGGCGCCCCGAACAGCCGGCCGGTGGCCGCGTCGACGACCTGGCCGACCGGGTTGGCCACCACGATGGCGCCGACTCTAAAGCCGGTATCGGCCGCCGCCAGCTGGGCCCGTCCGACCCCGCCGCGCAGCTT
>NZ_JBPPVW010000024.1:0-24536 GCF_053546955.1 Corynebacterium sp. 32222D000AT | reverse complement strand
ACTTCGAGCTCTCAATGAAAACTACTCCCCACTAATCGGTAACTGATTTCTCAGTCCAACTAATGGGGGGCAGTTCAAAGTACCGGCCGGGGTTCTTCTCTGTCTTCTGTCTTTTTCTACTCTGTTTTTGCTCTTTAGCGGACGCCCCCATTCAACTGCGGCACGGGGCAGTAGCCTGTGCGCTCTGCGGCGTATCCGAGGCACGCCGTTGCTGAGAGAGCTTCATAGCCGCCTGCTGAGTCTCGGTGGCTGCTTAGGGGCGCTGAGCTGGGCATAGAAAAGCTCCCGTGGTCACCGGGTTGGTGAGGGCGGGAGCTTTAGCGTTTCGGTTTCGCGTTATTAGGCGAAGAACTTGCGGCGGGCCACGAAGGCGGCGGCGCCAGCCATGGCGACTACCGCTAGGGCGATGAGGCCGCGTGCCACGGTGTTGGAGCCGGTCTCAGCGGCCATACCGCGCGGGGCGGTGGCGGTGTCCTGAGCGGTGCCGACACCCTGGGCGCCGGCGCCGGCGGCCTCGTCCAGCTTGCCGCCCTGGGCGATGACCTCGTCCTTGTTAGCGGCCAAAAGCTCCTCGGAGGCGGCCTTTTCTTCTGCAGTCGGCTGCTCGTTCACGCGGGACTTGTCCTGGGTGTAGGTCTTGCCGTCCTGCATCAGGTACCAGGTCACGCCGCCGATGATGAGGGCTGCCGGCAGGGCCAGCCAAGCCAGCTTGGAGTAGTCCTTTTCTTCCTCTGCCTGCTGCTTGTCGTATTCGGCCAGCATGGCATCGGAAGCAGCGCGCATCTCGTCGGTGATCGGCTCGTTGACCTTGGCCGGATCGTCGACGTAGACGCCCTTGTCCTGGGTGGACTGGTACCAGGTCACGCCGTCCTTATCGGTGATTTCTACCGGAAGCGGGATACCTTCGTTGTCGCCGTGCTCCAAGCGGGCGGCGCGGTTGTCCAGCATGGCCTGAGAAGCAGCGCGCATCTCGTCGGTAACCGGCTCGTTGACCTTGGCCGGGTCGTCGACGTAGACGCCCTTGTCCTGGGTGGATTGGTACCAGGTGGTGCCCTCTTCCTCAATGGTGGCCGGGGCCGGGATGCCCTCGTTTCCCTCGGGGGTGCCTTCCTCGCCGGTGTCACCTGCTTCGCCTTCAGAGGTGAAGCCGTTTTCTTCGCGCCACGCATTCAGGGCGTTGTCGAGCTCCGCGCCGGTCAGTTCGGTGGCATCCTCGCCGAAACCGGAGGTGTACTTGCCGTCGGCGTTCTTGTAGTACTCCGTGCCGTCGACGGTGAGCGTCATCGGGTTTTCCTGGGCCTGAGCCACGACGGTGCCGCCCAGGGTAAGAGCTGCGGCCATAACGCCGGCGGTCAGGGTGCGGGTGAGCTTCTGTATGAGAGGTTCTCCTTGAGGGTGATGGGACTAGGCGCCAAGTTCGAATAGGGGACCATGGCGCCATCGAAATTGAGATTAGCCCCAAGCGCACCTTTTGTCACAACAAGTAACAATTTTCTCATCAGTAACTTTGAGAGTGGCTCACTAATTTTGGCCCTAAAAGCGTAGACAGCGCGGCGGGTGCCTTAACGGGTGCTAGATGAAGTTCCAGCTTGGTGGAGGCTCGAACAGTTTTCGGCGTGGCGAAGTGCTATCTTTTCGGCGAAAAGGTATTATTTAGGGCTCGCGATCTTCGCTGGGGGTAGGTTTCGGGGGTATAGACAACTGCGCTGGGGTAGTGTCGCTGGCGGGTCTCCGGTGGGGATCCGGTCTAGAGCGTGGCCGGCTCCTTGCCCGGGTAGGGCACGGGTTGAACCTCGTCCGGGGAGACCTGGTCCGGCGCATCACTGCCGGCGTCGGGGCTGACCACGGATTCCAGCTGCCAGCCCACGACCGCGTTGCGGACGGCCGGCTGCCACAGGTTGGCGGGCTGGATGCAGCTGATGGTCAAAAGGCGCCCGGGCTGGGGGCCGTCGCCCCAGACGGAGGCATCGTCAGCCAGCCCGCCCTTGTCGGGGTCGTGGAGGTCGGTGGCTGTATAGACCAGCCAGTCGTCGCCGGAGGCCGCCGTGCGCAGGTAGAGCTTGTCGCCCACATTGATGCGGTGCTCGTCGCTGCCGCCGTCGTAGAGGTTGTCGAAGACCCCGGGCACGCCCGCGCCGGTGTGGCCGGCGACCACCACGAGGTCCTCGGCGGTGGTGCCGGGTAGGGAATAGGGGCGGTCATCTCCGGTATACGTGCACGCGGTGTCCATGTTCTCCGGATCGATGGCGCCGTCTTTAGCCCGGCAGGGCTCCGCGTCGAAATTGGCGTGAATGCCGACCGCCGGTACGTACATCTCCTGCGCCGGCGACGGGGCGATAGCCGGGGCCTCGCCCGCGTGGGCCGACAGCTGCGGGGCCTGGGTGATTTCCTCCGGGGTCTCGACGGTGCGCTGGATGGAGAAGATAAGCGCGACCGTAGCTACCACGCCGACGGCGACGCGGACCGCGCCGTTGTTGGACCACGCGCGGAGCAGTCTGGGACCGGCAGTGCTTTCGGCGGTGTCTACCTGGGTGCTCGCCGGCGTAGCCGCGGGCGCCTCCTGTTGCGGGAAGGCCAAAGGGTGTTGTCGCGGGGTGGTATCCGTGCTCCGGCGGGGGCCGTCGGCCTCCGGCCGGGGGCGGGTAGCGGAGCGGGAATCCGGGCGGGCGGCATCGCCCCGGGCCTGCAAGGCGGCCCAGGCACTGGTGTGTGGGTGGCTCGGCATCGAGGTGGCTCCGAAAAGGGATAGGGCGGGGAGAGGGGAAGGAGTCCGCCGGCCGGGCCAGCGGAACGAATATACACAACCATAGTGCCTGGAGTGACTGGAGTTGCAAAAGACACGGTTGGGGTGTCTGGAAAATCTTTGCGCCCTGATTATGCAAGTGCTGGAAATAGTCTTAAAATTTTATGCGTACTAGGCCCGCGTGGCCCCTTCCGCGTAACCGCAGTAAAGGAAATCAATGTCGTTGAATGATTCGGCCGCCGCGGCCGTCAATAAGAAAGTGACCCTGCTGGACAAGTCCTTCAGCAGGTTCGCGGGCCGCTCCACCCTGGCGGGCGTCTACCTGACCGTGGGCACCGCCTTCGCGGGCGTCGTGGGCAACGCTGTGGAGCAGCTCGCGCCCGGCCTGGGCACCCCGGTCTTCGCCATGATCTTCGGCCTGGGCCTGTTCGCCATCGTGGTGCTCGGCGCTGACCTGGCCACCGGCAACATGATGTACATGGTCTACGGCGCGGTCAACAAGCAGGTCTCGTGGGGCAAGGGTCTCTGGCTGCTCATCGTCACGACCTTCTTCAACCTGTTGGGCGTGATTCTTTTCGCCGCGGCCATGGGCATGTCGGCGAAATTCTCCGGGATGGACCCCAGCCACCTCATCGTCACCCTGTCCGAGGGCAAGCTGACCAAGTCCCCGCAGGGCATGTTCGTCGAGGCCATCCTGGCCAACTTCGTGGTCAACATGGCCATCGTGGGCGGCATCTTCGCCAAGGAGGTCGTCTCCAAGTTCTTTATGATCGTGCCCATCATCGCCTGCTTCGTGGGCCTGGGCCTCGAGCACGTTATTGCTAACTTCTGCCTCTTCCTGCTCACCGCCTTCGGCTCGGATCCGCTCCCGGCTGCGCTGACCATCGGCAACGTCGCGCTCAACTGGACCCTGGTCTGGCTGGGCAACCTGGTCGGCGGCGGCTTCCTCATCGGCGGCGTCTACGCCTGGCTGAACAACGGCCCCGAGGAATACCGCGACTAATCCCTGCCAGGGACAAGGACTCTCGGGCCTTTTGGCTCCGCGAATCTCCCAATTTCGGGGAGTTCTCACCTGCTGAGGACGAGGCCCGCTGGGTATGTGCCCGGCGGGCCTTTGGTGATCTGGTGGTGCGTGTGCGGGGCGTTTAACCCCGCGAGCGGTCCAGCTGGCCGGAGTACAGGTTAAAGCGGTTGCCGCGGGCGAAGCCGACCAGTGCCATGCCGGCCTCGCGGGCGGTCTCGACGGCAAGGGAGGAGGCGGCGGAGACCGCAATCAGCGCGGGGAAGCCGGCCATGGCGGCCTTTTGCACCAGCTCGAAAGAGGCGCGGGAGCTAACCACTAGCACCAAGTCGTGGGCGGGTAGACGCCCTTCCAGCAGCAGGTGTCCGATGACCTTGTCGGCGGCGTTGTGGCGGCCGATGTCCTCGCGCACGACGACCGGCTCGCTGTCCATGGTGAAGGCGGCCGCGGCGTGGATGCCGCCGGTCTTTTTGAACTGTTTTTGGTACTCGCGCAGGCGGTCCGGGATGGTTGCGATGAGCTGCGGGTCCACGTCCCAGTGGGGGATGGGGTAGGGCAGCTTGTGCTGGAGCTGCTCGATGGAGGAAGTACCGCAGACCCCGCACGCGGAGGTCGTCAGCCCCAGGCGCAGATCCGAAAGCTCGATGACGTTCTGACGGGCCAGTTCCACGTCCAGCAGGTTGTAGGTGTTCTCCCCGTTGACAGTCGATCCGGCGCAGTAGCGCGCGGTCGTCACGTCGGCGGCGGCCCGGATGTGTCCCTCCGAGTGGAGGAAGCCGTGGGCCAGCTCCACGTCGTGGCCCGGGGTGCGCATGGTGGTCGTAATCGTCTGGCCGTCCACGCGGATCTCCAGCGGTTCCTCGCCCGCGACGGTATCGGCCCGGGTGTCGACCTGGGTGAGCTGGCCGTCGTCGTCAAGGCGCACGCGGGTGACGGCAAAGCGGGCGTTAACCCTGTTGGACACTAATCCTCCTGGTCTGGGTGGTCTTTCTGACCTGGGGTCTCTCTGATCTGGCTTGCTGTGGGCTTGGCCGCGGCGGCCGGGTTGCTACTGCTCGGCGATCTGGGCGCGCAGCTTCTCGATGTGCTGGCGGGCCTCGTCGGTGTCTTTAGAGGCCAGGCCCACCAGGAACGCGGTTAGCGGTGCGGCCGGGCGGGAGCGGTTGTGGGCGACGTCGGCGGTCAGGTCGAGCAATCCCTTGGTCAGGGCGGTGGCATCCGCCTGGTCGAGGCCCAGGTGGCCGGCGGCCTCGACCAGCCAGGCGTGGGCGGACTGCATGGGTTCCTTGTTGTTATCGATCTTCTTCGCATCATCAGACATGGGACCCAGTTTAGGCCCCCGCGCAAAAGGAGGCGTTGATGCTGGTGAATAGGCAAGGGGGAGCCTGATTGGATTCTGCGGTGGGGCGGCGGAAGGGG
Source organism: Corynebacterium sp. 32222D000AT (assembly GCF_053546955.1). NCBI lineage: Bacteria > Bacillati > Actinomycetota > Actinomycetes > Mycobacteriales > Corynebacteriaceae > Corynebacterium > Corynebacterium sp. 32222D000AT. The sequence continues at coordinate 19,353 of NZ_JBPPVW010000024.1, read as the reverse complement.
TGCGGGAAAGCCCCGCGGGCGGCGAAGAAGTCGTGAGCAGTAGAAATTTTACAAACGCCCTGCTGGTTGGGTACACTGACCCGTTGGAATAGCGTCCGTCGGGGGTTTTGAACCCCTGACCTGCGCGGCAGTACCCAAAGGGTCCTGCGGAGCCGTGATTTTTTCGGCGCCTTCCAGGTAAGAATTGAACATCAACTTTGTTGTAGGCCCCTCGCCGATAAAGCGGACCGTGTCTGTATCAAAGGGTGGCGAGCGCCTCGCGGTATTGACCGCGGGGAGCGTGAGTAGCCCGAAATCACACGGAAAACGCGCGTGGTGAGTCCAGTCGAACGGGCAGGCAGTCTCTGCCTGTCGCGCGGCTGGGATGGGAACCGCAACGAGAAAGGTAACGGTCGTTTAACCATGACCATGACTGATCCTATCGCCGACATGCTGTCGCGCGTGCGCAACGCAAACCATGCGCACCACGACACCGTGTCGATGCCGACCTCCAAGATCAAGGTCAACATCGCTGAGATCTTGAAGCAGGAAGGCTACATCGCTGACTACTCTGTCGAGGACCGCGAGCTGTCCCTCGAGCTTAAGTACAACAACCGTGAGCGCTCCCTGTCCGGTCTGCGCCGCGTGTCTAAGCCGGGTCTGCGTGTGTATGCAAAGTCCACCAACCTGCCGAAGGTCCTTGGCGGCCTGGGCGTGGCTATCATCTCCACGTCCCACGGTCTGCTGACCGATCGTCAGGCTCAGGAGAAGGGCGTAGGCGGAGAAGTTCTCGCCTACGTCTGGTAAGGGAGGTATGACACATGTCTCGAGTCGGTCTAGCACCCATCGCCGTTAAGAGCGGCGTCGAAACCAAGATCAACGGACAGACCATCGAGGTTAAGGGCCCGAAGGGCACCCTGACCGTCGAGGTTCCGGAGCCGATCACCGTCGCCGTGGAGGACAACGAGATCCGCGTTTCCCGCCCGGATGATCACCGCAAGCACCGTGCCCTGCACGGCCTGTCTCGTTCCCTCATCAACAACGCCGTCATCGGCGTGACCGATGGCTACACCATCAAGATGGAAATCTTCGGTGTCGGCTACCGCGTTCAGCAGAAGGGTTCGAACCTGGAGTTCAACTTGGGCTACTCCCACCCGATCCTCATTGAGGCTCCGGAGGGCATCAGCTTCGCAACTGATGGCGCCACCAAGTTCTCCATCACTGGCATTGACAAGCAAGCTGTCGGACAGATCGCCGCGAACATCCGCCGCCTGCGTAAGGACGATCCTTACAAGGGCAAGGGCATTCGTTACGAAGGCGAGCAGATCCGCCGCAAGGTCGGAAAGACGGGTAAGTAAGCAATGGCAAACACTGAAAACAACAAGCGCACTCCAGTCGGCAAGGACATCTCTAGCCGTCGTCGCGAGGCACGCGCCCGCCGTCACTTCCGTATCCGCAAGACCCTGCGCGGTACCCCGGAGGCACCGCGTCTGGTTCTCCACCGCTCTTCCCGCCACATGCACGTCCAGGTCATCGACGACCTGGCGGGCCACACCTTGGTCTCCGCGTCCACCATGGAAGCGGACATCCGCGCCCTCGAGGGCGACAAGAAGGCTAAGGCTTCCAAGGTGGGCGAGCTGATCGCAGAGCGCGCCAAGGCAGCTGGCATCGAGCAGGTTGTCTTCGACCGCGGTGGTTACAAGTACCACGGTCGCGTCGCAGCTCTGGCTGAGGCCGCACGTGAAGGCGGTCTGAAGTTCTAATGGTCAACGGAAACATCAACGGAAGGAACGCCTAATGTCGGACCGTGAACAGCGTGACGGCGGACGCTCCGCCGAGAACAAGAACAACAACCGCGGTGGCCACAACCGCCGCAACGATCGTCGTAACCAGGACAACGAGCGCGATAAGTACATCGAGCGCGTTGTGACCATCAACCGCGTCTCCAAGACCGTCAAGGGTGGCCGCAACATGTCGTTCACCGCTCTCGTGGTCGTTGGCGACGGCCAGGGCATGGTCGGCGTCGGCTACGGCAAGGCCAAGGAAGTCCCGGCCGCCATCCAGAAGGGTGCCGAGGAAGCTCGCAAGAACTTCTTCCGCGTCCCGATGATCGCTGGCACCATCACCCACCCGGTCGAGGGCCGCGACGCCGCCGGCATCGTCATGATGAAGCCGGCCGCCCCCGGTACCGGTGTAATCGCTGGTGGCGCTGCCCGCCCGGTGCTTGAGTGCGCCGGCGTGCAGGACATCCTGTCGAAGTCCCTGGGCTCCGACAACGCCCTCAACGTCGTCCGTGCTACCGTGGACGGCCTCAAGCAGCTGGTCCGCCCCGAGGAAGTTGCCGCTCGCCGCGGCAAGTCCGTCGAGGAGGTCACCCCGGCCCGTATGCTGCGCCGTCGCGCAGGTCAGGAGGCATAAACAATGGCTCTGAAGATTACTCAAATTAAGGGCCTGGTGGGCACCAAGCCGAACCACCGCGCCAACATTGAGGCCCTGGGCCTCAAGCGGATCGGTCAGTCCGTCGTTAAGCAGGACACCCCGGTCATCCGCGGCATGGTTAACAAGGTGCGTCACCTGGTCACCGTTGAAGAAGTGGCAGGGGAGTAGATAAATCATGGCTGATATCATCAAGCTGCACGATCTGCGCCCTTCCAAGGGTGCAAACAAGGCTAAGACCCGCGTCGGCCGCGGTGAAGCTTCCAAGGGTAAGACCGCCGGCCGCGGTACCAAGGGTACTAAGGCACGTAAGCAGGTTTCGGCCGCTTTCGAGGGTGGCCAAATGCCCATCCACATGCGTCTGCCGAAGCTCAAGGGCTTCCGCAACCCGAACAAGGTCGATTACCAGGTGGTCAACGTGTCCGACCTGGCCAAGGCCTTCCCGAACGGCGGCGACGTCACTGTCGCAGACATCGTCTCCGCCGGCCTGGTCCGCGCTAAGCAGCCGGTCAAGGTCCTGGGCAACGGTGAAATCAGCGTCAAGCTGAACGTCACCGCTGACAAGTTCTCCAAGTCCGCTGTGGAGAAGATCGAGGCCGCCGGTGGCTCCACCACCGCGACCAAGTAAGTCTTTTTAAGACCTACTAAATAAAATCCCACCGCCGGGTTCCCGCTTGAGGGAGACCGGCGGTGGGATTTTTCTATGCGTTGTATGCCACTCGAGCGCTCAACGCGTTGGAGCGGCAAGCGCCAGGTGAGCGGCGCGCTAGGTTACTTGGATTCTTCGGAGGCCGGCGCGGACGGCTCGGTGGAGGAGACGTCGTGCTCGTTCTCGCTGCGCGAAGAGTCGTCGCAGGCGGTGGCGCCGCCCACGGCGAGCAGCGCGGTCAGGGCGACGGCCGCCAGGCGGCGGGTGGGCTGAAACTTAGTGGTAGCCATAGATAGAATTCCTTCCTTTAACGGCTAACGGTTGTCTAAGCAGCCACCCTAGTCGTTTTTGCGGGTGGCGTGGCGGGCTACCCGATTCCGAAGGGGGATAACGGCGATAAAAGCCACGGCCACGACCAGCCAGCCGGCGCCCAGCAGGAGCCCGGCGTTAGCCAGGCGCGGGGCGATCTCCAGATCCCCGCTGCTGTAGAGCATCACCAGGCCGAGGAGAGCGCCCCAGGCAAATCCGAGGAGGCTGACGGAGACGAGGGGTGCGAAGATCTCGTAGGCGGCCACGCGGGTGAGGAAGCCCGGGCGCAGCCCCATCAGCCGGAGGCTGCGGGTCAGGTCAGCGTTGGCGAAGACCTCGTGCGCCTGGCCCTGCAGGATGGACATCGCCGTGATGCAGAAGCCGAAGGAGATGGTCAGGATGATCCCGGTAAAGACGTCGTGGAAAATGATGGAGGTCTCCGGGTTCTCCCGCAGCGACTGGCTCAGGTCGTCGTCGCCGAAGGGGGAGACGATCATATACCCGGCCAAGAGGCCGAAGAGCGCGCTCGGGGCGACCCGCCGCCAGGCCGCCCGGGCCCCAGTGGCCACGCGGCGGGAGGCGATGAAGTTTGCATTAGAGCCCAACATACCCGCCACCCAGGCGCTGACCTGGAGGAAGAGCGGGGCGATGAGGCTCAGAGTGCCGATGAGCAGAAAGAGAAAAGCGGCGATGGCGAGCATAGCCCCCAGGCTGGCAAAAAAGTCGAACTGATTGACTCCTACCAGCAGGCCGACGGCGAGCACCAGGAAGGCCACGGCGCGCCACCAGCGCAGGGCGCGGGGCATCTGGCGGCGGGCTACCCCTAGCGGGCTCACCGCGACCCGCTGCATGCCGGCCAGGGCGGCGGCTAGCGCGAGGACGATGAGAGCGGAGCCGACGGCCAGGTAGCCCCACCACGGCAGGTAGAGCTCGGTCGGGGAGAGGGGAACCCCCATAAAGGTCAGGGTGGCAAAGGCGGGGACCAGCAGCGCGCTGAGCAAGGCCCCGAGCGCGGTGCCGACCACCGCGTTGATGCCCGTCTCCAGGACCGTCATGCGGGTGATGTCGCGGGCGCTAAGCCCGATGAGCCGCAGGGCGGCCAGCCGCCGCTCCCTCCCGGCGGCGCTGGTGACGGCGGCCTGGGAGATGAGGCTAAACAGGGCAGGTACGAGGAAGGCGCAAGCAATCAGGGCCAAGACCGTCCAAGTGTGCGCGTCCATGCCCGGCTGGGAGGTGTCCAAGCCGGCCTGGAGGTGAGCGTTTTCGCCCCGGCGGTAGAACATGTACGTCCCGCCGGCGACGAGGAAGGCGATGGTCGCGCCCACCGTCAGCGAGCCGAGCGAGAGCAGGGTCAGGGTGCCGGTGCCGGAGCGCGAGGACACGGAGGCCCGGAACAGCTGCAGCGCCAGGCCGCCGATGGAGGCGCGCACCGGCGCGGGACGGGAGCTCGGAGAGGCGGTGGGAGTGCTCATCGTGCGGCCCCCAGCTGGCGGTCGTCGTGGATGATGCCGTCGCGCAGCTCGATGCGCCGGTCCAGCCAGTCGGCCACCTGCGCGTCGTGGGTGACCAGCACCAGGGTGGAGCCCTGCTGGCGCACCAGGGTCGTCAGCATCTGCATGACGTCGTGCCCGGTGGCTTGGTCGAGCGCCCCGGTCGGCTCGTCGGCGAAGATGACCGCGGGCTCGGTAGCCAGCGCGCGGGCGATGGCCACGCGCTGGGCCTGCCCGCCGGACAGAGGCCCGGGGCGGCGGTCGGCGAACTCGCCCAGGCCCAGCTGATCCAGCAGGTGGACGGCGCGGCGCCGGGCCTTCCGGCGGGAGGTGCCGGTCAGGGTAGCCGGCAGAGCGATATTCTCCGCGGCGGTCAGCTCCGGCAGGAGTTGCCCGTCCTGGAAGACGAAGCCGAAGGAGCTAAGGCGCAGGTGCGAGCGGTCGCCGTCGTTGAGCTCGGTCAGGTCGGTCGTTCCGAAGTGGACGCGGCCGGTGGTGGGGAGCAGGACCCCGGACATGCAGTGCAAAAGGGTGGACTTGCCGGAGCCGGACGGGCCCATGATGGCGGCGGTTTCACCCGGGGAAAGCTCCAGGGTGATGCCGGAGAGGACATCGTTGCCGCCAAAATTCTTGGTGACGTCGTTGAGTTTCAGTGTGGTGGTCATGTCTACCTATTCAACGTAGGAAAACGCCGGCGCAGAAGCGGGGTGGAACTAGATTTCCGGGTAGGGCTGGCCCTACCCCCACCGAAAGCGCAGGCGTTAAAGTCTGTCAGTGTGAAACTCCCGTGGAAGCATAACCCGCGCGCGGCCTTCAACCCGGCCGCCACCGAGCGCGCGCAAGAGCGGGCGCAAGCCCAGCGCTTGGCCGAGCTTACCCGCGCCCGCCGGGCGATCGCGGACGCCTACGAAGTCGAGCGCCAGCGCATAGAGCGGGATCTGCACGACGGCACCCAGCAGTACCTCGTGGCGGCCTCCATCAAGCTGGGCGAGGCCCTGCTGGACCTGGAGGGTACCGAGGCAGACCTGGTGCGCGCGGCCAAGGAGGACATCGAAAACGGGCTGGCCAGCCTGCGCGCGACCGTCCGCGGCATCCAGCCGCAGGTGCTCACGGACCGCGGGCTGGTGGCCGCGCTGAACGATGCCGCGGCGGGGTTGGGCCCGCACGTCGCCGTCCGCGCCCCGCACCCGCTGCCGGATCTGCAACCCAGCATTTTGGCGGCCGCCTATTTCTTCGCCACCGAGGCCATGACCAATGCCTCCAAGCACGCCCCGGGCGCGGCGGTCAGTGTCCTGGTCACCGCCGACGCCAACCTGCGCATCACCGTGGTGGACGAGGGCCCGGGTGGGGCCGAGCTAACTCCAGGCTGTGGCCTGGCCGGGATGCGCGAGCGGCTGGCGGCTTTCGGCGGCAGGCTGGAGCTGACCTCGCCGGCGGGCGGCCCCACGCGGGTGGCGGCGGTCATTCCGTTGTTGTTGGAACGAGGAGAAACGGGGATCGGATAATGCGGATTGTTATCGCGGATGATTCCGCGCTGCTGCGCGAGGGCGTGGCCGGGCTGCTAGAGCGCCGCGGCCACCGCGTCGTCGGCCAGGCTAGCGACGCCGACCAGCTGGTCGGCCTGGTGCGTGAGTTGGCCGCCGCCGGCCAACTCCCCGAAGTCTTAATCACGGACGTGCGGATGCCGCCGCGCATGGCCGACGACGGCCTGCGGACTGCGGTGAGCCTACGGCAGGAGTTTCCCGGCCTGGCGGTCGTGGTTTTGAGCCAGTACGTGGCCCCGGCCTATGCCGTGGAGCTTTTCGATAACACCGACGGCGGGACCGGCTACCTGCTCAAGGACCGGGTGTCGGAAGTGGCGGACTTCCTTAAGTCCCTGGACACGGTGGCCGCCGGCGGCGTGGTCATCGACCCCACGGTGGCGCAGGCGCTGATGAACTCGGCGCGCAGCGGCATCGGCGAGCTCACCCCGCGGGAGCGAGAGGTCTTGGAGCTGATGTCCTGCGGGCTGTCGAACCGGGAGATCGAGAACCAGCTGTTCCTATCGACCGCGGCGGTGGGCAAACATGTGAGCAATATCTTCCTGAAGCTGCGCTTGGACCCGGCGGAGGAAAACCGGCGGGTCAAGGCCATCTTGCGCTATCTCGCGCAGCGCCAGCTGCCCGGCTAAGGCGAGCCTAATCGCGTTTAGGTCGCTGCTATTGGGGCTAATGCTTTTGGGGCTGGTAGGGTAATGGGGTCAAAACTGTTCATCCCACCCGGAGGGCTAACCAGGCTGCCTTTACCGCGCGCGCCGCGGGCGGCGGCCTGGCGTTGCCCAGCGGGTCAAATGAGTATCCACCTCGAGGCAGTAGAAGGGCACCGGCACGCGTGAGACGCGGGCGGTATTTTTCTGCGCACGCCCTCGGTAGGCCAGGAGGATTGTGTAGTGTCCGCCATTATTCAGGCATTTAAGGACGCCGATCTGCGCAAGAAGATCATCTTTACGATCGTGATGATCATTGCGTACCGCATCGGCGCGCAGATCCCGTCCCCGGGCGTCGACTACGGCGCCATCGCGGGCCGTCTGCGCGACCTGACGGAAGAATCCGGCAACCTGTACTCCGTCATCAACCTGTTCTCGGGTGGCGCGCTGCTGCAGCTGTCGATCTTCGCCATCGGCATCATGCCGTACATTACGGCCTCCATTATCGTGCAGCTGCTGACCGTGGTCATCCCGCACTTCGAGCAGCTGAAGAAGGAAGGCCAGTCCGGGCAGACCAAGATGACGCAGTACACCCGCTACCTCACCGTGGCGCTGGCGCTGCTGCAGTCCTCCGGCATCGTCGCCCTGGCCGACCGTCAGCAGCTGCTGGGCCAGGGCGTGGAGGTCCTGGTTCCGGACCGCAACATCTTCGACCTGGTGGTGCTGGTGCTGGTGATGACCTCCGGCGCCGTGCTCGTGATGTGGATGGGCGAGCTGATTACCGAAAAGGGTATCGGTAACGGCATGTCCCTGATGATCTTCGCAGGTATCGCGACCCGTCTGCCTACCGACGGCATGAACATCCTGCAGAACAACGGCGGCCTGGTCTTCGCCATGATCGTCGCCGGCGTCATCGTCCTGGTCATCGGCATCACCTTCATCGAGCAGGGCCAGCGCCGCATCCCGGTCCAGTACGCCAAGCGCATGGTGGGCCGCCGCCAGTACGGTGGTTCCTCCACCTACCTGCCGCTGAAGGTCAACCAGGCCGGCGTTATCCCGGTGATCTTCGCCTCCTCGCTGATTTACATGCCGGTGCTGATCACCCAGATCGTCAACTCCAACAACGCGGTCACCCCGGACAACTGGTGGCAGCGCAACGTCATCTCCTGGCTGCAGAGCCCGGCGTCCTGGCAGTACATCGTGCTCTACTTCGTGCTGACCATCTTCTTCGCCTACTTCTACGTTTCGGTTCAGTACGATCCGGCGGAGCAAGCGGATAATATGAAGAAGTACGGTGGCTTCATTCCGGGCATCCGCCCCGGCCGCCCGACGGCCGAGTACCTGGGCTACGTGATGAACCGCCTGCTGTTCGTGGGCGCTGCCTACCTGGGTATCATTGCTATCCTGCCGAACATCCTGCTGGACTTCGGCGTGGGGCACTCCCAGGGCGGCGGCATGACCGCCTTCGGTGGTACCGCGATCTTGATTATGGTCTCTGTTGCCTTGACTACCGTCAAGCAGATTGAGTCCCAGCTTCTGCAATCGAACTACGAAGGACTGTTGAAATAATGCGTTACGTACTCCTTGGACCTCCCGGTGCCGGCAAGGGCACGCAGGCCGCTATTTTGAGCGAAAAGCTGGGCATCCCGCACATCTCCACCGGTGACCTCTTCCGCGCCAACATCGGCGAGGGCACCGAGCTAGGCAAGGAAGCCAAGTCCTACATGGACGCCGGTCAGCTCGTGCCGACCGACGTCACCGCCCGCATGGTCAAGGACCGCCTCGAGCAGGACGACGCCGCCAAGGGCTTCCTGCTGGACGGCTTCCCGCGCACCGTGGAGCAGGCCGACATCCTGACCCAGCTGCTGGCCGACAAGGGCCTGAAGCTGGACGGCGTGCTGAACTTCGAGGTTTCCGAGGACGTCGTGGTCGAGCGCATGCTGGCCCGCGGCCGCGCCGATGACACCGAGGACACCATCCGCACCCGCCTGGGCGTCTACCGCGATGAGACCTTCCCGCTCATCCAGCACTACGGCGACGCCATCATCCCGATCAAGGCCGAGGGCGAGGTCGAAGAGATTAACGCCCGCGCCATGGAAGCACTGGGGAAGTAGGTTAAGAGCCATTTCCATCTTCTCGCGCCGCAGCAAACGCATCCCCGCCCGCACCCCGGGTGAACTCGACGCCATGCAGGCGGCCGGCGAAATCGTCGGTCGCGCCCTGCAGGCCGTGCGCTTGGCTGCGGCGCCAGGCGTATCTACCCTCGAACTCGACGCCGTCGCGGAAGAACTCATCCGCGGCGCCGGCGCTCAGCCCACCTTCAAAGGTTACGAGGGCTTCCCGGGCTCCATCTGCGCCTCCGTGAACGACGTCATCGTCCACGGCATCCCGGATGAGGAGACGATCCTGGCCGAAGGTGACCTGGTCTCCATCGACTGCGGGGCCACCCTCGACGGCTGGGTGGGCGACAGCGCCTGGACTTTCCCTGTCGGCGAGGTCAGCGCGGAGGCCACCAAGCTGAACGATGCCACCGCCTGGGTCCTGTCCGAGGGGCTCAAGGCCATGGTGCCGGGCAACCGGCTGACCGACGTCTCCCACGCCCTCGAGCTGGCCACCTGGGCCGCCGAGGAGAAATTCGGCGTTGAGCTGTTCATCGTCGACGGCTACGGCGGCCACGGCATCGGCTGCACCATGCACGAGGAGCCCTACCTGGCCAACGAGGGCCGCCCGGGCCGCGGGCCCTATATCCAGGAAGGCTCCGTGCTGGCCATCGAGCCCATGCTCACGCTGGGCACCGAGGACTCCGTGGTCCTGGACGACGACTGGACCGTCATTACCGAGGACGGCTCGCTGACCTCCCACTGGGAGCACACCGTCGCCGCCACCGCCGACGGCCCGCGCATCCTGACCCCGCGCTACGACAAGTAGCCCGGCTGCCTAGGGCCAAGCTCCCCAAACACTCCAAAAGCTCCCAGCGAGCGCGCGGCGACGCCGGGCGGGACAGGCCTGTGCGCGGCTACGATTTGGTAACGTTCATGCCCGGCTGGGAAATTCCTCGGCCAGAGGTCTATAATTTTCAGCATGTCGAAATTCCGCTTCAATGCCGTCCCCCTGGCTTTCCGTCGCGCCGCCTTAGCGCTGGCCGCCACGGTGGCCATGGCCGTCACCCTGATTGGTGGCGTGCCGAACGCCCACGCCCAGCAAATGCCGGACCCGACCCAACTGTCCTCCCAAGTTCAGCTGAACCAGGGCAGCTCCCAGCTGCCGAACATCGACCAGCTGTCCAAGCAGGTGCAGGAAGAAGCAGACAAGTTCTTCGGCGGTGCCCGCGAGCAGGCCTGGAACACCCGCAACCAGATGCTCAACGAGGTCAACAAGCTCAACCCGCAGGCCGCCAACGCCCTGCGCCCGGTCGTCGACAACGTCCTGAACGCTCTGTTCCCGGGCCTGGTGGCCCAGAAGCAGGCCGAGGCCAAGGCTGCCCGCGAGGCCGCCGCCCGCGCCCAGGCCGAGCAGGCCGCCCGCGAGAAGGCTGCCGCCGAAGCCGCTGCCCGCAAGGCGGAGCAGGAGCGCCAGCGCAACGCCTTCAACCGCGGCCCGTGCCCGGCCGACGCCGCCGTCTGCGTCGACCTGGACGGCCGCCGCACCTGGCTGCAGAAGAACGGCGATGTCACCTACGTCGCCCCGTCCATGGCCCCGGGCAAGACGGGCCAGGAGACCCCGCGTGGCACCTTCCACGTCAACCGTAAGATCAAGGACGAGATCTCCTACGAGTTCAACAACGCCCCGATGCCTTACGCCATCTACTTCACCAACAACGGCCACGCCTTCCACCTGGGCGACCCGGCCTACGACTCCGCTGGCTGCGTCCGCCTGCCGGACCAGGCTGCTATCCGTTACTTCAACGACCTGCAGATTGGTGACAAGGTCTTCATCTACTAAGCGAAGCTTCGACATCTGAAACTTCCCCGGCCCGCCCCGCCCGCCTCATCCAGGCGCGGGGCGGGTCTTTTTGGCGTCGCTAGCGCGCGGGCACCCAGCATGAACGTTAGGGGACGGGTTTGGAATTCGTGTCGTTAACGCGTATGCTCTTTGTTTGGTGTATGTGTGCGGAACTCTCCGCACGATAAACGCCAGGCAGTAGACAAATACATGCAGTCGCTTCGGCTAGTAGCCAGCGGCTAGAAAAGTTGAGGTTATGGCTAAGGAAGGCGCAATTGAGGTCGAGGGCCGCATCATCGAGCCCTTGCCGAATGCAATGTTTCGTGTCGAGCTTGACAACGGACACAAGGTTCTTGCCCACATTTCGGGCAAAATGCGTCAGCACTACATCCGCATCCTCCCTGAGGACCGGGTAGTTGTTGAGCTGTCTCCTTACGACCTGACCCGCGGACGCATCGTCTACCGCTACAAGTAAAGACAGTAAGCCTCCTTACCCAGGGGCGGCCGCAAGGTCGGTCGCCTTTTTCTACCTCAGGCCACGGTGGCTTGAGCCCCACCACAATTTCGCGCTGGCACCGGCACGGTCCGGGCAGCGCGCGAAATGGTAGGGGACGGGTAGGGAGAAAACCACCGTAAAAACCCGAAAGGACAAGCCACATGGCACGTCTAGCTGGTGTTGATCTCCCGCGCAACAAGCGCATGGAGATCGCTCTCACCTACATCTATGGCATCGGGCACACCCGTGCCAAGGCACTGCTGGAAAAGACCGGCATCTCTCCCGACCTGCGTACCGACAACCTGGATGATGACCAGCTGTCGGCACTGCGTGACGCGATCGAGGCTGAGTACAAGGTAGAAGGCGATCTGCGCCGCCAGGTACAGGCTGACATCCGCCGCAAGATTGAAATTGGCTGCTACCAGGGCCTGCGCCACCGTCGTGGCCTGCCGGTTCGTGGTCAGCGCACCAAGACCAATGCTCGTACTCGTAAGGGTCCGAAGAAGACGATCGCAGGAAAGAAGAAGTAATTCATGCCTCCAAAGACTCGTTCCGGCGCCCGCCGTTCCGGCCGTCGCGTCGTAAAGAAGAATGTGGCCCAGGGCCACGCGTACATCAAGTCCACCTTCAACAACACCATCGTCTCGATCACCGATCAGACCGGTGCTGTTATTTCCTGGGCATCCTCCGGTCACGTCGGCTTCAAGGGTTCCCGTAAGTCCACCCCGTTCGCAGCTCAGATGGCTGCCGAGTCCGCCGCCCGCAAGGCGATGGAGCACGGGATGAAGAAGGTTGACGTTTTCGTTAAGGGCCCGGGCTCGGGCCGCGAAACCGCAATCCGTTCGCTCCAGGCCGCCGGCCTGGAGGTGTCCTCGATCTCGGATGTGACTCCGCAGCCGCACAACGGCTGCCGTCCGCCGAAGCGTCGTCGCGTTTAAGGGAAGGAAGAGGTAACTAAACTATGGCTCGTTATACCGGCCCCGCTACCCGTGTATCCCGCCGTCTCCGCGTCGACCTGGTCGGCGGCGACATGGCGTTTGAGCGCCGCCCGTACCCCCCGGGACAGGCTGGCCGCAACCGCATCAAGGAATCCGAGTACTTGCTGCAGCTGCAGGAAAAGCAGAAGGCAAAGTACACCTACGGTGTCCTGGAGCGTCAGTTCCGTCGCTACTACGCAGAGGCCAACCGTCTGCCGGGCAAGACCGGTGACAACCTGGTCATCCTGCTGGAGTCCCGCCTGGACAACGTGGTCTACCGCGCTGGTCTGGCTCGCACCCGCCGCCAGGCCCGTCAGCTGGTCTCCCACGGCCACTTCACCGTCAACGGTAAGAACATCAACGTTCCGTCCTTCCGCGTGACGCAGTACGACATCATCGATGTCCGTGAGCGTTCCCAGAAGATGGAATGGTTCGAAGAGGCCCAGGATCGCCTGGCCGACGCCAACGTTCCGGCATGGCTGCAGGTCGTTCCGGAGACCCTGCGCATCCTCGTGCACCAGCTGCCCGAGCGCGCACAAATCGACATCCCGCTGCAGGAGCAGCTCATCGTCGAGCTTTACTCGAAGTAAACTTCGAAAAGTCATCTTTATCCCTCTACCGACGTCATATAGCGGGCGTCGAAAAGGAGAATTTCAATGCTCATTTCCCAGCGTCCTCAGCTCTCCGAGGAATTCATCGACTCGTCTCGTTCCAAGTTCGTCATCGAACCGCTCGAGCCGGGCTTCGGTTACACCCTCGGCAACTCCCTGCGTCGTACCTTGCTGTCGTCCATCCCGGGCGCGGCCGTGACCTCCGTCAAGATTGATGGCGTTCTCCACGAGTTCACCACCATCAACGGGGTCAAGGAAGACGTTTCCGAGATCATCCTGAACATCAAGGGCCTGGTACTGTCGTCGGACTCCGAGGAACCGGTCGTTATGTACCTGAGCAAGGAAGGCCCGGGCGAGGTCACCGCGGGCGACATTCAGCCGCCGGCCGGCGTGGAGATTTACAACCCGGATCTGCACATCGCCAGCCTGAATGACACCGCGAAGCTGGACATGGAGCTCGTCGTAGAGCGCGGCCGCGGCTACGTGCCGGCCGCCGCTACGTCTGGGGAAATCGGTCGCATCCCGGTCGACCAGATCTACTCCCCGGTCCTCAAGGTTTCGTACAAGGTCGAGGCAACTCGTGTTGAGCAGCGCACCGACTTTGACAAGCTGATCATCGACGTGGAGACCAAGAACTCCATCACCGCTCGCGACGCCCTGGCTTCCGCCGGTGGCACCCTGGTCGAGCTGTTCGGCTTGGCCCGCGAACTCAACACGGCCGCCGAGGGCATCGAGATCGGCCCGTCCCCGCAGGAGACGGAGTTCATCGCTGCCTACAGCAAGCCGATTGAGGACCTGAACTTCTCCGTTCGCTCCTACAACTGCCTGAAGCGCCAGGAAATCCACACCGTCGGTGAGCTCGCCGAGTGCACCGAGTCCGATCTGCTGGATATCCGCAACTTCGGTCAGAAGTCGATCAATGAGGTAAAGATCAAGCTGGCTAACCTGGGTCTGGCTCTGAAGGACACTCCGGAAGACTTCGACCCCACCCAGCTGGAAGGTTACGACGCTGAAACCGGTGACTTTAAGGATCCGGCTGCAGACGATTCCGAGTAAAGAAGCTAGTGCGCCGGCCCCGCCGGCTGCAGCGCTCATTTAAAACGCTAACGAGGAGTACATAATGCCTACCCCGAAGAAGGGTGCCCGTCTCGGCGGCTCCGCTGCCCAGCAAGCTCACCTGCTGAGCAACCTGGCAGTCAGCCTGTTCGAGCACGGCGCTATCAAGACCACCGATGCGAAGGCGAAGATGCTTCGTCCTTACGCTGAGAAGATCATCACCAAGGCCAAGTCCGGCTCCGTTGCCGACCGCCGCCAGGTTCTGAAGCTCATCCCGCACAAGGATGTTGTTGCTTACCTGTTTGATGAGCTGGCCCCGAAGTTCGCTAACCGCGACGGCGGCTACACCCGCACCATAAAGCTGGACAACCGTGCCGGCGACAACGCTCCGATGTCCCAGATCTCCCTGGTGACCGAGGAGACCGTCTCCGCCGAGGCTAACCGCGCCACCCGCGCTGCCGCCTCCAAGCAGGCTGAGGCCGAAGAGGCCGAGGCTGAAAAGGCCGAGGAGACCGCTGAGGAAGCTCCGGCTGAGGAGACTACCGAGGCTCCGGCCGAGGAGGCTTCCGCCGAGGCTGAGACCGAGGCTGAGGACAAGTAAGTCCTTCTCACTCAGTAGACCGCCCGTCCATTCCGCACCTGCGGTAAGGACGGGCGGTTTCTTTGTGCCGTGGTGGCCGCGCGCCTTGCGGGGGGATACCGCCCCGCGCGGGATAGGACCGCCCAGTGCACAAACCAGCGCGCCGTCCTTGACGGCGCCTGATACAACAACGAACCGCCGGCGGCCCGAAGGCTACCGGCGGTTCGCTGTCTCTGTCTCTCTAAGGTTCCCCAAGCTACGGCTTGAAAAGGAAAACTCCTCCGCGGCCGTTCAAGCCGCCTCTGCGAAGTCCACCCCGCTTTGGCTGTCACCAGCCGCCCTGCGGGGTGCAAGGACCATCTCTCAAATCCACACCAAGGAAAGTGGAAAACTTTCGCCTTCCCTTGGCGCCTGACAATTATTGTGACAGGTCAGTCTGTAAAGGCGCTGTTAATGCAGTTCTCACACATTCAGCTATCCTACATAATGCCCGCTAGGTGCCGAAAAATCCCTCCCAAAGATTTTTTTCCAACCCGGCGTGGCGGTAGCATGTGGGCCTATGAACCCTGCTGAGCACAGCCCCCAAGTCACCCCGGAGGAAACGCCGAACCCCGCGCCCGCGGCGAGCCTGCGGCGCGTGCGGCTGGACGTCGCCTACGACGGTACCGGCTTCCACGGGTGGGCCCGGCAGAAGCCGCAGCAGGGCAGCGAGCTGCGCACGGTCCAGGCGGTTATCGAGGACAACCTGACGATGATCCTGCGCCACCCGGTCGAACTGACCGTCGCTGGGCGCACCGACGCCGGGGTGCACGCGGCCGGCCAGGTCGCGCACTTCGATATCCCGGAGGATTGCTTGCAGCAACGCTCCATCGACGGGGATCCGGGCAAGCTGGTCCGCCGCCTGGCCAAGCTCCTGCCGGAGGATATCCGCGTCCACGACGTCGCCTTCGCCCCGGATGGCTTCGACGCGCGCTTTTCGGCCCTGCGGCGGCACTACGTCTACCGGGTGACCACCTCCCCGGCCGGGGCGCTGCCTCTGCGCCGGGCGGATACCGCGGTCTGGTCGAAGCCGGTGGACATCGACGCCATGCAGCAGGCCGCTAACCTCCTGGTGGGCCTGCACGACTTCGCGGCCTTTTGTAAGGCCAAGCCACACTCCACCACCATCCGGGAACTGGAGAGCTTTACCTGGGAGGATATCTCAACCCCGACCGAGCCGAACCTGTACCAGGCGCACGTGGTCGCCGACGCGTTTTGCTGGTCCATGGTGCGCTCTCTGGTGGGCTGCTGCCTGGCGGTGGGGCAGGGGCGCCGGGACGTCGACTTCGCCACGGCGATGCTCGCGGAGAGTCAACGCTCCTCCCAGATCCCGGTCGCCCTGGCCAAGGGGCTGAGCCTGGTGGGCGTGGACTACCCGGCCCCGGAAGAGCTCTCCGCACGGGCGGAGGCCACCCGGGCCAAGCGCAGCGGTAGCGAGCTGGGCTAAGCCCGGCTACCCTGACGGGCAGCGGCAGAGTTTTCTGGCTGCCGACGGTACGGTTTCTACAGCAGCGATGGGGTGTCGCTGGCTACCCAGGGGGGAAATTTTATGGCGCGTCCAGTGCCCACTACGAAAGCGCAAGTATCCGGCCACAAGTTCCTGCGCAGGCGGGTAGAGCACGGCCTGGTCATGGGGGATATCCGCATGATCCATGACCCGCTGTCCACCCGCCGGCGGGCGCTTATCTTCGGGCTTATCGCCGTGGTGCTGGTGGGCATAGGCTCGGCCCTGCTGGCCTGGCTGCAGCCGGAGCCTAACCCCGGCGAGGCGCCCATCGTGGAATCGGCGGACAAGCAGCTCTTCGTGCTCGTCGACGGCACCTACCACCCGGTTTCCAATTTGGCCTCGGCCCGCATCATCGCCGGCGAGCCGGCGGAACCGGCCCGCATCGGCACCCAGCACCTAGACGACGCGCAGCTGGGCGTGCCCCTGGGTATTGCGGACGCGCCCGGCTTTATCGCCGCCTCCGGCACCGAAAACGCGGTGGAGTGGTTGGCCTGCTTCGCCGGCGCGGACGCGGCGGAAACCCCCGGCTTCGTCATCACCATCGACGCCGCCCGCGAGTTCAGCGCCGGCGACATCGTGGTAACCGCCAACCAGGGCCACGAGCTCCTCGACGGGCGGGCCGCGTGGGTGGAAACGGAGGGCACGGACTGGCTGGTGGACGTGCAGGGCCGGCGCGAAATCCCTCCGGCGGAGACGACGGAAGGGCGGATAATCCGGCGCGCCCTGGGCGTGGACGCGGACACCTTCCGCTGGGAGCTGCCCGCGGAGATGCTCAACGCTTTCCGGGTGCTGCCCGCCGTCGAATTCCCGGACCCGCTGCCGGCCGTCATCGACACCGGCACCGGGGACCAGGGGCTGTGGGCCCGGACGGACCAGGGAGTCTTCGCGCTAACCGAGCCGCAGGCCGGCGCCTTGGTCGATGCCGGCGCGGATCTGCAGCGCCTGAGCCACGAGGAGGTCGCCGCCCTGCCCGATGCCCCGGCGGCGCAGGAGGCCTTCAGCCTGCCCGAAGCCGCGCCTGAGTTCATCGACCCGGCCCACGGCTGGCTGTGCGCGACGGCCGCCGGCCGCGGGGCAGCCGCCCCGCCACAGGAGGGGACTATCGAACTGTCCGGCTCGGCCGTGGCCGACCGCTTCAGCGGCTTGCCCCAGGGCGGGCTGGGGCTAAGTTCCGAGCACGGCTTCCATCTGGTCACCGCGCACGGCCTGCGGCACTCCGTGGAGGACGAGGCCACGCTGGAGGCCCTGGGCACGAGCACCGGGGCGCATGCGCCCTGGCAGATCCTCCGGCTGTTGCCGGGCGGCAGCCAGCTCAGCCGGGAGGAAGCGCTGAAGGCCAGCTACTGAGCGCGCCCGCGCCGGAGGGTGGCCCAACCCAGGGCCGCCACTAACGCGGTGCCGGCCAGGCCGAGCAGCACCAGCTGCGCCCGCCGGGTGGCCGGACGGATGGCGTCCTCGCCCGCGGCCACGGCCAGCGCCCGTTCTTCCTCGGCGTAATCGGCCGGGCGCGCGCCCACGGCCGCCAAGGGATCCACGCCGCCGTGGGCGGGCTCGGCCGCCTGCGCCAGCAGCGCGCGGATGTCTGCGGCACTGGCACCCGGATGGACCTCCCGCAGCAGTGCCGCGGTGCCGGCGACGGTCGGCGCGGCGAAGCTGGTGCCCGTGAACTCGCGCTGCGGGCCAGTCCCATCGGCCGCCACGACGGCCCGGGCCCAGCCCTGCCCGTCGGGGCTTAACCCCAGCGGCACCGAGCCCGGCGCGGACAGCGCCAGGCCGGAGTCGGGCTGCGGGATGGAATATTCCGCACGGACCTGCGGGCCAGCCAGCGCGCCCACGGAGACGACCGTGGCGGCATGGGCCGGGTAGACGGTATGGCCCGGCTCGCAGGAATCACCGGCGTTGCCGGCGGCGGCGACCACCACGGTCCCGGCGGCCTCGGCACGCTCTAGGGCGGCGTCGAGCCGGCTGGTGTCCACGCTGGTGCCGGCGGGCAGGCAGGAGACCACCGAGATGTTGATCACGTCGGCCTCCGCGTCCACGGCCGCCTCGATGGCCTCGGCCAGCGTATCCAGGTCGCCGGCCGCAGCGTCCTCCTGCCCGCCGTCCCCGCCGGCGGCGCGGTAGTGCGCCGAGGTCTGCCGGATGGATAGCACCCGGGCGCCGGGGGCCAGACCGGTATCGGCCGCGGCGATGACCCCGGCGACCACGGTCCCGTGGGCGTCGCAGTCCTCGAGCGGGTTCGGTTCCTCCGGGTCGACGAAGTCGGGGCCCGGATCCAGCTGGCCCAGCTGCGGGTGCGGGTGGACGCCGGTGTCGATGACCGCCACGGTCACCCCGTCCCCGGTGGCCTGGGCGTGCAGGCGGGCGCGGTAGTCGGCCTGCTCGGCGGTCGGGGCGGGGACCTCCTCGGTGGGTACTGCCACCGCGCAGGCGGTGTCCGGCTCCGCCGCGGCGGCTATGGGAGCCACACCCGCGACGACGGCGCCGGCGACGAGTGCTGCGGCGCACCTAGTTCCTCGTCCTGGACGCTGCGTCATCCCAGCCCCCGCAGCAGGGCGAAGAGCCCGATTAGGTGCGCGGCCAGGGGCAGGCACGTGGCGATGGCAAGCGCCTCGGCGCGCTCCCACCAGACGATGGTGGTCGGCTCCGCCGCGGGGACTTTCGCCGCCCACAGCGGGGTGCTCAGCGCGCCCGCGGCGGCGAAGCCGGCGACGATGAACATCGCCAGGTGCGGGTCGCCGTCGCTGGCCGGCGCGCTGGCCGCAACCGGGATGAGGCAGGCGGTCAGCAGGCTAGCGGCCGCCAGCAGGGACAGGCACCATGCGGCGCTGGCCTGCCCGTGCCGCACCGCGTGCATGATGAGTGCCCCGCCGACGCACAGGCACAGCGCCTGGGCGAAGCCGGAGCCGTGAAGCTGCGTGCCGAAGGGCCCCTCGTAGACCGGCGTAATGCCCGTGCCGGTCAGCGCCAGCGCCGCCAGGGCGGGCAGCGCAGCCAGCCCGGCGCCCAGGCAGACCCCGGCGTAGAGCTCCTGGGCGCGCCGGGCGCGGGCGTCCACGTCCGGCTGGTGCCCGTCGGAGACCGACAAGTCCTGGCC
>NZ_JBPPVW010000023.1:0-27562 GCF_053546955.1 Corynebacterium sp. 32222D000AT | reverse complement strand
GCCCCGACGCTGCCCTGGGAGGGGTCGTCGCCGGCCAAGGCAGCGCGGATAGCCGCGGCGCCGTCGTCGGCGGTGGGCATCGTCGGCCCGACGGCGAGATCGAAGATGACGGCCGCCGGCACGATGGGCACGCGCGGGCCGGGTTTGTCCTCGCCGAAGACGGCGAAGCCGAGCCCCTCCTGCGCCAGCTGCCGCATGGCCCCGTCCGCGGCCGCCAGCCCGAAGGCGGAACCGCCCGCCAGGACGATGGCGTGGACCCGCTGGACGGTGTTGTGTGGGGCCAAAAGGTCGGTTTCCCGCGTGCCCGGGCCGCCGCCGCGCACGTCGACGCCAGCCACTGCCCCGGCGGGCCCGAAATAGACCGCGGTGACCCCGGTATCCCCGCGGCTGACGTGGCCGACGCTGAGCATTAGGACATCAGCGCCCGCAGCAGCGAGTCCTGGTTGAAGGCCAGCCATTCCACGAGCGCGTCGCGATCGGTAACGGCGGCGTCCGGGCCGCTGAAATCCCCCGCGGCGACGAACAGGCGGAGATCGTTGAGGCCGGCGACGAACTGGTGGGCCTCTTCCTCCGAAAGGTTAAGCTCCACCGAGCCGGTCGGCCCCAGCGCGGAGTTGATGGCCTGCAGGTTGGCGAGCTTGGCGCGGGCGATGTCGTTTTCGTGCAGGCTGCGCATCAGCGAGGCGTCGCCGTCGAATTCCTCGTCGCCGTCGGCCATGAAGTCCGGAAACAGGCGCGCCAGGGAGGGATCCTCCGGGGCGTCCTTGTGGCCGGAGGGCATGTCCATCATCTCGGCCAGCTCGTCCTTCGGTGCGGACTGCGCGCGCTGGATGATGGCCTCGGCCACCGTCGAGGTCAGGTTGCCTAAAACCTCGCGCTCCATGGGGTCCAGGACGGCGTGAAAGCGCACCGGGCGCATTAGCGATTTCTTTTTCTTCCACTCTTGCATGGGGTTTTTCTTCTCCGCCTCCTAGCCGGCCTGCTGCATGGTGGCCCATAGGCCCGCGATCTGCAGCTTCTTGACGTCGGCTTCGATCTTGTCGCGTTCACCGGAGGACACGGCCGCCTTGCCCTCGGTGTGTACCTGCATCATCAACTCGTTGGCCCGCTTCTTGTCGTAGCCCAGCACCGTCTGGAAGACGTAGGAGACGTAGCTCATCAGGTTGACCGGGTCGTCCCAGACGATGCACATCCAGGGCAGGTTTTCGCTGGTGGCTACGTCCACCTTGAGGTCCTCGTCCAGTTCCGGGGTAGCCATGGGCGAGCCCATGTAAATGGGGGAAATTCTGGCAGTCATACCTAATAGCCTAACCAATTTCACTAGTGCACAAGGTGCCTGGCAGGTAACCTGTGCCTCAACGAGCCTTGTAACGTACTTCATCCCCACTGAATCACAGTGCTAGCGGCCGAGCGCGGCAGCGCGGACCGAGCCGGACAGAAAGGACAGCATGTCACAGCCTCCCCTGCTCACGCGGTTGATTAACGACGTTCGCGCCGGCCGCTTCCCGGCCGATCTGCCCGGCGTGGCCCGCGCGGTCATCACCTTCGTCACCCTCGCCGCGACCGTCGGCGTGGCCATCGCCTCCCTGGTATCCAGCCCCGGGGGATCGGGCTCCTCTGAATCCGCCGACAACGGATCCTCCACCGCCCAGCCCGAGCCGGCGTCCCCGGAGGAACAAATCCGGCTGACCGAGTTGGAACAAGAGGTGGGCACCGCCCTGAACCAGTGGCGCCTCGACAACGGGCTGCCGCCGGGGCTGCCGTGGCCGGATCGCCAGGGCGCGGCCCGGGAGCAGGCCCGCCAGAACGCGGCCGCCGGGAAGGAATCCCGCTCGCCCGAGAACATCTCGCAGTTGCAGGTCAACCTGCCGGTCGAAGGCGCTACCGGCTACGCGGTCGTGGAGAAGCTGCGCGCCTCCCGCCCGCACCTCGAGGTGGTCTTGAACCCGGCCAATACCTTCCAGGCGGTTGCCGCCGAGATCGGCCACGGCCGCGTCTGGGTCGTCATCCAATTTGAACAATAAACACCCCCGTCACGCGCCTGTGACGTACACTTCACGATGTGAACGATAGCTCGAATATCACCGCCTCCACTGCCTTACTCACCGACATGTACGAGCTGACCATGCTCGAGGCAGCCCTGCGAGACGGCAGCGCCCACCGCCAAGTCACCTGCGAAGTTTTCTCCCGGCGCCTGCCGAACGAGCGCCGCTACGGCGTCGTCGCCGGCACGCCGCGGGTCATCGCGGCCATCCAGAACTTCCGCTTCACCGAGCAGCAGCTGGCCCACCTCGACTTCCTCGACGAAGACACCAAGGACTACCTGCGCAACTACCGCTTCCGCGGCCAGGTCGACGGCTACCGCGAGGGCGAGCTCTACTTCCCGAATTCGCCGCTGCTGACCGTGCGCGGCACCTTCGCCGAGTGCATCGTGCTGGAGACCGTCATCCTGTCCATCATGAACGCCGACTCCGCGGTCGCCTCCGCGGCCGCCCGCATGGTCACCGCCGCGGACGGGCGCCCCATCCTGGAGATGGGCGCGCGCCGCACGCACGAGTATGCCGCGGTCACCGCCGCCCGCGCGGCCTACTTGGCCGGCTTCGTCGCCACCTCCAACCTGGAGGCCGGCTTCCGCTACGACATCCCGGTCTCCGGCACGGCCGCGCACGCGTGGACGCTGGCACACGTCAACGAGGACGGCAGCGCCAACGAGAAGGCCGCCTTCGCCACCCAGATCGACGTCCTAGGCGCGGGCACCACCCTGCTGGTCGACACCTACGACATCACCCAGGGCGTTATCAACGCCGTGGAGGTCGCGGGGAAGGAGCTCGGCGGCGTGCGCATCGACTCCGGCGACTTGGGCGCGGTCACCCGCCGGGTCCGCAAGCAGCTGGACGATCTGGGCAATACCGAGACCAAGATCGTGGTCTCGTCCGACCTGGACGAATTCGCCATCGCCGGCCTGCGCGGCGATCCGGTGGACGTCTACGGCGTGGGCACCTCCGTGGTCACCGGCTCGGGCGCCCCGACGGCCGGCCTGGTCTACAAGGTCGTGGAGGTCGACGGGCACCCGGTGGCCAAGCGTTCGTCCTCCAAGGAATCCATCGGCGGCGCCAAGCAGGCGCTGCGCACCTACCGCTCCACCGGCGTGGCGGTCGAGGAGGTCGTCTTCCCCTACACGGACACCACCGCCCCGGACGTTGGCGGGCTGGAGACCCAGCAGCTGACCATCCCGCTGATGCGCGACGGCCAGGCCGTCGACGATATCCCGGACCTGGACACCTCCCGCGCCCACCTGGCCGCGGCCATCGGCACGCTGCCCTGGGAGGGCCTGGCCCTGTCCCGCGGCGAGCCGGCCGTGCCCACCCGGGCGGTCGGGTTGCTGCCGCCACACCAGTCCTAGGCCGGTAGACTAACCGGGGTGACAAACGCCCCGCACGACCCAGCAGACCCCGCCGACCCCGACAGCGAAGCTTATCGCGAGCCGCTCAACCACTCCACGGAGGAGCTGCTGTCCTCGGCTGTCGAGGCCCTGGGCGGCGCGCGGCGCGACGGGCAGATCCGTATGGCCGGCGCGGTGACTAAGGCCTTAGATAGCCAGCGGCATCTGGCCGTGCAGGCCGGCACCGGCACGGGCAAGTCCCTGGCCTACCTGGTGCCCGCCATCCGGCACGCGCACAACACCGGCTCCACCGTGGTGGTCTCCACCGCGACGCTGGCCCTGCAGCGCCAGCTGGTCCAGCGCGACCTGCCGCGCCTGGTCGAGGCGCTCGAGCCCATCATGGAGCGCAAACCCACCTTCGCCATCATGAAGGGCCGCTCGAACTACCTGTGCCTGAACAAGGTGGCGCGGGCCGAATCCCTAGCCGAGGCGGAATCCGGCCTCTTCGAGGAAGCCGAAACCACGGGACTAGGCGCCCAGGTCGCCCGCCTCTACGACTGGGCGGATGAGACCGACACCGGCGACCGCGAGGACCTAGACCGCGGGGTCAGCGACCTCGCCTGGCGGCAGGTCTCGGTCACCTCGAACGAGTGCCTGGGCGCTACCCGCTGCCCGCACGGGGCCGACTGTTTCGCGGAGGCTGCCCGGCAGGCGGCCGCCCAGGTCGACGTCGTGGTCACGAACCACGCGCTGCTGGCCATCGATGCCGTCTCCCAGGCCACCATCCTGCCCGAGCACTCCGCGGTCATCATCGACGAGGCCCACGAGCTCGACGGCCGGATCACCTCCGTGTCCACGGCGGAGCTGACCGCGCGCGGCCTCAAGATGGCGGCCAACCGCGTCAAGGCGCTGGGCGCCAACGGGAAGGAAACCCGCCTGAGCGAGCAGGCCGACGAGTTCAATCTCCTCCTGGATGAGTATTCCCCGGGCCGCTGGGTGGACCTGCCGGATAACGCCAAGTCCCAGCTGTCTTCCCTGGCGGATACGGTCGAAGACATTAAGTCCACCATCGGGCGCGCCCCCGACAACGAGCAGGCCCAGGACCCGGAGAAATACGCCGAGCGCCAGAACCTGACCAACCACCTGGGCTCGATTGTGGAGACCGTCGCGCGGCTGCTCGACGTCTTCGCGACCGGGGATCCGGCCGCGCACGAGGACGTCGTCTGGCTGGACCGGGACAGTCGCAACGGGGCGAACACCCTGGCGGTGGCGCCGCTGTCCATCTCGGAGATGCTCCACGACAACCTCTTCGCCGAACAAACCGTCGTGCTGACCTCCGCGACGCTGGCCTTGGGCGGGCGCTTCGACGCGATGGCCGCCCAGTGGGGCCTGCCGCAGGGCACCTGGGACTCGCTGGACGTCGGCACCCCCTTCGACCCGGCCAAGTCCGGGATCTTGTACACCGCCGCGGGCCTGCCCCAGCCCGGCCGCGACGGGCTGTCCCCGGCCACACTCGACGAGCTGCAGCAGCTTATCACCGCCGCCGGCGGGCGCACCCTGGGTCTGTTTTCTTCCCGCCGGGCCGCCCAGCAGGCCGCCGAGGAGCTGCGCCCGAAGCTGCCCTTCGAGGTCTTCCTCCAGGGCGAGGATTCCATCGGCGCGCTGGTGGACAAGTTCAGCAAGCAGGAAAACTCCTGCCTGTTCGGCACGCTGACGCTCTGGCAGGGCGTGGACGTGCCCGGCCCGGCGTGTTCGCTGGTGGTCATCGACCACATCCCCTTCCCGCGGCCCGACAACCCCCTGATGCAGGCGCGCACGGAGGCCGCCAAGGCCGCCGGCCGCAACGGCTTCATGGAGGTCTCGGCCACCCACGCCGCCCTCCTCATGGCGCAGGGTGCCGGCCGCCTGCTGCGCGCAACTAACGACCGGGGCGTCGTCGCGGTGCTCGATCCCCGCCTGGAGACCAAGCGCTACGGCGGCTTCCTGCGCGCCTCGATGCCGCCCTTCTGGTCCACCACGCGCCTGGAAACGGTGCTAGGCGCCCTCCGACGCCTCGTAGACAGCCGTTAAACGCGGGCTCGGCCTCCCATAGCCAACCCGGGCTGCTAGGCGCTGAGCGGGCGCGGCAGGGCGCAGACCGTCGCCGAATCCGGGGCGATCTCAGTGAACCCGGCGTCGACGACCACTACCGCCCCGGGTGCTGCTGCCGCGCGCTCGAAGGTGGCATGGTCGACCTCGCGCACGCTCAGGGCGAAGCCGGCCTGCTTCCACTCCCACGCCGCCTGGGTGTCCAGGCTGGCAGCCAGCAGCATGGAGCCGTGCCCGACCTGGGCCGCGGCCTTGCCCGCGCTCATGCCGAGGGAGGCGTCCACGTAGATGACCGGGGCGTCGGCCGCCGGCTCGCCCGGCTGGTCGGCAGGCAGATCCGTGTGGCCGATCTGCAGCTTGCCGATGAGCGGATCCACCTCGTTGACCGCGGAGGGCACGAAGGCGCGCGCCACGTCGACCATCACCCCGGGCAGCGCCTGGACGTCGTTCCAGGCCTTGTTGCGGCTGCGGCGGGCGACCTTGCGGATGCGGTGGCCGTACCAGCGCCCCAGGGCCGCGGCGAAGGCCGTATCGCCGCCGGCGCGCTCGTCCAGGCACACCGCGACGACGGCCCGGGCGGCCGCCTCCAGCACGCGGTGGCGGGCCGGGGTCTCCTGCTTGGGCAGGTTCAGCGCTATCTGCATGGCCTGGACCGTCTCCGGCTGGTTGGGGTCTTCCCTATCGCGGTGCCAGTCGCGCGAACTGCAGGATTCCTGGAGCCGCTGGTGGGCGGTGCGGAAGGAGGCATCGATAGCCTGGTCGGAGCCCATGGACTAATCCTTCTCGATCTCGGCAGAGGGGATGCCCAGCAGTTGCAGGACTTCGTCCAGGTACGGGTGGTTGACCTGCGCGTCGGCCACCTCCTTGAGCGCCGGCTTGGCGTTAAAGGCAATCCCCAGGCCCGCCGCGCTCAACATATCGATGTCGTTGGCGCCGTCGCCCACCGCCACCGTCTGCGACATGGGCACGCCGCAGTCCGCGGCGAATTCGCGCAGGTATTCCGCCTTCGCCGCGCGGTCGACGATCTTCCCGGTGACTTCGCCGGTCAGCTTCCCGTCGCTAATGGCCAGGGTGTTCGCCCGCACGTAGTCCAGGTTAAGCTCGCGGGCCAGCGGCTGGAGGACCTCCAAAAAGCCGCCGGAGACTACCGCGACCTTAAAGCCCAGGCGCTTGAGCGTGGCCACCGTGGTGCGCGCGCCCGGGGTGAGCTCGATATCGGCGGCGACTTCCGCCAGCACGGATTCGTCCAGCCCGCCGAGGGCCTTGACCCGCTCCCTCAGGGACTCCGCGAAGTCCAGCTCGCCGCGCATGGCGCGCTCGGTGACCGCGGCAACCTCGGCCTCGCGGCCGGCGCGGGCGGCGAGCATCTCGATGACCTCGCCGGTAATCAGCGTCGAGTCGCAGTCGAAGCAGACCAGGCGCTTGGCGCGGCGGTGCAGGCCGGCCTCCTCGATGGCCAGGTCCACGCCCAGGCGCCCGGCCAGCTCGGCGAGTCGGGCCCGCAGGCCGGCGGCATCGCCCGCCACGGTCACGGACAGCTCCAGACCGGTCAGCGGCTGCCGGGACAGGCCCCGGATGCGGTCGATATTGGCGTCGAAATTCGCCAGCTCCTGCGCCAGCGCCGCCATCTGCTCCGCAGTCACCGTCGCCGCCATAATGACCACCACGTGGCTAGAGCGCGGCCGCGGGGAGCGATCCGTACCCACTTCGACGGTGACGGTGTGCTGGTAGATGCTCAGCGTGTTGCGCAGCCCGGCCTCCGCCTTCCCGACGAGCGCGGGGTCGAGACGCCCGTAGGCGGCCAGGGTGATGCGCCCAGAGAAGATGGCCTGCTCCACGTCCACCAGCTCCACCCCGACGGCCACCAGCACGCGGAAGAAGGCAGCCGATACCCCGGGCTTGTCCGGACCCGAGGTCGTAATCACTACGTCCTTTAAAGCTTGATTATCCACAGCCTTTATCCTGCCACAGCCGGATGCGGCCACGGTCACAGCCCCTTGGGCACCCACCGTGACGCGGCTTTCGGATCGCCAAAAGCCACCTTCTGTGGCCCCGTTAAGAACCGGGCCTAGAAGGTGGCTTTGTTGGCAGGAGGGTTCAGCGCCTCGTTGACACTACTTAGTGTCCAGCGCCGATGTGCGCCTCGGAGCGCATACGCTCAACCATGTGCGGGTAGTGCAGCTCGAACGCCGGGCGCTCGGAGCGGATACGCGGCAGCGAGTTGAAGTTGTGGCGCGGCGGCGGGCAGGTGGTGGCCCACTCGAGGGAGTTGCCGTAGCCCCACGGATCGTCGACGGTGACGATCTCGCCGTAGCGCCAGGACTTGAACACGTTCCAAATCAGCGGGATGACGGAAGCACCCAGCACGAAGGAGAAGATGGTCGAAATCTGGTTGTAGATGGTGAAGCCATCGGACTCCAGGTAGTCGGCGTAACGACGCGGCATACCCATGTTGCCGACCCAGTGCTGGACCAGGAAGGTGCCGTGGAAGCCGATGAAGGTCAGCCAGAAGTGAATCTTGCCCAGACGCTCATCCAGCATGCGGCCCGTCATCTTCGGGAACCAGAAGTACAGACCCGCGAAGGCGGAGAAGACCACGGTACCGAACAGGGTGTAGTGGAAGTGAGCAATCAGGAAGTAGGACTCAGCCAGGTGGAAGTCCAGGGCCGGGGAGGCCAGCATAACGCCGGTCATACCGCCGAAGAGGAAGGTGGCCATGAAGCCCATGGCGAAGATCATCGGGGTATCCCAGGTGATGTGGCCCTTCCACAGGGTGCCGACCCAGTTGAAGAACTTCATACCGGTCGGGACCGCAATCAGGAAGGTCATGAAGGAGAAGAACGGCAACAGGACCGCGCCGGTCACGAACATGTGGTGAGCCCAGACGGCCATCGACAGCGCACCGATGGACAGGGTGGCGAAGATGAGGCCGACGTAGCCGAAGACCGGCTTACGGGCGAAGACCGGAACGACCTCGGAGACGATGCCGAAGAACGGCAGGGCCAAAACGTAGACCTCCGGGTGGCCGAAGAACCAGAACAGGTGCTGCCACAGGATGCCGCCACCGTTAGCGGAATCGAAGATGTGGCCGCCCAGCTTGCGGTCGTAGAGAACGCCCAGTGCGGCAGCCAGCAGCAGCGGGAAGATCATCAGGGCCAGCACCGAAGCGGTGAAGATGGTCCAGGTGAAGATCGGCATACGGAACATGGTCATGCCCGGTGCGCGCAGGGTCAGCACGGTGGTGACCATGTTGATAGCGGAAGCAACGGTACCGACACCGGTAGCACCCACGCCGACGATCCACATGTCAGCGCCGATACCCGGGGTGTGAACGGAGTCCGCCAGCGGCAGGTACATGGTCCAGCCGAAGTCGGCAGCGCCGCCCGGGGTCAGGAAGCCAGCCAGCATCACGACACCACCGATGGTGGTGATCCAGAAGCCGAAGGCGTTCAGACGCGGGAAGGCCACATCCGGTGCACCAATCTGCAGGGGCAGGATGTAGTTAGCAAAGCCCCAGACGACCGGGGTTGCGAACAGCAGCAGCATCACAGTGCCGTGCATGGTGAACAGCTGGTTGAACTGCTCGTTGGACAGGAACTGCAGACCCGGCGTGAACAGCTCAGCGCGGATCAGCAGTGCCATCAGGCCACCAAGGAAGAAGAAGCTGAACGACATGATCAGGTACATGATGCCCAGCTGCTTGTGGTCAGTGGTGGTCAACATCGTCCAAGCCTTGGAGCCGGTCTTACCGTGCCCCGTCGGCTCAGGACGTGAAGGCTGGACGTAATCGTCCAACCGTGGCGCCACAGCGGTCATTTATATCCTCCTGACTAGCAAGCGCTTGCCAGCTTTATGCCATACAAGCGCTTAAAAGTTTTACACCGCCTAATCCTAGGCCAACTCCACCCCACTTTGCCAGCCGTTTCTAAGACTCGAATTCGCAGCTAAGTGGCCTGCTGTGACTCGTGTGGCGGCATTGTCGCAGCAAATTGGGCCTAGATTTTCGCCAGCCCGACACCCACCCGGGGGCGAACGTGGTGTAGCCCACAATATTTCCCGCGCCGCACCCGCTTTCGCGCCGGTGTAGAGACGAAAATACACCCCCGTGATACGTCATCCTTTCGGTTGACGTATCCGCCGGGGGTGTCAGGGTTTGCGGGCCTTGTTAGAAGTCCCAGTCGTCGTCGGTGGTCTCCTCCGCCTTGCCGATGACGTAGGAGGAACCGGAACCAGAGAAGAAGTCGTGGTTCTCGTCCGCGTTCGGAGACAGCGAGGACAGGATGGACGGCGACACGCGGGTCTCGTCCGCCGGGAAGAGACCCTCGTAGCCCAGGTTGTTGAGGGCCTTGTTGGCGTTGTAGCGCAGGAAGCGCTTCACGTCCTCGGTCCAGCCCAGCTCGTCGTAGAGATCTTCGGTGTAGTCGATCTCGTTGTCATAGAGATCGTAGAGCAGGTCGAAGGTGTATTCCTTCAGCTCCTGCTGCTTGGCCTCGTCCAGCTTGCGCACGCCCTGCTGGTACTTGTAGCCGATGTAGTAGCCGTGGACGGCCTCGTCGCGGATGATCAGCCGGATGATATCGGCGGTGTTCGTCAGCTTGGCGCGGGACGAGAAGTACATCGGCAGGTAGAAGCCGGAGTAGAACAGGAAGGACTCCAGCAGCGTGGAGGCGACCTTCTTCTTCAGCGGATCGCCGCCCTCGTAGTAGGACATGACGATCTTGGCCTTCTTCTGGAGGTTCTCGTTTTCCTCGGACCAGCGGAAGGCGTCGTTAATCATCGGGGTAGACGCCAGCGTCATAAAGATATTGGAGTAAGACTTAGCGTGCACCGATTCCATGAAGGCGATGTTGGTGTAGACCGCCTCCTCGTGCAGGGTGACCGCGTCATCCAGCAGGCTGACCGCGCCGACGGTGCCCTGGATGGTATCCAGCAGCGTCAGGCCGGTGAAGACCCGCATGGTGGTCTCCTGCTCCTTTTCCGTGAGCGTCTTCCAGCTCGGGATGTCGTTGGAGACCGGGATCTTTTCCGGCAACCAGAAATTACCCGTCAGTCGGTCCCAGACCTCGAGGTCCTTTTCGTCCGGAATGGTATTCCAGTTGATTGCCTTAACCGGCTGGTCATGGCCGGAAACATACGCATCGTACTCGTGAGACAACGCAGGTGACCTACCTTCATCGATCGGGGGGTATTACAACCCACCACGATACCCGAGGAAGCGCCGGCGAGTCCCTGATGGTCGCCCTAACCTCGGCCGCGGCCGGTTACCCCTACTCAATAACGATCCGGTGTAGTCCTCCAACGAGTGTTAACAAATGCTTATAGCCAGCGATAATATCCACGTAAGCGCCTACTGCCGGGCCCATTACCGCCGGGGACTTAACGGGTCATCGCACCCAGGTCCCCACTATCCGACCACTCCCCCAGTTCACGCGCGAGGATTTTAGATTTTGCTAGCCCCCACCTCCCAGCACCCCACTCCCCTGCTGAGCTCCGTCCTCGATCAGCTCGGATCCGAAATCGTTCACGGGACCATCGCCACCGGCCAGACCTTTACCCTGCTGGATATCTGCGCCCGCTTCGATATCTCGCGGACCGTCGCCCGGGAGGCAATGCGCGCTCTGGAACAGCTCGGACTGGTAGCCTCCTCCCGGCGCGTCGGGATTACGGTCCTGCCCATGACCGAATGGGCGGTCTACGACCAGGCGGTGATTAACTGGCGGCTCCAGTCCGAGCGGACCCGCAGCGGTCAGCTGGGTTCGCTGAACCAGCTGCGGCTGGCCATCGAGCCCATCGCCGCGCGCCTGGCCGCCCAGCGCGCCTCCGCCGAGGAATGCGCCGAGCTCCTCGCGCTAGCCAGCCGGCTATCCGAGCTGGAGACCTCCCCGTCCTCGCGCGTTGGCGAGGAGCTGTCCACCGACCTGCGCTTCCACACCATGATTCTCCACGCCTCCGGCAACGAAATGTTCGCCGCGCTGGCCCCGTCCTTGCTATCCATCTTCAAGGGCAAATCCGTCTTCGGTTCCCCCAAGCGCGACCCGGTCGCCGGTACCACGCGGCTCCACCATGAGCTCGCCGCCGCCATCCGGGACCGCGATCCGGACCGCGCCGAGCACCTCTCGCGCATCATCCTGGACGAAAACCGGTCCAGCCCCCACCGCGACTGGTGAGTGCTGCGTAAGCAGATAAGTTAAGAAAACGAAAGGCCCGAGGAAATCGCTTCGATTTCCTCGGGCCTTTTAGCTACCGGCGTTCAGCGTTAGCTGCCTAGAGCATGCAGGACACGCAGCCTTCAACCTCGGTGCCTTCCAGCGCCATCTGGCGCAGGCGGATGTAGTACAGGGTCTTAATGCCCTTGCGCCAGGCGTAGATCTGGGCCTTGTTGATGTCACGGGTGGTGACCGTGTCCTTGAAGAACAAGGTCAGCGACAGGCCCTGGTCCACGTACTTCGTGGCGACAGCGTAGGTGTCGATGATCTTCTCGTAGCCGATCTCGTAGGAGTCCTTGAAGTACTCCAGGTTGTCGTTATCCATGTGCGGGGCCGGGTAGTACACGCGGCCGATCTTGCCTTCCTTGCGGATCTCAATCTTGGAGGCAATCGGGTGGATGGACGACGTCGAGTTGTTGATGTAGGAGATGGAACCAGTCGGCGGCACGGCCTGCAGGTTGCGGTTGTACAGGCCGTCGCGGGCGACGTCCTGCTTGAGCTGCTCCCACTCCTCGGCGGACGGGGTGTGGATGGTCGAGTTGGCGAAAAGCTCCTTGACGCGCTCGGTCTGCGGCTGGAATTCCGCCGGGTCGTAGCGGTCGAAGAACTCGCCGGTCGCGTACTCGGACTGCGGGAACTCCGCGAAGGCCTCACCGCGCTCCTGCGCGATCTTCAGGGAGGCACGCAGGGAGGCGTACAGCACCGCCGCGAAGTAGGCGTTGGTGAAGTCCAGGGCCTCCTCGGAGCCGTATTCGATGTGCTCGCGCCCCAGGAAGCCGTGCAGGTTCATCTGGCCCAGGCCGATGGCGTGGGACTGGTCGTTGCCCTGGCGCACGGACGGGACGGAATCGATAGCCGTCATGTCCGCGACCGCGGTCAGGCCGCGGATGGCGGTCTCAACGGTCTGGGCGAAGTTGTCGGAGTCCATCGTCATGGCGATGTTCAGCGAACCCAGGTTGCAGGAAATGTCGTTGCCCAGGGTGCGGTAGCTCAGGTCGGTGTTGAACTCCGACGGGGAGTTGACCTGCAGGATCTCCGAGCACAGGTTGGACATGTTGATCCGGCCGGTCTTGACCGGGTTAGCCCGGTTCACGGTGTCCTCGAACATGATGTACGGGTAGCCGGACTCGAACTGGATCTCCGCGATGGTCTGGAAGAAGTGGCGGGCGTTGATCTTCTTCTTCCGGATGCGCGGATCCTCGACCATTTCCTCGTAGTGCTCGGTCACGGAGATGTCCCCGAAGGCCTTGCCGTAGACGCGCTCCACGTCGTACGGCGAGAAGAGGTACATGTCGTCGTTGTGCTTGGCCAGCTCGAAGGTGATATCCGGGATGACCACGCCGAGCGAGAGGGTCTTGATGCGGATCTTCTCGTCCGCGTTTTCGCGCTTGGTGTCCAGGAAGTTCAGGATGTCCGGGTGGTGGGCGTTCAGGTAGACCGCGCCGGCGCCCTGGCGGGCACCCAGCTGGTTGGCGTAGGAGAACGAGTCCTCCAGCAGCTTCATGACCGGGATGACGCCGGAAGACTGGTTCTCGATGTGCTTAATCGGCGCGCCGGACTCGCGGATATTCGACAGCAACAGGGCCACGCCGCCACCGCGCTTGGACAGCTGCAGGGCCGAGTTGATGGAGCGCCCGATGGACTCCATGTTGTCCTCGATACGCAGCAGGAAGCAGGAGACCAGCTCGCCGCGCTGGGCCTTGCCGGCGTTCAGGAAGGTCGGGGTAGCCGGCTGGAAGCGGCCGGTCATGATCTCGTCGACGATCTTGCCGGCGAAATCGACGTCGCCGTCGGCCAAAAACAGGGCGGTCATGGCCACGCGGTCCTCGAAGCGCTCGAGGTAGCGGCGGCCGTCGAAGGTCTTCAGCGTGTAGCTGGTGTAATACTTGTACGCGCCCAGGAAGGACTTGAAACGGAACTTGAAAGCGTAGGCCCGCTTGAACAGGTCCTTGATGTCGGAAAATTCGTACTTCGCGATGACCGTCGGGTCGTAGTACTGGTTGTCGACCAGGTAACCGATCTTTTCTTCCAGGTCGTGGAAGTAGACCGTGTTCTGGTTGACGTGCTGCAAGAAGAACTGGTTAGCAGCCTCACGGTCCTGGTGGAACTGAATCTTGCCGTCTTCGTCGTACAGGTTCAACAGCGCGTTCAACGCGTGATAGTCGAGTTTTTCCTCCGGCTTAACCGGCTCTGCCACAGTCTTTCCCAACTGGTTATCCACGGCTGCACTCAGGCCTTTCATCTACTACGGAAGCGCCGGCTCACGAAGACGGTTGGCCAGCCGTGTCCCGCACGATGAGACGCGACTGCCAACCGCCCAAGTTAGCCAACGCGATATTTCATGTTTTTAAGTCTATCTGTCCGGCCGCTTCCCCGCGGCCGGCGTTTCAAAGTTGCACTACGCGCTCAGCGGGGGCTCGAGACCTAGCTGCTGCGCGTTCGCTAGCAAACCGCCGCGGCAGATCTCCACGTCGTCGGAGTTGCCGAGTAGTTCGAAGCGGTAGACGTACGGCACCTTGCACTTGGCGGAGATGACGTCCCCCGCCTTCCCGAAGTCGGTGCCGAAGTTACTATTGCCTCCCGCGATAACCGCACGGATGAGGCTCCGGTTGTGTTCATCGTTGAGGAAACGGATGACCTGCCGGGGAACCGGGCGGGAGTTTTGGTGATTGATGGACGCTCCCCCGCCGTACGTCGGGCAGACCAGAACGTAGGGTTCGTTGACTGTCAGCGGCTCATCATTGAGACGCAGGGGAATACGCGCATTGGGGAAGCCCAGCTTCTCCACGAAGCGGCGCGTATTTTCCGTTGCGGAAGAAAAATACACGACCAACATGGATATCTTCGACTCCTAGTTACGCAGACGCCGCCAGGGTGGCCAGCTCCTTGATGCGGTCCGGGCGGAAGCCGGACCAGTGCTCACCGTTAGCCTCCACGACAGGAGCGGAGACGTAGCCCAGGGCCATGACGTAGTCGCGGGCCTCGTCGTCCAGGGAGATATCGACGGACTCGTAGTCCAGGCCGGCACGGTCCAGTGCCTTCTTGGTGGCGTTGCACTGCATGCAGGCGGGCTTGGTGTAGAGCTTGATAGACATGGTGGCAGGTTCCTTAATCCGTTTCGGGGAGGCAGATTACTTCTTCTCCGGCCGGTCGTAGAGCACCTCCTGCACTCTTCGACGCCCGCGCTTGAGGCTGCGCCTAGGCCCGCCGGAGCAACACCGACAACACTATACTTTGGGGCAAAAGCCCGCAACAGGCACTATATCTTGTGCTCTGGCACGGGATATCCGCAGGACACCCGAAGCTCAAGCCCCACATCTAGGCCGGCGCTCACCATCGACGTAACTACACCGTTGGCATTTCCGCAGGACGAGCCGAGCTATTGTGAGATAATTCACTTACATCCATGTAATTACCGCGTAACGCAGAAAGCCGCTCCCCGTATTGCACTGGTGGTGCGACGGGGAGCGGCTTTCGCGCGTCCGGTTCAGACTAGCCCTGGCGAGCCTTGAAACGCGGATCCTTCTTGTTGATCACGAAGACCTTGCCGTGGCGGCGGATAACCTGGGCGCCCGGCTTCTTCTTCAGCGACCGAAGCGACTTGCGGACCTTCATCGGGCGCTCCTTTCTGAATGCGCAATAAAAATGCGGTTGAATCTATAACAAAGAACGTGCTGAGCAACCTCAGCACTGACACGGGGAAACACTTTACCGTACGTTGCCCCAGACCCCAAAATTCACTCCTGGGGTTGGTAGCGCCGCCGCAGGTCCTGGGAGACCTCCTCGAGGCTGCGTCCCATGGTCTCCGGCACCAGCACCCGGGTATAGCCGATGGCCACGATCCCCAGCCCGCCGAAGAGCGCGAAGGCCCACGGCCCAGTCAGCCACTCCACCAGCGGCAGGAAGTACTGGGCGACGGCCCAGTTGGTCGCCCACAGGCTCAGCCCGGCGATGCCCATGCCGATGCCGCGGATGCCCACCGGCACCAGCTCCGAAATCAGCAGCCACGTCGTCGGCGAGACCGCCGCCTGCTGGAAGGCGATGAAGCTGGCCATCAGCAGTAGAGACAGGCTGGCGAAGGCCACCGAACCCTCCGCCCGCGAATACACGACGCCCAGGGCGAACAGGGAGACCACGTTGCCGGTCAGTCCGATGAGCAACAGGCGCTTGCGGCCTACCCGGTCGACCACCTTGAGGCCGACCCAGCACGCGATGACGGAGACCACGCCAATGACCATGGAGGTATACACGGAGTTCTGGGTGGAGATCCCAACCTGGTTCATCATGGTCGGGGCGAAATAGACAATAGCGTTGACGCCGGTGATCTGCTGGGTCAGGCCCATCAGCATGGCCAGCAGCACGGTCACCTGCAGCCAGCGCGCGGACTTCAGGCGGGAAAACTCGCTGCTATCGACCTGCTCGTGCTGGCTGTCGGCGACCTCTTCCAGCTCCAGCCCGACCCGGCTGGCCACCCGGCGGGCCTGCTCCGTGCGCCCGCGGGCCACCAGCCAGACGGGCGTATCCGGCAGGAACCACATGCCAACCGCCAGCGCCGCGCCCGGGATGGCCGCGGCCGCCAGCATCAGGTGCCAGCTGCCCAGCCCCGCCAGCGCGGAGTTGACCAGGTAGGCCAGCAGCTGCCCCACCACAATCATCAGGGTATTGAGCGAGACCAGCTTGCCGCGCACGGCCGTGGGCACCATCTCCGAGATGTACATGGGCGAGACGATGGAGACCGCGCCGACCGCCAGGCCTAGGAAGGCCCGAGCGGCCGCGAGCATCCCCACGGAACCGGACAGCGCGCACCAGATGGAGCCCACCACGAAGACGACGCCGCCCAGGATCAGCGTGCGGCGCCGGCCCAGCGACTCCGCGACGCGGCCGGCGCTCAGCGCCCCGATGGCGGCACCGATGAGCAGCGCCGAGGTCACCCAGCCCTCCTCGTGGGCGCTCATGCCGAACTCCGGGGAAATAAACAGCAACGCACCGCTCATCACGCCGGTGTCGTAGCCGAAGAGCAAGCCGCCCAGCGCGGCGACCGTCGCCACCGTTTTAATATAAGAACTTTGTTTCACGTCCCACATTGTCGCACTCCACTACGATGAAGCACATGTCACCAGATCCGCACTCCACCCAGTCCGAAATCATAAAAGCCCTGCACACCCGCCCCTTAATCGATCCAGCAAAAGAGGTCGAGCAGCGCGTCGACTTCCTGGTTAATTACCTGGAGACGACCGGCGCGGCCGGCTATGTCTTAGGCATTTCGGGCGGCCAGGACTCCACCTTGGCCGGCCGGCTCGCCCAGCTGGCCTGCGAGCAGGTCGACGGCGCCGCCTTCTGG
Source organism: Corynebacterium sp. 32222D000AT (assembly GCF_053546955.1). NCBI lineage: Bacteria > Bacillati > Actinomycetota > Actinomycetes > Mycobacteriales > Corynebacteriaceae > Corynebacterium > Corynebacterium sp. 32222D000AT. Next base: position 10,545 of record NZ_JBPPVW010000023.1, on the reverse strand, counting down.
GCCGTCCGCCTGCCATACGGCCAACAGGCCGACGAGGACGACGCCCAGGTCGCCCTGGACTTCATCCAGCCCGATCACCGCCTGACCCTGGACATCGCCCCGGCTACCGATGCCCTGTCCGCCGCCACCGCCGAGTCCTTGGGCCAGGACGCGCTCGGCGACTTCAACCGCGGCAACGTCAAGGCCCGCCTGCGCATGGTCGCCCAGTACGCCCTGGCCGGCGAGAAAAACCTCCTGGTGGTCGGAACCGACCACGCCGCGGAGAACGTCACCGGGTTCTTTACCAAATGGGGCGACGGCGCCGCGGATCTCCTCCCGCTCGCCGGCCTTAACAAGCGGCAGGGCGCGCAGCTGCTGGTGCACCTCGGCGCGCCACGCTCGACCTGGGCCAAGGTACCCACCGCCGATCTGGAAGACAACAAGCCGGGCCTGCCCGACGAGGAAGCGCTCGGGGTCGCGTACTCCGACATCGACGACTACTTGGAAGGCAAGCCGGTTCCCGCCGAGGCCGCCGCCACCATCGAACGCCTCTGGCGCGCCGGCGCGCACAAGCGCCAGATGCCGCAGGGCCCCAGCCCGCTCTAGCGCCTCCCCTTGCCGGCGCGCCTAGTAGCGCTCGAGCACGCCGCGTGCGGCCGCCACCAGCGGGCGCTGGTAGGCGCGCCCGTGGGTCATCGCGTGCACGGCCAGCGGGTGGAGCTGGTGCAGGTCGAAGTCGACCTTCGGATCGCCGTAGCCGGCCAGGATCTCGTCCAGGTAGGGGGCGCCGAAAAGCTCCAGCATCGCCAGGTCCGTGTGGGGGTGCCCGCCGTGGGCCGCCGGGTCGATGACCACGGCGCCACCCTCGCTAAACAGCAGGTTGCCGGCCCACAGGTCGCCGTGGATGCGGGCGGGTTCGACGTCGAAGTCGGTCGCGGCGATAGCCTGGCAGGCCCGCTCGACCGTCTCCAGGTCCCCGGAGGAAAGGCCCGCCCCGCGGGCGAAGGGCAGAACGCGCTGCTCGACGTAGAAACTGCCCCAGGAATCGCTCGGGATGCAGTCCTGTTCGACGCGGCCGATGAAATTCTTGCCCTCCCAGCCCGCGGGCGGGCAGCCAAAGGCCTCGGCCCCGGCGGCGTGGATCCGGCGCAGGCGCCGGCCGAACTCCCGCGCCGCCTCCGCCGTGGGGGCGGCCGGCTCGACCCGCTCGGTACGCAGGTAGCTCTGGCCTACCTCGACGACCTCCACGACGGCCTCGGGCACCGCCGCGTGCAGCCAGCGCAGGCCCGCGGCCTCGGCCCCGGCTTGATCGGGTTGGGCAACATCCTTGGTAAAAGTAGCCATCCCACCATCGTAACCAAATCGGGCCCAGCGAACCGGGCCCGCGGGAGGGATAGCAAAACCCGGGCCAGCTGAGCTGAACCCGGGTCTTGGAAAATTGGTGGAGCTAACGGGATTCGAACCCGTGACCCCCACACTGCCAGTGTGGTGCGCTACCAGCTGCGCCATAGCCCCAAAGAAAATAGGTATGAAGTTGTGGAGTGGAGCTAACGGGATTCGAACCCGTGACCCCCACACTGCCAGTGTGGTGCGCTACCAGCTGCGCCATAGCCCCTTGTGCCGTATAGCCAGATACCGTGCGGCATCTAGTGCGGCAACTCGTATTAATCTACACGCTGGCGAAGGCGCGAATCAAATCGCCAGCGTGAGCTAATTTTTCTCCGGCTGGCCTTACTTAGCGACCTGGTCGACCCAGGCGCCCAGATCGGAGGTCAGCTCCAGCTCTTCACCGTCGACGAAGATGCGCGGCGAGGAGACGGAACCGGTGTCCTTTTCCAGCTTGTGGTAGTTGGCGGCGGCGAATTCCTGGCCGGCGCTCAGATCCATGTTCTTGATCTTGCCCACAGCGTCACCGGAGGCATCGAAAGCCTTGGCGGCCTCGGCCATTTCCTCGGCGCCCCACTGGCGGGCAACGTCCTGCTGATCCTCGAGCAGCACCTTGCGCAGGTTCCAGTAGGCGTGGACGTCGCCGTCTTCCGCCAGGGCGCGGGCCGCGGTGGCCGCCTGGGTGGAGTAGCCGTCGAGCTTCTCCGGATCATCCTGGCCATCCATGAAGTTCAGGGTGCGGATGTGGACCACCATCTTGCCGTCCTCGATGGCCTGGGCCATCTTCTCATCGGAGGCGACTGCCAGCTCCGCGCAGTGCGGGCAGGAGAAGTCCTCGTACAGGTCGACGACCGGGGCGTCGTCCTTGGCGTTGGCGGACTTGAGCACGACGGAGTTGTCCTCGTACTGCATGTCCATGTTGACGTCGACGGCACGGTCAGCCAGCTCGTCGGTCTTCGCGCTCTGGCCGTTCCAGATGATGTAGCCGATGACGACGGCGACGATCACCAGCAGGGCCACCAGGCCCCACAGGAACCCGGACTTGCCGCTGGCATTCGGGTCCGTGACTTTCCGAGAATTACTCACTTGCTCCACTCATCCTTTACAGGGTTGTTTGCGGTCTTTGCACCTGGAAATAGCCTACCCAAGCAGGCCTTAGGGGTAAACTGCGAACTTCTTGAACGGACGCACCCAGATCCAGACCATGAGCACGAGGAAGAAAAGATCGCGCCCCAGGGTCTTGACGTAGTCCATTACTTGGTCGGTGTTGGCCGGATCGACTTCAAAGCAGCCGCAGTCGATGTCCAGTCCGCGGGCCCAGGCTTGGCCGATGCCGATCATGAACAGCACCAGCACGATGATGCCCACCTTGGCTGCCGGGCGCATGAACAGGCCCAGAAGCAGCAGGACGCCGCCGGCGATTTCCAGCGGACCGATGAGATAGGCCAGGTAGTGCGACCATTCCGGCGTGAAGATCTGATAGGCCTCGATGGTCTGGGTCATCGTAAAGTGCTTGTTGAGCTTCTCCACCCCTGCGGCGATCCAGATATAGGCCATGAAGAAGCGCGCGAAGGCGCTTATCAGGTCGAGAATCAGGCTTTTATCGAGTTTCTTCACGCTTGAACAGTTTACACACTACGTGGCGCTGTTCAATGCGTCTTTGACCACATTGACAGCCTCCTGCAGGACTTGTTCCAGGTGTTTTTCACCCAGGAAGGACTCCGCGTAGATCTTGTACTTGTCCTCAGTGCCCGACGGGCGCGCCGCGAACCAGGCATTATCCGTGACCACCTTGAGCCCGCCCAGGGCCGCGCCGTTGCCCGGGGCCTCGGTGAGCTTGGCACGGATCTCCTCCCCGGCCAGCTGCGTGGCCACCACCGCGTCCGGGGCCAGCCCCTTGAGGACGGCCTTGGCCGCGCGGTCGGCGGGCTCGTCGATGCGCGCGTAGGCGGAGCTGCCCAGCTCCTTGGTCAGCTGCTGGTAGCGCTGGGACGGCGACTGCCCGGTGACCGCCTGAATCTCGGCGGCGAGCAGGTTCATGATGATGCCGTCCTTGTCGGTGGTCCAGGTACTGCCGTCGAAGCAGAGGAAGGAGGCACCGGCGGATTCCTCGCCACCGAAGGCCAGGGAGGCGTCCTGCAGCCCCGACACGAACCACTTGAAGCCGACGGGGACCTCCACCAGCTTCCGCTCCAGGCGAGTCGCGACCCGGTCGATGAGCGAGGAGGACACCGCGGTCTTGCCGATCCCGGCGCCTGCCCAGTCCGGGCGGTGGGAGAACAGGTAATCGACGGCGACTGCCAGGTAGTGGTTGGGGTTCATCAGCCCGGCGTCCGGGGTGACGATGCCGTGCCGGTCCGCGTCCGCGTCGTTGCCGGTGGCGATGTCGTAGGTCTCGCGGTTGGCAATCAGGGAGGCCATCGCCGCCGGGGAGGAGCAGTCCATGCGGATTTGGCCGTCCTTGTCCAGGGTCATGAAGCCGAAGGTGGCGTCCACGTGCGGGTTCACCACGGTCAGCTGCAGCCCGTAGCGGCGGGCGTTTTCCGGCCAGTAGTCCACCGCCGCCCCGCCCATCGGGTCCGCGCCGATGCGCACGCCCGCATTGGCGATGGCCCGCAGGTCCACTACCCGGTCGAGGTCGCCGACGTAAGCATCCAGGAAGTCGTAGGTCGCCAGGTTCGGATCCGTCACCCCGGCGACGTCGGCGCGCTCGACCCCCTCGAGGCCGGCGCGCAGGTAGCCGTTGGCACGCTCGGCGATCCAGTCGGTCGCCGCGGAGTCGGCCGGCCCACCGCTCGGCGGGTTGTACTTGAAGCCGCCGTCGCGCGGCGGGTTGTGGGACGGGGTCACCACGATGCCGTCGCTGCCCGGGTGGGTAACGATGGCCCGCGAGACCGCCGGGGTCGGGGTGTAGCCGCCGCGGGCATCGACCCGCACGTCCACCCCGCGGGCGACGAGGACCTGCAGGGCCGAGACCATCGCCGGCTCGGACAACGCGTGGGTGTCGCGTCCGATGAACAACGGGCCGGCGATGCCGTGGTCGGTGCGGTAGTCCACGATGGCCTGGGTGATGGCCCAGATATGCCATTCGTTAAACGCCGCGTCCAGGCTGCTACCGCGGTGGCCGGAGGTTCCGAAGACCACCTCTTGCCCCGGGGTGTCAACGTCGGGGCGGAGCGCATAATAGGAGGTCACCACGTGTGCGATGTCGTCGCGGTCTTCCGGGCGGGCCGGCTGTCCGGCGCGGGGGTGGGCCATGGCAGGTTCCTCTCGTCGCGTGTTGGGGCCAGTTCTGGCAGGGGCCTTCCGCTTTCATTGTCGCCCGCGCGGGCAGGCTGCGCAGCGTGAGCACACCTGCCATTTACCCCCGCCGGAAATATCTTTTGTCATTTAGGTCACAAATCGCTGTGGCGGCGGGTACATTCCAAGAATGGACTCGTTACAGAATTTGCTCGACTCGGTGGGCTCCGTCGTCTGGGGCCCGTTCTTCCTCGTTCCCCTCCTGCTTTTGACCGGCCTCTTTTTGACCATCCGCATGGGTGGCCTGCAGTTCCGCACCCTCGGGCGCTCCCTGCGCGCGGTGTTCAGCCGCGACGACTCGGATGATTCCACCGACGGTGATATTACGAACTACCAGGCGCTGACCACCGCGCTGGCCGCCACCGTGGGTGTCGGCAACATCGTGGGTGTCGCCACGGCCCTTTCCATCGGTGGACCGGGCGCCCTGTTCTGGATCTGGGTCACCGGCCTGGTCGGTATGGTCACCAAGTACACGGAGGCCTACCTTGGCGTCCGCTTCCGCGTCACCGATTCCCGCGGGGAGCAAATCGGCGGCCCGCAAATCTACCTGAAGCGCGGCATCCGCGGCCCCCTCGGCAAGATCCTGGGCGTGGCCTTCGCCATCTTCGCGGTCTTCGCCTCCTTCGGCATCGGCAACCTGACGCAGGGCAACGCGATCGCGTCCAATATGGAATCCACCTTTGGCATCGACCCGATTGCCTCGGGCGCCATCATGTTCGTCGCCATCGGCGCGGTCCTGCTCGGCGGCATTCAGGCCATCGGCCGCATCACCTCCGCGTTCGTGCCGCTGATGATCATCATCTACGTGGTCGGCGGCATCATCGTGCTGATCACCAACGCCGGGGCCCTCCCGGAGGCCCTGGCCACGGTCTTTACCGACGCCTTCACCGGTACGTCCGCGGCCGGCGGCTTCACCGGCGCCGGCATCATCATGGTCATCCAGTTCGGTGTCGCCCGCGGTATCTTCTCCAACGAGTCCGGTATGGGTTCCGCCGCCATCGCCGCCGCGGCCGCCAAGACCCCGCACCCAGCCCGCCAGGCTTTCGTCTCCATGACCCAGACCTTCATCGACACCCTGGTGGTCGTGTCCATCACCGGCCTGGTCATCGTGGTGACCGGCACCTGGGAGGAAGGCCGGGAGAACGCCGCCACCATGACCGCCGACGCCTTCTCCGTCGGCCTGCCGGGCCACTGGGGCGGCACGATCGTCTCGCTGTCCATCATCTTCTTCGCGTTCTCGACCATCGTGGCGTGGTCCTACTACGGCGAGCGGGCCCTGGCCTCCCTGGTGGGCACCATCGCCACCCTGCCCTACCGCATGTTCTTCACCGTCATCGTCTTCGTCGGTGCCGTCACCGAGCTGGACCTGGTCTGGTCCTTCTCCGACCTGGCCAACGGCCTGATGGCAGTGCCCAACCTCGTCGGCCTGCTCATCCTCTCCGGGCTGGTCGCCCGCGAGACCAAGGCCTACCTCAAGTTCGATCCGGGCCTGAACCGCCCGTTCACCGAGGTCCGCGAGTTCACGGAATCCCAGGGGATGAACTGGAAGTAGCGGCCGCGCCGCGGCTAGCATAGGAGACTATGCGCGAAGCTCTGATTGTCGGCGCCGGGGCTGCCCTCGGCGCCGTTGCCCGGGTCGGACTCATGGCGCTGTTTGCCCAGGCGTGGTGGCCCCTTCTAACCATCAACGTCGTCGGCTCAGCGCTCATGGGGTATTTCCGGCCCGGGCCTTTCTGGTCGACCGGCGTGCTCGGGGGGTTTACCAGCTTCGCGACCTTTGCGTTGCTGAGCTCCGAGCTCAGCCCCGGCGCCGCGGCCGCCTACGTGGCAGCCACGCTGCTGGGCTGCGTCGGCGCGTACCTGGCCGGCGCGCACTTCGGGGGTGAGAGGCGATGACGGCACTGAGCCTTAACACCTTGCTGATCCTCGCCGCGGTGGGGCTGGGCGCCTTCCTAGGGGGCATGCTGCGCTACGGCCTTTCGCGCCTTCTGCCCAGCCCCACCGGCACCTTCGCGGCGAATATGCTGGGCTCGCTCGCCCTGGGCCTCACGGTAGGGTTCTTCCGCCTGGGCGGCTGGGAGGCCGGCCCCTGGGGCTCCGTGGCCTATATGGGCCTGACCGGTGGCTTCGCCGGCGGGCTGTCCACCTGGTCTACGTTTGCGCGGGAGCTGGGAGACATGCTCAAGGCCCGCCACTGGGGGCGGGCCTTGCGGTATGCGGCAGCCACGCTGGCGATTGGCATCATCGCCGCGTGGCGCGGGGTCATCTGGGCCGAGCGAATCTGGTTCGGCTAGCCCCGCGCGGGGCGTTTTAGGAGGAGATGGCCTCCAGCGGCGGGGTCTTGGCCGCCCGCCCGGCCGGCCAGAGGGCGGCGATAACGCCGACCACGCCGGAACCGACCAGCATGATGGCTAGCTGGCCCCACGGGACGGTGGCCTCGTCGAGGCCCTGGTCGGACATGACCTGGATGAAGGACCAACCCAGGCCCAGGCCGATGAGGATGCCCATGACCGCGCCGAAGATGGCGATCTGGACGGCCTCCAGGGTGATCATGGTCCGGATCTGGCCGCGCTGGGTACCGACCGCACGCAGCATGCCGATCTCCTGGCGGCGCTCGATGACGCCCAGGGTCAGGGTGTTGACGATGCCCAGCACGGCGATGACCACGGCCAACGCCAGCAGGGCGTAGAGGATGGAGAGCATCTGGTCGATGGCGCCCGCGGATTCGCTGGCGTATTCCTCGCCGGTGGCGACCTGGACGACCACGAGATCCTTGACGGCTTCCTCCAGGTTGCTGCGCAGCTGCTCCGGGTCGGTGCCCTCGGCGGCGTTGACGCCCACCATCTGGGTGGTCAGCGATTCGCGGGGCACGAGCTCCTCGACCAGGGACTGGTTGACCGCGAAGCCCTGAATCATCTGGTTCGGCTCGAAGGTGCCGATGAGCTTGGCGTCGACCGCCTCGCCGAGGCCGCCGGCCTTAGTCATCGGGTAGGTCTGCCCCACCGTCCAGCCGTGCTCGGCGGCGTAGTCGGTGGTGGCGATGAAGCCCGGCTCCGCCTCGAAGTTCACGCTGCCTTCCGCTACATCCAGCTGGAAGAGGTTTTCCGGGTTGGTGTCCATGACCATGGACTGCTGGAAGCGGGGGCCGTAGTCCAGGCTGGCGTTGCCATCGATGGCCACCGGGGCCATGGACAGCGAGAGCACTTCGCCGACCCCGTCGGCCTCGCGGGCCTTGTCGGCCGTGTCGTTCGGCGTCGGGAAGGAGCCCGACTGCGGGCCGGCCAGGATGTAGTCGGCCGAGATCTTGTCATCCAGCACGTTGGAGATGGACGTCTTCATCGTCGCGCCCAGCATGCCGATTGCGGTCACCAGGGCGATACCCAGGGTTAGTGCGAAGGCGGTCGCGGCCGTGCGGCGCGGGTTGCGCCGGGAGTTGGTCGCGGCCAGGCGCCCGATGGCGCCGAAGGGGGCGCCGAAGACCTTGCCCAGCACAGGCACGATGGGCAGGGATAACGCCGGGCCGGCGAGGAAGAAGCCGACGATGACGAAGAGGGCGCCCACGCCGACGAGGATGGCGCGCGGGGTGGTCTCGGCATCGATAAGCGCGCCCGCGGCCGCCAGGGCCGCGCCGAGGACCAGGACGAGGCCGCCGATGATGGTGCGGACCTTGAGCGAGGATCCGGCGGCGGATTCGGTGGTGCGCATCGCCTCGACCGGTTCCACCGCGCCCGCGCGCTGCGCCGGCATCCAGGCAGAGACCACCGTGACGATGGTGCCCAGCACGAGCGGGACCAGGATGGCGGAGGCCGACAGGCCCAGCGAGTCATCCATCGGCATGCCCTGGCCGTTCATGACGGCCTTGATGATGGCGACCAAGCCGATGCCGGCCACGACGCCGAGGGCGGAGCCGATAAGCCCCACGATGAGGGATTCCATGACCACCGAACCGGTGATCTGCCCGCGGGAGGCGCCCAGGGCGCGCAGGAGGGCGAATTCCTTGGTCCGCTGCGCGACGATCATCGAGAAGGTATTCGCGATGATAAACGTGCCCACCAGCAGCGCGATAAGCCCGAAGGCAATAAGGAAGTAGTTGACGAATTTGAGCGCCCCGGAGATGGTCTCAGACAGCTCATCGGCCAGCTTCTGGCCGGATTCCGCCTCGACCTCGTAGGTCGCGTTGAGGTGATCGACCAACTCATCGGCGCTGACCCCTTCGGCCGCGGAGACGCGCAGCTGCTGGGAGTCGCCGTAGAGCTCGTTGAAGCCGTCGGCTTCCATCGACAGCGTCAGCCCGGAGCCCTGCTCGATGGCTGGCTCGACGATGCCGGAAATGGTCATCCGGTCCTGTTTGTCCGGGTGCACCACGACGACCTCGTCGCCGATCCCGATGCCGAATTTCTCGGCGGCCCCGGAGTTGACGACGACCTCATTGGTGCCCTGCGGGGCGTTGCCCTCAACGAGCTCCGCCGGCTGGCCCACCGTGTCCTCGGGCGCGTAGTACGGCACCAGCGCGGACGTACCGCCCTGGGTCTGGTAGGCCTCGGAATCGGAATTGGCCACGACGACCGTCTGGCTCGACTGCATGTTGACGCCGCCGACCTGGGGGTCGTCGGCCAGCTGCTGCCGCATCTCCGCGTTCAGCAGCGGGCCGCCCTCCTTCTGGGAGACAGCCGCATCTACGCCGGTAAAGGAGTTCGACACCGCGGAGTCAAAGGTCGACGACAGCGAGTTGGTGAACATGAACGAGCCCGCGATAAACGCGGTGCCCAGCACCACGGCAAGGACCGTCAGGCCCAGGCGCAATTTGTGGGCCAGAATATTGCGCAGGGACACCCTGCGCATGGTTTTGTTCTTACCCATACTTAGCTCTCAATCTCCGCCATAATCTGGTGGATGGCCTCCATGGAGGGATCCTCCAGCTCGTGGACCAGCCGGCCGTCGGCCAGGAAGACCACCCGGTCGGCGTACGATGCCGCCTTGGCGTCGTGGGTAACAATGACGACGGTCTGCCCGTCCTGGTCGACACTGGTGCGCAGGATGTCCAGGACCTCAGCGGACGAGTTCGAGTCCAGGTTGCCGGTCGGCTCGTCACCGAAGATGATCTCCGGGCGGGAGACCAGCGCGCGGGCGCAGGCCACGCGCTGCTGCTGGCCGCCAGACAGCTCGGCCGGGCGGTGCTCGAGGCGCTGCGCCAAGCCCAGGCGGGTGGTGATCTCGTCAAACCAGGCCTTATCCACCTTCTTGCCGGCGATATCCACCGGCAGCGTGATATTTTCCGCCGCCGTCAGCGTCGGCACCAGGTTAAAGGACTGGAAGATAAAGCCCAGCCGATCGCGGCGCAAGGCCGTAATCTCCTTGTCGCTGAGCTGGGACAGATCCGTATCACCAATCAGGGCGGCGCCACTGGTGGCGGAGTCCAGCCCGGCCATAGTGTGCATCAGGGTGGACTTGCCGGAACCCGACGGCCCCATAATCGCCGTGAACTCCTGGCGGCGGAAGTCGATGGTCACGTGGTCTAGTGCGGAAACTGAGGTCTCCCCCTGGCCGTATTGCTTAAACAGCTCGATGGCCCGGGCTGCGACCGCCGGGGTCGAGGCGCCGACGGGGGAAGCGGCAGAATGAGTCATGTTTTCACTTTCTTCACTGTAGATAACAACTATTACAGCTTAGCGTGCGATATCATCTGACGCATCACCGCCCCACCGGCTATACATACAATCTCGGACAAGAAAGCAGCCACGAAAAGGGCGCAAGGAATAGAGCAGAGATCAAAAAAAGAAAGGGTTTCCGGCCGGTGGCCGGTAACCCTCCCTTAATGGTTATTGAATTATGTGTTGTTGTTTGGTGTCGGCGGTAACCTACTCTCCCACAACCTCCCGG
>NZ_JBPPVW010000022.1:0-28729 GCF_053546955.1 Corynebacterium sp. 32222D000AT | reverse complement strand
GAACTGGCCGGCCGCGATGGCCACGCGCGGCGCGGCGGGGGAGGCTGCCGCGCGCTCGGCGACGGTGCCCACGACCTTGCCGGTCAGCGACTGCGCGTCGAAGCGCCCCTCGCCGGTGACGACGACGTCGGCGGCGGCCAGGTGCCGGTCGAGATCCAGCGCGTCGGCAACGTAGTCGGCCCCGCTGACCACACGCACGTGCTCGTCGTTGCCCCACAGGATGCGCGACATCCAGCTCAGCCCTACCGGGATCGCCCCGGCCGCGCCGAAATGCTCGGCGGCGGGGTCCTGCTCGGTGAACTCGCACAGGCGCAGCAGCGCGCCGGTCAGTAGGGCGACCTGCTCGCGGCTCGCGCCCTTCTGCGGGCCGTACATCGCCGGCGCCTGCTGGGGGACGCAGCGCGTATCCGCCAGCAGGGTGTAGTCGAGCATCCCGGCCTTGTAGTTCAGCTGCGCGGTGTCGATGTCGCCCAGGCGGACCAGCTCGGCCGGGCCCTGAGCCAGGGCGAGGCCGCGGGCGTCGTGGGGCGCGGCGCCGAGTGCGCACAGGATGCCGATGCCGCCGTCGACGGTCGCGCTGCCGCCCAGGCCCAGCACGATGGATTTGGCACCGCGGGTCTCGGCGTCGGCGATGAGGGCGCCGGTGCCGAAGGAGTCCGCGCGGAGGGGATCCGGGCTATCGGCGACCGCCGGCAGGCCGGTAGCGGCAGCGACGTCGATATAGGCCGTGGCGTTTTCCGGATCGAAGTAGTATTCCGCCTCCGTGAGCCGGCCGAGAGCGTCCACCGAGGGGATGTGCACGCGGGCGAGCTGCCGGCCGGCGAGGCTGGCCGCGGTGGCCAGCGCCAGCGCGGTGCCTTCGCCGCCGTCGGCTAGCGGGCAGGTCACCACCGTGGCGTCGGGGAGTTCCTGCCGGATTCCGGAGGTCAGGCCGGCGGCGGCCAGGCTCGAGCTAGCGGTGCCTTTGAAAGAGTCTGGGGCGACGACGATATGCATGGGCGCAATTATAGGGCACGCTTTTTCTCTCACCCGCGGCCAGCCGGTGAAAGCTGGGGCGCTTCACCCCTTAATTTCGGTACTATGACAGAAAATATATCTCGCAAAAACGCAGCTAGGAAGGGGTGAGTAATTTTTAGCGCCCAAAAAGTGGTTGCGAAAGTGGCCTCGCCCAAGGAAACTGTCACTAGACAGGCCCCGCGAAAACCGGGGACTGGTCGAAGCCAATTAGTTACTACCGAGCAGGAGAAGACATGTCCGTAGACCTCCAGATTTCCGATTACTACAACAAGCTGCTGAAGAGGAACGCGGGCGAGCCGGAATTCCACCAGGCGCTCTCCGAGGTCCTGGACTCGCTGAAGATCGTCCTGGAAAAGGATCCCCACTACGCGGATTACGGCCTGGTCGAGCGGCTCTGCGAGCCGGAGCGCCAGCTCATCTTCCGCGTGCCGTGGACCGACGCCGAGGGTAATATCCGCGTCAACCGCGGCTTCCGCGTCCAGTTCAACTCGGCGCTGGGCCCGTACAAGGGCGGCCTGCGCTTCCACCCGTCGGTCAACCTGGGCATCATCAAGTTCCTGGGCTTCGAGCAGATCTTCAAAAACTCCCTGACCGGCCTGCCCATCGGCGGCGGCAAGGGCGGCTCGGACTTCGACCCGAAGGGCAAGTCCGACCAGGAAATCATGCGTTTTTGCCAGTCCTTCATGACGGAGCTGCACCGCCACATCGGCGAATACCGCGACGTGCCGGCCGGTGACATCGGGGTCGGCGGCCGCGAGATCGGCTACCTCTTCGGCCAGTACCGCCGCCTGTCCAACCAGCACGAGTCCGGCGTCCTGACCGGCAAGGGGCTCAGCTGGGGCGGCTCCCTGGTGCGCACCGAGGCCACCGGCTACGGCACCGTCTACATCACCGAGCAGATGGTCCAGTCCCACGGCGAGGACCTCTCCGGTGCCCGCGTGATCGTCTCCGGCAGCGGCAACGTGGCCATCTACGCCGCCGCCAAGGTCCAGGAGCTCGGCGCGACCGTGGTCGCGATGTCGGACTCCGCCGGCTACGTCACCACCCCGGACGGCGTGGACATCGAGCTGCTCAAGGACGTCAAGGAAAACCGTCGCGAGCGCATCTCTGCCTACGCTGCGGAAGCCGGCGGCAACGTCGAATACCACGAGGGTGCGGGCATCTGGTCCGTGGCCGCCGACGTGGCCCTGCCGTGCGCCACCCAGAACGAGTTGGACGGCGACGCTGCCCGCCAGCTCATCGACAACGGCGTGAAGTACGTGGCCGAGGGCGCGAACATGCCGTGTACGCCGGAGGCCGTCCACGCCTTCCAGGACTCCCACGTCAACTTCGTGCCGGGCAAGGCCGCCAACGCCGGCGGCGTGGCCACCTCCGCGCTGGAGATGCAGCAAAACGCCTCCCGCGACTCCTGGTCCTTCGACTACACCGACGACCGCCTGCGCCAGATCATGTCGAATATCTTCACCAACATCGACAAGACCGCCGCGGAATACGACCGCGAGGGCGACTACGTCGCCGGCGCGAACATCGCCGGCTTCAAGAAGGTCGCTGACGCCATGCTCGCCCAGGGCGTCATCTAAAACCGGCGCGCCCGGCCCGGACGTCTCCCTAGTTTTTATAGGGGAGGTGGCCGGGTTTTTCCGTGCGCGGTGCAGGGGCAGGGAAGGGGAGCGGAATAGTCTCAAGTGAAACTTGAGATTTTCCGGGCTTTCCCAGTGTGGGAAGCCGCCGTAGCTGGTTGCGCTGGCTAGGCTGGTCATCATGTACCGCGTATTCGAAAGCCTTGATGAACTAGTACAGAACCTGGAGCAAGCCCGGGGCGTTCCCATGACCTCGAATTGCATGGTTCCCCGCAACGAGATGCTCGCCCTGCTCGACGATCTGCGTAACGCCCTGCCCGTCGAAATCGACGACGCGCAGGACGTCCTCGACAAGCAGGATGAGATTATCCGCGGCGCCGAGGAGCGCGCCGAGCACACCGTGGCGGACGCCAACGCGCAGGCCGACGACATCATCGCCCGCGCCCAGGCGGACTCCGAGTCCATGGTCGCCGACGCCCAGGCGCACGCCGCCGGCTTGGTCGAGCGCGCGCAGAACGAGGCCGATTCCACCGTGGAAAAGGCCCGCGCCGACGCCGAGCGCGCCGTCGCCCAGGGGCAGGAGTCCTACGAGCGCGCCGTGGCCGCCGGCCAGGAAGAGCAGGACCGGCTGGTCTCCGAGTCGGAGGTGGCGCGCCGGGCCAACGAGGAAGCCCACCGGATCGTGGACACCGCCCACTCCGAGTCCCACCGCCTGCGCACCGAGTGCGACGAGTTCGTGGACAGCAAGCTCGGCGAGTTCGAGGAGACCCTCAACTCCGTGCTGCGGACCATCTCTTCGGATCGCACGGCCCTGCGCCGCGGCGCCGGTGCCGCCGGCCGGGCTGGCGGCAGCGACTACTCCCGCGGTTACAACGGCTACAGCCAGGATTCCTACGAAGCCGGCTACGACAGCGGTTACGACAACCGCGGATAGACTCCGGCCCGGCCTAGCTGGCCCTGCCCGCTAGGGGCGCGGCCAGCTGCGGGCGGGAAGATACTAGAAATACGCCGGCGTGCGCTGGGTGCTGGTGGGCTCGACGGGCGCGGACTTGATGTTGAGGAAGGCCGCGATCAGGGCGAAGATGAGCCCCGGCAGCGCGCACAACGGCCACAGCAGCATGAAGGACGTCAGCAGATCGCCTTCCCCGCCGCTGGTGACGTGGCCGGTTAGGAGCCCGTAGGAATAGACGGAGGCGTGGACCAGCCCGATCCCGGTGGTCAGAGCGCCGACCGAACAGAACGCGGCACTGAGAGGTTCCTTCGCGCTCCAGGTCAGCTGGGCGGCGCAGACCGCCATGCAGGCAGCGCCCAGCAGCACGGTGATTTCAAAGGGGACCGGTACAAACAGCAGGATGCCGACGACCATGCCGGTCAACAGCGCGATCAGGCAGACGCGGCGCAGGCGGGAGCCGGTGGAACCGGTGATCCCGGCCGGGTGTGGCCCGCGCAGCCGGCGGACGAGGCAGCCCACCAGGCCAAGGCAGACTGTCGGGGCGATGACCGCGAGGGGAAAAGACCACGCCACCTCGCGCAGGCCCGCCAACATGGATTCGTTCATGGTCTACCAGTCTAGGCAGGTCGCCCGCGGGGTTAAAGGAAAAATCGGGCTCCCCAACGCATTATGACCGCTCGCTCAGGAGGCTGACAGATTACCCAGCAAAGTCTTTAGCTAGCTGTGCGTCTGGGCAGCGCGTGTGCCGTGTTGACCGGCGGGGTAGGATATCCGGTGATATGACTTCACCACTGAAATTTAACGTTGCTTCGCTGCTGGGCGCGTCCGCCGAGGGCCTGCCGACCCAGCGCAGCCAGACCGGTCCCGCCCCAGCGCGCATCGGCGGCGAAATGCTTGCCGTCCCAGAGGGCGAGGAGCTGACCGTGGACGCGACCCTGACCCCGCTGGGCGGGGGCGTGCTTGTCGATGCCGACGTGCGCGGCCTCCTGCACGGCGAGTGCTCCCGGTGCTTAAGCCCCCTGAACCCGCCGCTGGACATCCACGTCAGCCAGGTCTTCGCCGCCGACGACGATTTCATCACCGGCGATCCGGAATCCGAGGAGGAACAGGGCTCCGGCGACGAGATCGGCCAGGTCGAAGGCGACGAGGTGGATCTGCTGCAGCCGGTCATCGACGAGGTCGGCCTGAGTCTGCCTTTCGCCCCGGTCTGTGAGAACGGCTGCGATATCCAGACGCCGAAGGGCGTGACCACCGGGGTGTCCGGCGAGAAGGACCCGGACGACGAGAAGGTGGACCCGCGGTGGGCCGGGCTGGAGAAGTTCCTGTGAGCAAGAAAGCAAAGCTAGATCCGCTGGCCGCCTGGGCGGTCGCCTACGACGCGGTCGATCACACCCCGCTGCGCGAGAAGCTGCAGGTCAACCTCGACGACGAGCACCTGCGCCTGGCGCTGACGCACCGCTCGTTTGCCAACGAGAACGGCCACCTGCCCAACAACGAGCGCCTAGAGTTTCTGGGCGACGCCGTGCTGGGCCTGTCCGTGGCCGCGCAGCTCTACGAGCAGTACCCGTCCCGGCCCGAATCCGACATCTCCAAGATGCGCGCCTCCATCGTCTCGCGCTACGGCCTGGCCGATATCGCCCGCGAGATCGGCCTGGGCTCCTATATCCTGCTGGGCAAGGGCGAGCAGTCCTCCGGCGGGGCCAACAAGGAGTCGATCCTGGCCGATACCACCGAGGCGCTGCTGGGGGCCATCTACCGCCAGTTCGGCTTCGCGACCGCCCGCCGGGTGGTGCTGCGGCTGTTCCAGCATAAGATTGACACCGCCACCGTCGCCGGCCGGCACCTGGACTGGAAGACCACCCTGCAGGAGCTGTGCGCCGAGCTGCACGCGCCGATGCCCGTCTACGAGGCCAGCTCCACCGGCCCGGAACACGATCAGACCTTCACCGCGGTCGCCCTAGTCAACGGCCAGGAATTCGGCCGCGGCGAGGGGCATAACAAGAAGCTGGCGGAGCAGCAGGCCGCGCACCTGGCCTGCGACAAGCTGCGCGAGTCCCCGCGGCTGGTCGCCGGTACCGCGAACCCGGGTGCGGCGAGCGACTAGAGCCCAACAACACCGTGCCGGAATTACCAGAAGTTGAGGTGGTCCGCCGGGGGCTGGAGCCCTACGTGGTCGGGCGCACCTTCGAGGCCGTCGAGGTCCTGCACCCGCGCGCCACACGCGGCCAGGACGTGCCCTTAGGCGACCTGCTCGTCGGCGCCCGCGTGCGCGCGGTGGCTCGTCGCGGCAAATACATGTGGTTGGAGCTAGCCGGCGAGCCCCCCGACGACCCCGCCCGCAACGTGGTCTTTATCCACCTGGGCATGTCGGGGCAACTGCGCGTGGGACACAATGATTCCGCCCACGTGCGCATCCGCACGCAGCTTAGCGGCGGGGTGGAACTAGACTTCATCGATCAGCGCACCTTCGGCCGCTGGCACTACGGTCCCCTGGAGGCGATCGCGCACATCGCCCGGGACCCGCTCGATCCGGCCTTTGATATCGCGGCGGCCGCGCGCCGGATCACCGCGAAGAAGGTGCCGATAAAGACCGTCCTGCTGGATCAGACGGTGGTCTCGGGTATCGGCAATATCTACGCCGACGAGGCACTGTGGCTGGCCGGCCTCGACCCCCGAAAGCGGGCGAGTACGCTGCGCCAGTACCGGGCCCGCGAGGTCATCGAGGCTGCCGCGACGGTCATGCGCACCGCGCTGGCCGCCGGCGGGACGAGTTTCGACTCGCTCTACGTCAACGTCAACGGTGAGTCCGGGTATTTTGCCCGGGATTTGAACGCCTACGGGCGGGCCGGGCTGCCTTGCCGCCGGTGCGGCAACCTGCTGCAACGGCGGGTGCTGGGTGGGCGCTCGACGCACTATTGCCCTCAGTGTCAGGCCTTCGAGTGATCTCCCATAGCGTGATCTAGGCTATGTTATTTACATGACTTTTCTCGAAAACATCGTTGGCGCAGGCAACGATTTTCTGTGGACCTGGGTGGTGCCGTGGCTGCTGATCGGCGCGGGCATCTTCTTCGGCATTCGCACGGTTCTGGTCCAGATCCGCATGGTGCCCGACATGTTCAAGGCCGTCGTCGAGCGGCCCAACGGCACCGGGCGCGATGAGGACGAGGACTACGGCGGCATCTCCGCTTTCAAGGCCTTTACCATCTCGGCCGCTTCCCGCGTGGGCACCGGCAATATCGCCGGCGTGGCCGTGGCTATCTCCCTGGGCGGTCCTGGCTCGGTGTTCTGGATGTGGATTATCGCCATCCTGGGCGGCGCGACGGCCTTCATCGAGTCCACGCTGGCGCAGCTGTGGAAGGTCCGTGACGGCGACGCCTACCGCGGCGGCCCGGCCTACTACATGAAGCGCGGCCTCGGCTGGGGCCCGCTGGGCGTTATCTTCTCCGTCGCCATCGCCTTTACCTTCGGCTTTGTCTACAACGCTTTCCAGACCAACGCCATCGCGGATTCCCTGTCGACCTCGATGGGCAACGACAGCTTCGCCTTCAAGGCCATCGTGGGCGTTATCATCGCGGCGATTTCCGGGCTTATCATCTTCGGCGGCGTCCAGCGCATCGCCAACATGACCCAGCTCATCGTGCCGTTCATGGCCGGCGCCTACCTCATCGTGGGCCTGTTCGTCGTGGTCACCAACCTCGATGCCGTCCCGGCCATGTTCGAGGCCATCATCGGGCACGCGCTCGGCTTCAAGGAGATTGCCGGCGCGGCCCTGGGTACCGCGATGATGCAGGGCATCCAGCGTGGCCTGTTCTCCAACGAGGCGGGCGAGGGTTCGGCCCCGAACGCGGCGGCGACCGCGACGGTTTCCCACCCGGTCAAGCAGGGCCTGGTCCAGACCCTGGGCGTCTACTTCGACACCCTGGTCGTGTGTACCATCACCGCGTTTATCATCCTGCTGGGCTCCGAGGTCAATTACGGCGAGGAAGCCGAGGGCGTGTCCCTGACGCAGACCGCGCTGTCGTCCGAGGTGGGCGACTGGGGCATCCACTTTGTGACCTTCATCCTGTTCTTCCTGGCGTTCTCTTCCATCCTGGGTAACTACTATTTGGCCGAGGCCAACGTCGAGTACCTGTCGCGCTCCAAGGTCGTGTTGGTGGTCTTCCGCCTGGTGGTCCTCTTCTTCGTCTGGTTCGGCGCGGTGGGCACGCTCCCGCTGGTCTTCTCGCTGGCCGATACCGGCGCCGGTACCATGGTCGTGCTCAACATCATCGCCATCGTCCCGCTGAGCGGCGTGGCCATCAAGCTGCTCAAGAACTACAACGAGCAGCGCCGCAAGGGCGTGGACCCGGTCTTCCACCGGGACATGCTGCCCGAGGTTAAAAACGTCGAATGCTGGGACGGCAGCGACCCGGTTACCCGCCGCAGCGTGGAGGATCGCCAGATCCTGCGCGACGATGCCGCCCCGGACAAGTCCTAGCCCGCGGCAAGGATTCAGTTAGCCCTCTAGCACCAGAAAGGTGACAGCACGAATGACCAAGCGCATGACCGCCTTCGTCCACGGCCACGTCCAAGGGGTGGGGTTTCGGTGGTGGACCCGTTCGCGGGCGCTGGAGCTCGGGCTGTCGGGGCACGCGACGAACCTGCGGGACGGGCGCGTCCAAGTTGTCGCGGAGGGGCCGGCCGCCGACTGCGCGCGGCTGCTCGAGCTGCTGCGGGAAGAGCCGTCAACGACGTCTCGCCCCGGCCGGGTGGATACTGTCGTGGAACAGTATTCCGACCCGCGGGGCGAGGAAGGCTTTATCGAGCGTTAAGAAATAACCGGGCGCCGGTGGATGGCCGCGGCTAGCGCGGCGGCCGGATCGTCGTGGACACGAGGTTCGGCGGCTCGGGGAGGGAATGGGTGACCTCCACGGCACGCTCCAGCAGCTCCTCTTTGTCCATGGCGAAATTCGTCTCCGCCCAGCACATGATGATGTTGAACAGGAGCCCGTTCCAGGTCACCCCGGCGATGGTGTCCTCGAATTCGTCGAGGTTCTTGTTGAGCTCTTCGAGGATGCGGTAGTGAGCGCCGGCGGAGATGGCCAGGGTCAGCTCCTCGCGGTACTGCCAGGTCTTGTCCAAGACCGCGGCCCAGTAGCTGCGCAGGGAATCGCGGGCCGAGGGGGTGGTGCCAATCTCGTCGAAGACGCGGTGGATGAACTGCTCCACTACTGAGTCTTTGGTGGGGAAGTGCCGGTAAAACGAGGAGCGCGAAATCTTCGCGGTCCGGATTATCTCGGAGGCCGTGATATCGGCAAACAGCTTGTCCTTGGCGAGGACTTTGACGGCCTGGAAAACTGCCCGACGGGTTTCTTGCTTGCTGCGCTCGTTGTGAGCACGCAAGACCCGGGCCTGAGGAGTGGTCACCTTGTTTTCAACTCAGCTTTCTGGGGTAGGGTTCAACCGGGGAAGTTGAACTGATGTTAAAGTTCTAATCCTAGAGCATGTTAATGAGGAATCTTAACTTTGTTCAGCAAAATTTTACCTCATATGTTAACACCGTTTGATGTTGGCCAAATTTATATTTGACCTTTGTTCTTCGCGGCGCTTAGCGGCCATTGGTGTGAAGCCTAGCGAAGCTAAGTTGTTAGACTTTATCCAATGCACCTGAAATCACTCACGCTCAAAGGGTTTAAGTCCTTTGCCTCGGCGACGACGCTCAAATTCGAGCCAGGGATCTGCGCCGTGGTGGGCCCGAACGGATCGGGCAAATCCAACGTGGTAGACGCCCTCGCGTGGGTAATGGGGGAAGGCAGCGCCAAGACGCTGCGCGGCGGCAAGATGCAGGACGTCATCTTCGCCGGCGCCGGGGACAAGAAGCCGCTCGGCCGCGCCGAGGTCACCCTGACCATCGACAACTCCGACGGGGCGCTGCCCATCGACTACCGCGAGGTCTCCGTGACCCGCCGCATGTTCCGCGACGGCGCCAGCGAGTATGAAATTAATGGCTCCAAGGCGCGCCTCATGGATATCCAGGAGCTGCTCTCAGACTCCGGCATTGGCCGCGAAATGCACATCATCGTCGGACAGGGCAAGCTCGCGGAAATCCTCGAGTCCCGGCCGGAGGAGCGCCGCTCCTATATTGAGGAAGCGGCCGGCGTCCTCAAACACCGCCGCCGCCGCGAGAAGGCCCAGCGCAAGCTCAACGGCATGCAGGCCAACCTCGACCGGCTGACCGACCTGACCGAGGAGCTGGGCAAACAGCTCAAGCCGCTTGCCCGCCAGGCCGAGGCCGCCCAGCGCGCAGCCACCGTCCAGGCGGACCTGCGCGACGCTCGCCTGGGGCTGGCCGGCGCCCGGATCGTTTCCTTGCGCGGCCAGCTCGACGATGCCCGCGCGGCCACCCAGCGCACAGCCGAGTCCCTGGCCACATCCCAGGCCGTGCTGGAGGAGACCACCGGCGCCCAGCTCGACCTCGAGACCGAGCTGGAAGAGGTTGCCCCCGCAGCGGAGGCGGCCCAGCAACTCTGGTTCGACCTGTCCAACCTGAGCGAGCGCATCGCCGCAACCCTGCGCATTGCTGCCGAACGCGCCCGCACCTCCGGCGAGGCCACCGCCTACCAGGGCCAAGACCCCGAAGAGCTGGAGGCGCGCGCCCGCCAGGCGGACGAAGACTACGAGATGCTGCTGGCTAGCGCCGAGGCCGCCGCCGAGGCCTTCGAAGAGGCCAAGGAGGAAGTCGCCGCCCGCCAGGAGGAATACGCCGCGGAGGAAAAGGAGCACCGCGCCCAGGTCCGCGCCCTGGCGGACCGCCGCGAAGGCGTGGTGCGCCTAGTTGCGCAGGAAGAATCCCAGACCAGCCGCGTGGAACAGGCCGAAGCCGAGCTCGCCCGCCAGGAGGCCACCTGCGAGTCCACCCGGGAACGCGTGAGCCAGGCCCGCCGCGAGGCCGACGACGTCGGCGACAAGCTCACCGCCCTGCAGGCCGAGCGCGAGCCCTTGGACGAGGCGCACGTGCGCGCCGCCAGCGAGTCCGACGCCGCCGACAAGCGCCTCGAGCAGCTGCGCGACGATCAGCGCGACCGCGACCGCGAGGTCTACACGCTGCGAGCGCAGATCGATACCCTCGTACAGACCGCCCCGCCGGCCGTCGAGCTCGGCGCGGACTTCTCGCCGCTGGCCGATCACGTCACCACTAAATATGACTCCGCCCTGGCCGCGGCCCTCGGAGCGTTCGCGGAAGCCCAGGCCGGACAGGTCGACGGGGACCTGCTCGAACAGCTCAGCGGCGCCGCCCGCACCGCCGTGGTTGATACCGAGGCCCCGGCCAGTTCCGGTTGGCGCCTGCAGGCGGAGCTGCCCGCCGGGACCAGCTGGCTGCTCGACGAGGTCGAGGTGGACCCCGCCGTCAGCGCCGGCCTGAACCGCCTGCTCGCCGACGTCGTGCTCGCCCCCACGGTGGATGCCGCCCGGGAGCTCGTCGCCGCCGATCCGCGCCTGCGGGCCGTGACCCCGGACGGCGTGCTCTGCGGCGAGGGCTGGTTGCAGGCCGGCACGGGCGCCTCCTCGACCGTGGAGGTTAGCGCCCAGATCGCCCAGGCGCGCCAGCGCCTGGAGGCCGCCCAGACCGCCGCCGAGGAGCTGTCCGGCACCCTGGAGGGCGCCAAGCAGGCAGCCGAGGAAGCGCGCGTCGCGGCGGCCTCGGCGACCGCGGCCCTGCAGGAACACGACGCCCAGATCGCGGCCTGGCAGCGCGACCACCAGCGCCTCCTCCAGCAGGTTGAGGCCAATACGAAGGAACACGAAAAAGCCGCCGCTCGCGCCACCGAGCTGGATGTCCAGCTCGATAAGGCCCGGGAGGAACTGGAGCAGACCCGCGACCGGCTCAGCCGCGTCGACGACGACGAGGCCACCGAGGAGCCGGACTCCGCGGCGCGCGATGCGGCATCGACCGCCCTGGAGCAGGCCAAAAACCGCCAGGTGGAGGCCCAGTACGCGGCCCGTTCGGCCCAGGAGAAGGTCTCCCAGGTCGCCGGCAAGGCGGATAACCTGCGCCGGCAGGCCGAAAACGAGCGCCTGGCCAAGCAGCGCCACGACAACGCCCAGGCCCGCCGCCGCGCCCAGGCCCGCCTGGCCGCCGCCGTGCAACGCCACGCCGAAGACCTCGCGGCCCGCGCCGCCGATGCCCTCGACCGTGCCACCGAGCGCCGCGACGAGCTGGTCAACCAGCGCAACGCGCTCAACACCCGGCTGGCCTCGGCCAAGCAGGCCGTCTCCTCCGCCAGGCAGCAGGCCGAAAGGTTCACCCAGCAGGCCCACGACGCGGAGGTCGCCCAGACCCAGGCGCAGGTCCGCGTCGACGAGGCCGAGGAGAAGGTCACCGAGCAGCTCGGCATCTCGATTGCTGATCTGCTGCGCGACTACACCCCGGGCCCCGAGTTCGATCAGGCCGCGGAGAAGAAACGCCTCAAGCAGGCGGAGAAGGACTTGAACTCGCTGGGCAAGGTCAACCCGCTGGCGCTGGAGGAGTACCGCGCGTTGGAGGAGCGCTACCGCTACCTGTCCACGCAGCTCGACGACGTCATCCAGGCCCGCCGCGACCTGGAAGGGGTCATCGAGGACGTCGACGCGCGCATCCTGCAGCTGTTCACCGACGCCTGGCGTGACGTGGAGGCGGAATTCCCGAAGGTCTTTTCCACGCTCTTCCCGGGAGGGGAGGGGCGCCTGGTGCTCACGGAGCCGGATTCCATGCTGACCACCGGCATCGAGGTCGAGGCCCGCCCGCCGGGCAAGAAGGTCAAGCGCCTGTCCTTGCTTTCCGGTGGGGAGAAGTCCCTGACCGCCCTGGCGATGCTGGTCGCCATCTTCCGCGCCCGCCCCTCGCCCTTCTACGTCATGGACGAGGTCGAGGCCGCCCTCGACGACGTCAACCTGCGCCGGCTCATCGCGCTGTTCGAGGAGTTGCGCAACGACTCGCAGCTCATCGTGATTACCCACCAGAAGCCGACGATGGACGTGGCCAACGTGCTCTACGGCGTGACCATGCGCGGCGACGGGATTACCCGCGTCATCTCGCAGCGCATGAATCCCGCCGGCACGGCTCCGGGCACCGAGCAGGCTGCTGACGATGCCGCCCGCCTCGGCGTCGATGCCTCCTCCCGGGGTTAAACCCCGGGCCCACCTCACTAGCGCGGCCGTTTGCTGGCACTATGGAAGGCATGGAATCTAACTTAGCGCTATGGATTGGCATTGCCGTCGTCGTCCTTATCGTCATCGCCCTAGTGGCGGTGGTCTTAGTAGGCAAGCGCCGCGGCGAGAGCAAGAAGGTGTCCTTCAACCAGGAAGACACCGAGCCGAAGGAACTGACCCAGCAGGAAAAATCCGGAAACTACCAGGCCAAGTCCGGCTTTAACTTCGCGGCCGGCAGCGAGCCCGAAAAGCAGCCGGCCGGCAACCCGAACGCCGCCGGCAACGCAAACGCCGCGGGCATGGCCGGCGTCTTCGCTTCTGCCCACGACGAGCCGGCCAAGGCCGAGCAGCCGGCTCCGGCCACCCCGGCAGAGCCCGCGCAGGCCGACAGCGAGAAGGTTGGCAGCGAGAAGGCTGCCAACGAGGATACCGAGCGGACCGAGAGCGTCGAGGACATCGCCGCCGCGGCCGTAGCCCGCGCGAAGTCTGACGAGCTCGCCGATGCCCCGCTCGCCTCCGAGGCCGACCGCGCCGAGGCCGCCGTTCCGACTGACAAGGCGCCGCAGGCTCCGAAGGCCGAGAAGGTTGAGAAGGCTCCGAAGGCCGAGCCGACCGAGGCAGGGGAGAAGACCGCCCCGGCCACGCAGACCGCGGATGCCGTCTCGGCCGAGCCGGTCGAGCCGGTCGAGCCGGTCGAACCCGCTGAGCAGGCTGAGCCGGCTGAGCCGGCCCAGCCGGAAGCCGCGGACCAGTCCGCCCAGGATGAGACCTCCACCGCGGAGGCCGAGGAAGCCGCCGCTGCCGCCGACGCGCAGACCAGCTCCGCGGAGCGCGCCCTCGAGGAGACCCCGGTGCCTACGCCGGCACCGGCCGCAGAAGAGGTTGAGCAGCCGCAGCCGGAGCCGGAGGCTGAGCCCGCATCGGCGGAACCGCGCGAGGAGATCGCTCCGGCCGTCGGCCGCCTGGGTCGGATGCGCGGGCGCCTGTCGCGCTCCCAGAACGCCATCGGCCAGGGGCTGATGGGCATTCTGTCCGCCGGCGACCTGGACGACGACGCCTGGGAGGAAATCGAAGACACCCTGATCATGGCGGATCTGGGCACGAAGTCGACGCTGAAGGTGACGGAATCGCTGCGCGAGAAGATCGCCGAGCGCGGCGTCAGCAGCGAGGACGAGGCCCGCGCCATGCTGCGCGAGGCGCTCATCGAGGCCGGCCACGTGGAGATGGACCGCTCCATTAAGGCCATGCCGCACGACGGCAAGCCGGCCGTCGTCATGGTCGTCGGCGTCAACGGCACCGGCAAGACCACCACTACCGGCAAGCTGGCGCGCGTGCTGGTCTCCCTGGGCAAGAAGGTCCTGCTGGGCGCCGCGGATACCTTCCGTGCCGCGGCCGCGGACCAGCTCGAAACCTGGGGCAAGCGCGTGGGCGCGGAGACCGTGCGTGGCAAGGAGGGCGCGGACCCGGCATCGGTGGCTTTCGATGCCGTCGCCGCCGGCGTCGAAAACCAAGTCGACGTCGTCCTGGTCGACACCGCCGGCCGCCTGCACACCTCCACCGACCTGATGGACCAGCTGGGCAAGGTCAAGCGCGTGGTGGAAAAGAAGTCGCAGGTCGACGAGGTCCTGCTGGTCATCGACGCCACCGTCGGCCAGAACGGCCTGGTCCAGGCGCGCATCTTCCGCGAGGTCGTGGACATCACCGGCGTGGTGCTGACCAAGCTGGATGGTACCGCCAAGGGCGGCATCGTCTTCCAGGTGCAGGAAGAACTCGGCGTGCCCGTCAAGCTCGTCGGGCTGGGCGAGGGCTCGGACGACCTGGCGCCCTTCGAGGTCGAAAGCTTCGTCGACGCTCTATTGGGCAGCTAAGCGACCCGCCTTTCTATTCACCTTCGGCCCCCGGCTGCAACCGACAGCTGGGGGCCAAAGTGATCGGTGATTAGCTCGGGCAGTGACGTGATCCGGATTAACCACAGTGCTAATCTGGGGAGGCTGTATTGATGCTATTTTCAGCAAACTCCATACATGTCCATTACCGTCCATCGTGTTAAGGCTTTAAACCTGTGACGCTTTTATATGTTGTCCTTCTCGCGGCGCTGGCAGTGGTGTGCTCGCCCGTCGCGGTCAAGGTACTTGATCGAAAAGCAGGATGGCCGCTGGCGGCCATCTTCGTCGTGGCGGCGGGACTGATCCTCCGAGAAATTCCCGCGATTTCCAGCGGGAATGGCATCGAGTACCAGCTGACCTGGGTCGCGGACTTCCTCGCGCCCGGGGTGGACGCTGGGGTCTCGTTGCGCGCGGATGCCCTCGGCGCGTTTTTCGCGCTGCTGGCGCTTGTGATCGGGGCTGTCGTCCTCGTCTATTCCGCCGCGTACCTTCCCAAGCACCAAGGCAACGTCAGCTTCTACACGCTGATGACTGCTTTTACCATGTCGGTGCTCCTGCTCGTGCTGGCCGACGACGTGATCGTCCTGTTTATGGCCTGGGAGCTGGTCTCGCTGGCCTCGTTCATGCTGATTGCGCGCTCCGGCGCCACCGGTGAACCGGGCTCGCAGCGCACCCTCGTGCTGACCTTCATCGGCGGCCTGACGCTGCTGACGGCCGTGGCCATCGCCGCCACCGCCGTGGGATCGACCAACCTGCACGCCATCCTGACCTCCCCTGTCTGGGCCGAGAACCAGGCGCTGACTGTCGGGGTCGCGGTGCTCATCGCTGTCTCCGCCTTCACCAAGGCCGCGCAGTTCCCGTTCCACTTCTGGCTGCCCGAGGCCATGGCGGCCGCCACGCCGGTCTCCGCGTTTCTGCACGCCGCCGCCGTGGTCAAGGCGGGCATCTACCTGCTGATCCGTTTCTCGACGATCTTCCACGACGTCGCGGTCTGGAACTGGCTGCTGATCGTCGTCGGCATGGGCACGGCCATTATGTCCGCGCTCTTTGCCGTCCAGAAGACGGACCTGAAGAAGCTGACCGCTTATTCGACGGTCTCGCACCTGGGCTGGATCGTGGCGACTATCGGCGTGGGCACCCCGTTTGCCATCGCCGCCGCCGTCGTCCACACCCTGGCGCACGCGCTGTTTAAGTCTTCGCTGTTCATGCTCATCGGCGTCATCGACCACGAGGCCGGCTCCCGCAACATCAAGGACCTGGGCAAGCTGTGGAACAAGATGCCGTTCACCTTCGTCTCCGTGGTCATCGGCGCGGCCTCCATGGCCGCGGTCCCGCCGCTTCTGGGCTTCGTGTCCAAGGAGGGCATGCTCACCGCCTTCCAGGACGCGCCCATTGGCAATGCCGGGGTAGTGGTCCTGCTGATTGCCGCCGGCATCGGCGCGCTGCTGACGTTTACCTACTCGGCGAAGCTCGTCTTCGGCGCCTTCATCGACGGCGACAAGGACATGTCCGGCGTCCACGAGGCCCCGGTATCCCTGTGGCTGCCGGCCGCCCTGCCCGGACTCATGTCCGTGCCGCTGGTCTTCGTCCTCGGGCTTTTCGATGCCCCCTTGGACAACATCGCCGCCGCCGTCGGCATGGAACACCACAGCCACCTGGCGCTGTGGCACGGCATCAACGTGCCGCTGGTTATTTCCGTGGTGGTGCTGGTGCTCGGCATCGCCGGCCTGGCCGTGCGCCGCCCGCTGTGGTCCGCCCTGGAGTCGCGGGAACTGCTGCCGACCAACGGCAACCAGCTCCTGCACGGGGTGCACAAGCTCAGCGAGGGCATCGGCCGCGTCTTTGCCTCCCTGGCCGCCACCCACAACCCGTCGCGCCACCTGCTGCCCATCGTTTTGCTGGTGGTCCTGCTGGCGGCGGCGACGCTGTTCGGCAGCGAGGGCATCGACGGCGAAGCCCTGGCCCCGCGCGTCGACGGCCTGGACAACCCGTGGGACCTGCTGCCGCTGGGCATCATCGTGCTCTCGATGTTCGGCCTGGTGCGCACCCAGAACCGCCTGACCGGCGCGGTCATGGTCGGCGCGGTCGGCGTCGGTGTCACCCTGCAGATGTTCCTGCTGGGTGCCCCGGACGTCGCCCTGACCCAGTTCACGGTGGAGGCCCTGTCCGTCATCGTGATGATGATGGTGCTGCGCTACCTGCCGGAGAAGTTCGAGCCCGTGCGCAACCCGCGCCGCCGCTACGGCTCCGTGGTGGTGGCCGTGCTGGCTGGTATCACCGCCTTCCTCGGCGTGTGGACGCTCATGGGCCGCCACGAGCGCTCCGACCTGGCCGAGTGGTACCTGAACAACGCCCCGGACATCACCGGCGGCGACAACGTCGTGGCCACCATCATCGTCGAGTTCCGTGCCCTGGATACGCTGGGCGAGCTGTCCGTGCTGGGCATGGCCGCCGTGGTTATTGCCGCGGTGACCTCCACGCTGCCGCGCTTCCCGTTCTCGCCGGGTACCCGCCCGGCCCCGTTCGGGCAGTCGCAGCTGAACTCCGTGCCGATGCGCAAGGCCCTGCAGATCGTGGTGCCGATCCTCGTCATCATGTCCGTCATCGTCTTCTTCCGCGGCCACAATGCCTCCGGCGGCGGCTTCCCGGCCGCCCTGATCATGGGCGCGGCCATCGGCCTGACCTACCTCTCGCGCGGCCGCGACGAGATCGTCTTCGGCCAGATGGCGCCTATCCGTCTGACCGGTATCGGCATCATCATTGCGCTGCTGGCCGGCTTCATCGGCTACCTGGCCGATCCGAGCGGCTTCCTGGTGGCCATCCACGGCGAGGCCCTGGGCCAGCACTGGACCACCTCGCTGATCTTCGACCTGGGCATCTACCTGGCCGTGCTGGGTATGCTCACGATGGCCATCAACGCCCTGGGTGGCTACCTGCGCCCGGGCACCGAGCGCGAGTACCTGCCGTGGGTCCACGACGACGACTCCGTGCTCACCAACACCCCGCAGGCCACGATGGACGACATCGACGACCCGTACCCCGACCCAATCAACCCGGCGCAATCGCCGAAGCCGGTGCTTACCCGCTCGCGGCGCGGCGCCCGTAAGAAGGGGGAGAAGTAAATGATTCTGGCTTTGACCATCGCCATCTTGATCGGTGGGGCCGTCTACCTCATCCAGCAGCGCGGCCTCGTGCGGATCGTGCTCGGCATGATGTGCTTCGGCCACGGCGCCAACCTGACGCTGCTGGCCACCGGCGTCTACTCCTTCCGCGGGGAGGCCTTCCCGTCGCAGACCCCGCCGGAGCAGATGGCGGACCCGCTGCCGCAGGCCTTCGTCCTGACCGCCGTGGTCATTTCCATGGCGACCGCGACCATCCTGCTCACCCTGGCCGCTATGGGGCCCAACGACGACACCGATGCCGCCGACCCCGTCGACGACAACACCGTCGACCACCCGTTCTCGACCCTCGGGCGCGACGCGCACAACCAGGACATCCGGCAGCGTTCCGACGAGGCGGTGCGCCGCATCCAACACGCGCGCGACGCCTACGAGGACGTCTACGAGACCCAGCAAGCTGCCGCCGACCGCACTGCGAAGGAGGGCTAGGCACCAATGTACGACCTAGTAAGCCAAATGCTGCCCCTGTTTCCGGCAGTACCGCTCATCGCGGCGGCCTTCGCGCTGCTGGCGCCCTGGCGCCCGGTCCGTGACGCCATCATGCTGGCGGTGCCCGCCGTCGGCATCTTCGCCGGCCTGGGGCTGCTGGCCTACACCGTTAACAACGGCCCGGTGGCCCACAACGTGGGCATGTACCCGGGCAACGTGGCCATCCCGTTCGTGGGGGATTCCTTCTCCGCGATCATGCTGACCACCGCGATGATCGTCTCCTTCGGCGCGAACTGGTTCGCTATCGCCGGCGGGGAGACCAAATCGCGCTACTACCCGTCGCTGACGCTCATCCTGCTGACGGGCGTGGCCGGCGCGCTGATCACCGCCGACCTGTTCAACTTCTTCGTGTTCATCGAGGTTATGTTGCTGCCCTCCTACGGGCTCATCACGATGTCCGGCACCTGGGCCCGCCTGGCCTCGGGCCGCGCCTTCGTGCTGGTGAACCTGTTCGCCTCCACGCTGCTGGTGGTGGGCGTGGGCTACATGTACTCCGTGACCGGCTCCGTCAACATCGCCGCCCTCAACGGCGTGGCGGCCGGCAACGGCCCCGCCACGGTGGCCGCCGGACTGATCATCATCGCGATTTCGGCCAAGGCGGGTATCTTCCCGGTCCACACCTGGTTGCCGCGCACCTACCCGGGCACCTCCGCCGCGGTCATGGGCTTGTTCTCCAGCCTCCACACCAAGGTGGCGGTCTACATGCTCTACCGCCTCTACGTCCACCTCTTTGACTTGGACGCGCGCTGGGGCGCCCTCATCGTCGTGGTGATGATCCTGTCGATGGCCGTCGGTTCCTTCGGCGGCCTGGCCGAGGCCACCATCCGCCGCGTGCTGGGCTACCAGATGCTCAACGGCATGCCGTTCATCCTCATCATGCTGGCGTTCACCGCCGCCGATGGGCAGCGCGCGCTGGCCGCCGGCATCCTGTACACCATCCACCACATGATCACGGTTGGCTCGCTCATTCTGGCCTCCGGCGCCATCGAGGAGACCTACGGCACCGGCCGGCTCACCAAGCTTTCCGGCCTGGCCCGCAGAGACCCCATCATCGCCTGGATCTTTGCCGCCGGTGCCTTCTCGGTGGTCGGCTTCCCGCCGTTTTCCGGCATGTGGGGCAAGGTCATGTTGGTCGTGGAGATCGCCCGCAACGGCAACGGCTGGGCGTGGGCCGCGATCACGGCCATCGTGGTGGCGTCCTTCGCCGCCTTCCTGGCCATGCTGCGCGTGTGGCGTAAGGTCTTTTGGGGCCGCCAGCTCTCCCAGGACGAGGTCCCGGACGGGTTGGTCATCCGCAAGAAGCTCATGGCGCCGTCGGCGGCGCTCATCCTGGGCTCGCTGACGATGTTCATCCTGGCCGGCCCCGTCATCGACTTCACCATGGCGGCCGCGGGCGACCTGCTGGATACCGGCAGCTACATCCACGCGGTGCT
This sequence comes from Corynebacterium sp. 32222D000AT, assembly GCF_053546955.1. Taxonomy (NCBI): domain Bacteria; kingdom Bacillati; phylum Actinomycetota; class Actinomycetes; order Mycobacteriales; family Corynebacteriaceae; genus Corynebacterium; species Corynebacterium sp. 32222D000AT. The sequence goes on along the minus strand of NZ_JBPPVW010000022.1, from coordinate 9,025 downwards.
GGGCGATGATGCCGTCGCGTTGCCTAACCCGTCCGTTCTGGAGGGAGGAGCATAAATGCACGTCGTAACGTATATCCTTTGGTTCATTAAGGAGATCTTCGTCTCCGGTTTCCAGCTCGCGGCCTGCTCGTTCAAGGCCGACACGGGCTACCACCCGGTCATCGTCCGCTACCCGCTGCGCGTAACCAGCGGCTGGGAGCTGTTCTGGCTGACCTCCTCGATCACCGCCACGCCGGGCACCCTGTCGCTCGGCCTGCGCGAACCCCCGCGGGAGGGCCTGCCGCGCATCGTCATCGTCCAGGCCGTCCTCGGCGATGACCCCGCGGAGGTGCTGGCCGGCATCGCCGAGATGGAAGAGCGCCTGGCCCCGCACGTCAAGGAACTCGACTACGGCGTGCCCGGGCAGGGCAGCGCCACCGAGGCCGACCCGGCGTTCTACGAGTACCCGCTCGAGTCCGTGGGCCGCTACCTTCGCGCGCCGGAGCTGGCGGAGACGGAGGACCAGCCCATCTCCGAAGACGAGACCCTGGCCACCCGCAGCTGGCGTCGCCAGCAGAAAGGCAAGGACGTGTAAATGTTTGACGTATCCGCTTTTACCGCTTTCGACTGGTTGGTTGCCGCCTGCGTGTTCATCATGGGCCTGTGCGTTTTCGCCGCGCTGGTGCTGACCCTGCGCACGCGCGACGAGCTCACCCGCGCGGTGGTCGCCGACCTCATCTTCTACGGCATGCTCGCCATCTTCCTGGCCCGCTCGACCATCGTCTACTCGTCCATCGCCTACGACATCGCGCTGCTGGCCGCCATCGCCGGCGGCGTGCTGCCGACGCTGTCGATGGCCCGCATCATCTCGAAGGGAAGGCGCTAACCCCATGGCTATCTACGAAATTGTGGCGTCCGTACTCGTTGTCGTCGCCACGGTGCTGGTTGTGGCCACCACCGTGGCGGTCTGGCGCGCGCCGGACGCGCTGACGCGGGTCAACCTGCTCGGCCCGACCATCTGTCTGGCCATCCCGCTGCTGCTCGTGGCTAAACTGGTGGTGGACTTTTCCACGGAGGGCTTCGACTTCATGTCGCTCATCAAGGCGCTCGCCGCCTGCTTCGGCGTCTGGATCATCGGTGCCATCGGCTCCTACTACATGGGCCGCTCGATCTACGGCGTGACCATCACCGACGTCAAGCACGCCCTCCGCACCCAACAGCAGCAGAAGCAGCAGTAGAGCACAGGAAGGTTTGAACCCATGAAACTCGTGACCGCCATCGTGAAGCCGTTTACCCTGCCGGAGATCCGCGAGGCCCTAGGCCAGCTGGAGGTCCACGGCCTGACCGTGACCGAGGTGCAGGGTTTCGGCCGCCAGCGCGGCCACAGCGAGGTCTATCGCGGGGCGGAATACGCCACGGACTTCGTGCCGAAGGTCAAGCTCGAGATGGTCGTGGCTGACGATGCCGCCGCCGAGGTCATCGACGCCGTCGTCGACGCCGCCTACACCGGCAAGATCGGCGACGGAAAGATCTGGGTCAGCCCGGTCGAAGAGGTCGTCCGCGTGCGCACGGGGGAGCGGGGAGAATCCGCCCTCTAGAACTGCGGGACAACGCCTATCAGCGCGCGGTCGAGCTCCTGCGCAGCCTGCCCGTCCCGCCGGGCTGTGCGCTGGCCGCCACGGGTTCTTTCGCCCGCCGGGAGATGACCCCGCGCTCCGACCTGGATCTTATGCTGCTGTGTCCGGATGACGCGCCCATCCCGGACGCCACCGATATCTGGAACCCCATCTGGGACGCGGGCTACCACCTGGATTTTGCGGTGCGCACCCCGCGCGAGTGCGGCGAGATCGCCGCCCAAGACACCGCCGCCGGCCTGTCCCAGCTGGAACTCACCCACGTTTCCGGCTCCAAAATGCTTGTCGATGCCGCCCGCGCCCGCCTCTATTCCTCCTGGCGGCGCCAGCTCCAGCGCAACTTCGACGCCTTTATCGACCTAGCCATCCGCCGCTGGCACCGCTCCGGCTCCGTGGCGACGATGACCAAGCCCGACGTGAAGAACGGGCGCGGCGGCCTGCGCGATATCCAGCTTTTGCGTGCGCTCGCGTTGGGTAACCTCTGCGACGCGCCGGACCTGAGCGCTGAGACCCGCCTACTGCTCGACGTGCGCACCCTGCTGCACGAGCATGCGCGCCGGCGCCGCGATGTGCTGGATCCGGAGTTCGCGGCATCGGTAGCCGCGGAGCTGGGGTATGCGGACCGCTACGAACTGTCCGCGGCCCTGGTGGATACCGCCACGCGCGTCGACCGCGCGGTGGAACGCGGCCTCGCCACGGCCCGGGGGCTGGTGGGCAAGCGGGGAGCGCACTCGCCGCGGCGGCCGCTGGACCTCGACGTCATCGATAACGGCGGCTATATCACGCTGTCGCGCCACCCCAACCTGGAAGACCCGGCCCTGGTCCTGCGCGTCGGGGCGGCCGCGGCCCGCACGGGGCGCCCGGTCGCCGCGGGGGTCTGGCACACGCTGCGCGAACTGCCGGACCTGCCGGAGCGTTTCACCGCCGCGGCCACCGACGACTTCTTCGCCTTGTTGTCCTCGCCGGCCAACACGCCGCGGGTCATCCGCCAGATGGACGCGCACGGGCTGTGGGAGAGGATCGTGCCGGAGTGGTCGCACATCCGGGGGCTGATGCCGCGCGAACGGGTCCATACGCATAGCATCGACTACCACAGCCTGGCGACGGTGGCCCGCTGCGCCGAGGACCGGACGACGGTCGCGCGGCCGGACATCTTGCTGCTGGCGGCGCTCTACCACGACATCGGCAAGGGTTATGACCGCCCGCACGCGCTGGTCGGGGCGGAGATGGTAACGCGCATGGCTGCGCGCCTGCGGCTGAACCTGGCCGATAGGTCGCGGGCGCAGACGCTGGTCGCCGAGCACACCACCTTGTCGCGGCTGGCCCGCACCATGGACCCGACCTCGGACGCGGCCCGCGACGCGCTCCTGGCCGCCTGCCACTACGATCAGCTCACCGTGTCCTTGTTGGCGGTGCTCACGCGCGCCGATGCCGAGTCCACCGGCCCCGGCGTCTGGAACACCCGCCTGGAGTCCGCCGCCGGACTGCTGAGCCGCCGCGCCCGCGAGGCCCTGGTGCCGCAGCCGCACGTGCGCCCGCGGGTGCCCGCTCCCAGCGAGTTGACGGTCACCCGGGACAGCGACAACCAGCTGCTGACGGTGTCGTTGCACGCGGACCAGGCAGGCATCGTCGAGGCCCTGGCCCTGCTGGCCGCCCTGGGGTGGACGGTGGTGACCTCGCGCATGGAATACACGGGCGGGGCGCTGGCCGCGGAGTTTTCCGCGCGCACGGTGCAGGAGTCCTGGGAGGACGCCAGCGATATCGACCGCTTCCTGCAGGCCTACAAGTCCGGGGTGCACTCGCGCCTGCCCCAGGTTGCCGGCGGGCACACGACGGCGATGTTCAACGCGGAAGGCCTGCTGGAGGTGCGCACCGTCGAGCGGCGGGCGGCGCTGGGCACGCTGATTGCCCAGCTACCCGAGATCGAATGGATGGAGCACGCGGCGCTGGGCGCGACGATGATCGTGACCATCTGCCTGCGCGGCAATCCCTATTCGGGCCTGAGCCGGGCCGCGGTGGTCGCGAATGTGACCGCGGCCCTGTCGAGCGACTAAGCTGGGGGAGTTAATAGATAACCCCTAGATAATGGAGAGCCAAGAAACGTGTTTGAGTCATTGTCCGATCGCTTGCAATCAGCCCTTAAAGGGCTGCGTGGAAAAGGCAAGCTGACCGAGGCAGACATCAACGCCACCGCGCGCGAAATCCGCCTCGCGCTGCTGGAGGCGGACGTCTCCCTGACGGTAGTCCGCGGGTTCATCAAGCGAATCAAGGCCCGCGCGGCCGGTGCGGAAGTCTCCGAGGCACTCAACCCGGCCCAGCAGGTCATCAAGATCGTCAACGAAGAGCTGGTTGAGATCCTGGGCGGCGAGACTCGCCGGTTGAACCTGGCGAAGAACCCGCCGACGGTCATCATGCTCGCCGGCCTGCAGGGTGCCGGTAAGACCACCCTGGCCGGCAAGCTCGCCAAGCACCTGGAAAAGGATGGCCACACTCCCATGCTGGTGGCCTGTGACCTCCAACGCCCAGGCGCGGTCCAGCAGCTGCAGATCGTCGGCGAGCGCGCCGGCGTGAAGACCTTTGCCCCAGACCCGGGCACGTCCCTGGACTCCCACGACCACGAGATGGGCACCTCCCACGGCGACCCGGTGCAGGTCGCGCGCGACGGCATCGCGGAGGCACAGCGCGCGCAGCACGACGTGGTGATTATCGATACCGCCGGCCGACTGGGCATCGACGAGACCCTGATGACCCAGGCGCGCAACATCCGCGACGCCGTCAACCCGGACGAGGTCCTGTTTGTCATCGACTCGATGATTGGTCAGGACGCCGTCCAGACCGCCGAGGCCTTCCGCGACGGCGTCGACTTCACCGGCGTCGTGCTGACCAAGCTGGACGGCGACGCCCGCGGTGGCGCCGCCCTGTCCATCCGCGAGGTCACCGGCAAGCCCATCCTGTACGCCTCCACGGGCGAGAAGCTCGCCGATTTCGACGTCTTCCACCCAGAGCGCATGGCCAGCCGCATCCTGGGCATGGGCGACATGCTCTCGCTCATCGAGCAGGCCGAGTCCACCCTCGACCAGCAGAAGGCCGAGGAGGCCGCGGCCAAGATGGGCAGCGGCGAGCTGACCCTGAACGACTTCTTGGATCAGCTGCTGATGATCCGCAAGATGGGGCCCATCGGCAACCTGCTGAAGATGATGCCCGGCGGCAAGCAGATGAACGAGATGGCCGACATGGTCGACGAGAAGCAGCTCGACCGCATCCAGGCCATCATCCGCGGCATGACCCCGGCCGAGCGCGAGGACCCGAAGATCCTCAACGCGTCGCGTCGCAAGCGTATCGCCAACGGCTCCGGCGTGAAGGTCTCCGACATCAACCAGCTCATCGAGCGCTTCGAGCAGGCCAAGAAGATGATGACGAAGATGGCCGGCCAGTTCGGCATGGGCGGCGGCTCGCGCTCCGCGACGAAGAAGAAGCCCAAGGGCCGCAAGGGCAAAAACGGCAAGCGCAAGAAGGGCAAGGGCGGCGGCCGCCAGCGCTCCGGGATGCCCGGTGGGATGCCGGGCATGCCGGGCGGTATGCCCTCCATGGAGGAGCTGCAGAAGATGCAAAACCAGATGGGCGGCGGTGGCATGCCGGGTATGTCCGGGATGCCGGGCATGCCCAAGGGCATGGAAAACATCGACCTCAACAACCTTGACTTCGGTCAAGGCAAGAAGACGTAGCTAGTAGTAGATTTCCTCCGCCGGCTCCGGCTCCGCTTCGACCTCTGGCACGAGCGGGGCCGGAGCTTCTTGCTGCTGCGGCTCGCCGGCCAGGAAGGGCGCGATGAGGTCCTCCAGCAGCGGCTTCATGGACATCGCGTAGGCGTTGGAGATGTGGTGCATGTCGCGGTAGACCATGACGTTGCCGATAACGACCGGGCACTGTTCTTCGTCGCAGTACCAGTCGGAGGTATCCACCGCGATCATGTTCGGCCACTGCGCCAGGATGCCCGCCGAAGGGTCGACCGGCTGGTAGTTCTGCTCGCGGGTCGTACCGCAGCCGATGGCGTCTTCGTTGGCCACGTAGCACTCATCGAACTCGATGGGGTTGAAGTTCTCGTCAAAGCCCCACGGGTTCTCGCGCAGGCCCAGGAACGGGATCTCGTTGTCGGCCAGGACTTCCCAGAAGCGCTCGTAGCCGGCCGGCACGACGTCCGGGCCGATGCCGTGCTCGCCCATCGGGCGCGTGGTATTCGAGATGACCAGGTCGGGGTCGGCATCGAGGATGCGCTCGGTGGCCAGCTCGGACCACTGGGCGCAGTCCGGGGTGACGGTGAGCTCGTCGCCCAGCTCAATGGGGCAGTCCTGGCGCAGCAGCGGCACGACCTTGAAGTTCATCTCCTTGCCCAGCGAGTCGATGGCGGAGGCGTATTGCTCCGCGTGGGAGCCGCCCACCAGGTAGACCTCGACGTCGGAATCCGGGTCGCCGAAAATACACGGGTTGCCGTCCTTGTCGATCTCGAAGAAGGAGTCGCCGGGCTCGGTGTCTGGGACGAAGCAGTGCTGGTAGGCCACCGGCGGGACCATGCTGCCCACGCGCACCGGGTCGGGCTTGACCGGCTGGTTATCCGGCACGTCCTGGCCCATCAGGGCCATCACGCCGGGGTAGAGGGCCGGGTCCAAGTACTCGGCCTCCTCGCTGTCGAGGGTCGACTTGAACCACGGGTGCACGGACAGCAGGGCGATGACCAGGGCGGTCGCCGCCACGCCGCCGGCCGCGCGCAGGGCGCCGACCTTTTCCCGCATGGTCGCTAGGGCCTTGTTGACGGGCATGTCGTCGGCCAGCGGGCGCTTGCGATGCTGCCGCAAGGGGGCCTCGATGAAGCGGTGGGTGGCATCGGCAAGCACGAGGGACAGGGCGATGATGATGGCGCCCAGCCACCAGGCCGGGCGATCCATGCCGAGCGCCGAGGTGGACAGGATGAGCAGCGGCCAGTGCCACAGGTAGAGGGAATAGGCGACATCGCCGAGCCAGCGGGCCGGCTTGGACGCCATCGCGCGGGAGATGCGGCCGCCCCCGCCGATGATGATGAGGACGGCGCCGCCCAGCGGAATCAGGGACAGCGGGCCCGGGTAGGCGGTGGAATCCGCGATGGCCGCGCCGGTGAACATCAGCAGCAGCAGGCCCAAGCCGGTGACGACGTCGGACAGGCGCTGCGGGATGCGGATGCGATGGCCGTAGATGGCGAGCACCGCGCCCAAGGTCAGCTCCCAGGCGCGGGAGAAGGTCGAGTAGTAGTTTTCCGGGGTGCCAAAGAAGCCGAATCGGCTGGCGTAGGCGAAGGAGGCGATGGTGACCACGATGAGGATCGGGCCCGCCACCGCGTTGACCTTGCTGGACCGGCCCCGCCAGCGCATAACGGCGCCCAGAATCAGGGCGAAAGCGATACCCAGCAGGTAAAACTGGCCCTGCACCGACATCGACCACATGTGCTGCAGCGGGGAGGTGTCCGCCGCGGCGGCCGCGTAGTCGGCGTTCTGGGAGGCTAGCTCCCAGTTCTGGTAGTAGAGCATCGTGGCTGTGATCTGCTGGGTCAGCTCGATGCGCATCAGCTGCGGCGTCCAGAAATACACCAGCAGGTAGGTCACCGCAATGACCAGTGCGAGGGCCGGCACGAGGCGGCGCAAGGTACGCCAGATGGGCCACCAGGGGTTAAAGGTGGCGTTCGGCTTTGTCACATAGCGCAACTGGGAGCCGAGGAAGAAATAGCCGGAGAGCAGCAAGAAGACGTCCACGCCGCCGGAGACACGACCGACGAACACGTGGTAGATAACCACCAGACCGATGGCAATACCGCGGAGACCGTCGAGGTCGTACCGGTACTGAAAACTGCGTGGGGAATCCTGTGACATAAACTCTATTCGCGTTTCATTCTTTGACGTGCGACTTTGGCCCGAGTCTGCGGGCACGGACGCTTAGTAGGTTACTCTGTCCCAGCCTAGAGTCCACATCAACGTGCCCTACGGCGCGTTGGGATTTCGTTTTTCGGGGGTTTATCCAGTAATGTGTCTGGGGTTGCTGCGTAAACCCGTTCCCGTCTACGGTCGGCCGGTAGTCACGCGCAGCTAAAAACCCAAGGGTTGAACCGGCCCGCTGGCAAGCGGCGGGTGTCTGAACTGCCCAGTGACTTAAGTAAAGGAGCCTCACATGGCTGTCAAGATTAAGCTGCAGCGGTTGGGCAAGATCCGCACCGCTCACTACCGCGTTGTCATCGCGGATTCCCGCACCCGCCGCAACGGTAAGGTTATCGAGAACATCGGTATCTACCAGCCGAAGCAGGAGCCGTCCCTGATCGACATCGATTCCGAGCGCGTTCAGTACTGGCTGTCCGTCGGCGCCCAGCCGACCGAGCCGGTTCTGGCGCTGCTGAAGGTCACCGGCGACTGGCAGAAGCACAAGGGCCTGCCGGGCGCCGAGGGCACCCTGAAGGTGGCCGAGGAGAAGCCGTCCAAGCTGGACCTGTTCAACGCTGCTCTGGCTGAGGCCAACAACGGCCCGACCATCGAGGCCATCACCGAAAAGAAGAAGAAGGCCAAGGAAGAGGCCGAGGCTAAGGCTGCTGCCGAGAAGGAAGCAGAAGAGAAGGCCGCCGCTGAGGCTGCCGAAGCCGCCGAGGCTGCCTCCGAGTCTGAGGCCGAGGGCGAGGCTTCCTCCGAGGAGTCCGCTGAGTAATCCTCAGTAGCTTTCATCCCGCCAACCCCGCGAGGTTGGCGGGATTTTTCGTTTTGGCACGCCGAGTAGGCGCTACGGACGTGGTCCGTGGCGCCTTTTGCGTGTTTCTGCTGGGTTTGTTCCTTGTGGCCCGGAGGTCGTGGGGTCGCTGGCCTTGTTCCTGGTGGTGTCCCCTCGCAGCCTGGTCTCGTGGCGGGTCTAGGGGCCGCCGCCCCAGGGCGGGTCCCATGTCACCTTGCCGTGTCTTCGGTTGACCCTCCCGTGTCTGGGGTAGGCCGGGTCGTCATCATTCCAGGAATTATGGAACTCACACAGTAGCGTCAGGTTCTCCTGGTTGGTCTCACCGCCGTCGGCCCACGGGTGGATGTGGTGGACCTGGCACTCATCGGTCGGCTTGCGGCAGTTTGGCCACGCGCAGGTGGTGGTCTCGGCCTTGGCCATGTCCTTCTGCTTCGGTGAGGCGTGGCGCTGGAAGCGGTACTGGTTGACCGGACCCCGCCGCGGATCCACCAGCGTGGCCAGGCCGGCATCCAGCAGGCATTGGCGGACGTACTCGGCACCTGTCATAGTGGTCCCGTTGGTTAGCTGCAGGGTGATCTCGTCCCCGTCGCCGGACAAGATGCGCACCCAGTCGGGCAGGGAGATGACCACGTGCGTGGCCTTGGGCTGCTTCTCCAGTCCGCCGCTAAACAGTG
>NZ_JBPPVW010000021.1:0-31619 GCF_053546955.1 Corynebacterium sp. 32222D000AT | reverse complement strand
GGAAGCTAAGCCTGCGTCGCGCCGATGGTACTGCAACCGGGAGGTTGTGGGAGAGTAGGTTACCGCCGACACCAAACAACAACACATAATTCAATAACCATTAAGGGAGGGTTCCCGGCCATAGGTCGGAAACCCTCCCTTTTTTCGATCCCCGTTGCGATCCACGGGCTGTGCTCCGGGCCGATTTGTGATGTTTAGTCCAGCCGTTGGTCGATCGGCGCGGCCTCGAAGCTGCGCTCGGTGCCATCGAGCGGGTCGGTGAAGCTGAGCTGCGTGGCGGTCAGGTGCATGGGGACGCGGAAGTCTTCGGCGTCCTCCGGGAGGATGTCCGGGTAGATGGGATCGCCGAGGATGGGCGCGCCGGCGGCCCATAGATGTAGTCTGAGCTGGTGCGTTTTCCCGGTGGTGGGAGCTAGCGTATAGCGCGTCAATGGTGGCTGGGACCCATGGATGGCTTCGAGTGCGGTCTTGTCGGTGATTGGCTCGACTTTGACGACATGTGTTTCGGCGTTGGGCTCGCCTTCCTCGATTCGGCCCTGGATTTCGCCCGGGGTTTTCTCCAGCCGGCTGCGCCAGACGGTTCCGGGTTGGATTCCAACATCGGGGGCGATGGCTTGGTAGACCTTGTGGACCTTTCGCTCGGCGAACATGGTCTGGTAGGCCCCGCGGATTTCCCGGCGCTTGGTGAATAACAGGATTCCGGAGGTGAGCCGATCCAGGCGGTGGGCGGGGGCCAGTTCATCAATGCCGGTTGTCCGGCGCAGCTGGACGGTCGCGGTCTGCACGATGTGGCGGGCGCGGGGCATCGTCGCCATAAACGGTGGTTTGTTGGCCACCAGCAGGTTGTCGTCCTCGTAGACGACGGGGATGTCGTAGGGTACCGGGGCTTCCTCAGCCGGCATGCGGTAGAAATAGACGTCCTGGCCGGCGCGGAGGATGGAGTTCGGGGATAGGACGGTGGCATCGCGGAGCACGACGGCCTGGTCGTCGAAGCGGCGCTGGAGAGCGGCGGCATCGTCTTCCGGGTGGCGGTGGCGCTGGCTGGTGATGACGTGTGCGAGGAAGTCCCATGCCGTGATGCCGCCTTCCGGTACCCGCACGCGGGCGGGGTTTAGTCCATTTTGTATCCCTAACGGGCTGTATCCCTTCCGATGATGGGCTATCCTTTGTGACATGGACTTTGATGCACTCCTCGCGCCGGCTCTGGAATTTTCCTCCAATGGTATCGGAGCCGTTCTCCGCGACGTACTGGTGGGCTTGTACACCTTGCTGTTCCCGGCCAATTCCGAAGCTGCTCATATCATCGACTAGTTCGGGGTTAGCCGCGCACGTAAGTTGTTATAACCGGCTATAATTGGTGGTGTAAGGCCCACCGGAGAAAGGACTAAGGATAATGACTAAAGAAGACATTGTTGTCGTTGCAGTAGATGGCTCCGAGGCTTCTCACAACGCCGTTCGGTGGGCGGCTAACACCGCCACCAAGCGTGGCATCCCGCTGCGTATTGCTTCCAGCTACACCATGCCGCAGTTCCTCTACGCGGAGGGCATGGTTCCGCCGAAGGAGCTCTACGACGACTTGCAGAACGAGACCCTCGAGAAGATCGAGGAAGCCCGCGCCATCGCGCACGAGTCCTTCCCCGACCTGAAGATCGGCCACACCGTGGCTGAGGGCTCCCCCATCGACATGCTGCTGGAGATGTCCCACGACGTCACCATGATCGTCATGGGCTCCCGCGGCATGGGCGGCCTGTCCGGCATGGTGATGGGCTCCGTCTCCGCCTCCGTGGTCTCCCACGCGGCCTGCCCGGTGGTCGTCGTCCGCGACGACAACGCCGTCAACGAGGTCAACAAGTACGGCCCGGTCGTCGTCGGTGTGGATGGCTCCGAGGTCTCCCAGAAGGCCACCGAGTACGCCTTCCAGGAAGCCAACGCCCGCTCCTCCGAGCTGGTCGCCGTCCACACCTGGATGGACATGCAGGTCCAGGCCTCCCTGGCCGGCCTGTCCGCCGCCCAGGCTGAGTGGGCAGACGTCGAGAAGGAGCAGGGCGAGCTGCTGGCTGAGCGCCTGTCCTCGTTCCAGGAGAAGTACCCGGACGTGCCGGTCAAGAAGGTCATCGCCCGCGACCGCCCGGTCCGCGCCCTGTCGGATAACTCCGAGGGTGCCCAGCTGCTGGTCGTCGGCTCTCACGGCCGCGGCGGCTTCAAGGGCATGCTGCTCGGCTCGACCTCCCGCGCGCTGCTGCAGTCCGCACCGTGCCCGATGATGGTCGTGCGCCCCGACTCCGAGTAGCCTGAGCGTTCAGCCTAGGCGAAAGCTATTAAGCCATAGTTGCCCGAAATTATGACAGGGCATCTGTGGCTTTTTGCTGTTTTAACGGGCACAATGGGAAGTAGGCGGGCAACTATCTGGGTCCGCCAACGGTAAATTACGAAGTCAAGCGTTCTTTTGGAAGGAATATTATGGGACTGGGACTGGGCTTTTTCATGTCCATCATCGTCGGTATCATCGCCGGCTGGCTGGCAGAAAAGATTATGAAGAAGGATCACGGGCTGGTCACTAACCTGATCGTCGGTGTCATCGGTGGTCTGATTGGTGGCGGCATCCTGTCGCTCATCAACCAGGGCAACCCGAGCAACATCTTCCTGCAGATTATTACGGCCACCGCCGGTGCCTGCATCCTGCTGTGGATCGTCGGCATGATCCGCGGGGGCAGCAAGAAGGAATAATCTAAATTCGCATACAAACCGGTTCGTCTATATTGTGTAGATGAACCGGTTTTTGTTTGTGGAAAGGATAGCCGTGGCAGAAAAGAAATCGCGTCGGAACCGTCCGAGCCCGCGCAATCGACTTCTCGACTCCGCCACCCGCCTGTTTACTACGGAAGGTATTCGGGTCATCGGAATCGACCGCATCCTCCGGGAGGCGGACGTTGCCAAGGCATCCCTGTACTCCCTTTTCGGTTCCAAGGACGCGCTCGTTATCGCTTACTTGGAAAACCTCGACGAGCAGTACCGCGCCGAGTGGAACGAGCGAACCGCCAACGCGAAGGATCCGCAGGAGAAGATCCTGGCCTTCTACGACATGGCCATCGAGCAGGAGCCGGCCAAGGAATTCCGCGGTTCCCACTTCCTCAACGCCGCCGGCGAATACCCGCGCCCGGAGACGGAGTCCGAGCACGGCATCGTCGCGGCCTGTCTGGAGCACCGCCGCTGGATGCATTCCACCATGACCGCCCTGCTCAATGAGAAGAACGGCTACCCCTCGGACGCGCAGGCCAGCCAGCTGCTTATCTTCCTTGACGGCGGGCTCGCCGGGGCCCGCCTCGAGCGCGACGTCACCCCGCTCAAGACCGCCCGCAGCCTGGCTCAGGAGATGCTCTCGGCCCCGCCGGCGGACTACTCCATCTAAGGCTTGGTTTCGCTAGGCCCCTTCCCGGGGGCCTTTTTCTATATCTTCCTCGGGGGCAGGGGAGGTCTCGGCGGCGTCGGCCTCCACCGGTTCCGCATTGCCGGCTGCCGATGCCCCCTGTTGCCCCTCGGCTTCCTCCCGCGCGGCGCGGCGCTCGGCCATGAGCTCGCGGCTGGCCTGCTGCTGCATCTTTCGCCGGGCCTGCTTCTTTTCCTTTTCTTCCTTCTTCTCCGCGCGGTTCGGCTTGTTCTTCCGGTTGGCCCGGAAGTCCTTCCAGCTCTGGCGGCGCAGCTCGTGGACGTCGGTTCCCAGCGGCATCCGGCGCCGCAGGAAAACCTCGAAGACCAGCGTCTGGCACAGGGTGAACAGGTTCGTGCAGGCCCAGTACAAGATGATGGCCACCGGGATGGGGGCGGTCATGGCCAGGTGCCAGAGCATAAACGGCACGAACGGGATGATGATCACGACGAAGTAGAACATGCGCCGCGGCACCTTCTGGTCGAACTGCGTGGTCAAGAACGCGCGGTAGCCGGTGATCATCATGTTCACCGTGGTAAAGATGAGCGCGGCGATGAGCCACGGCATGATGACGTGGCGGACTTCTTCGCCGGTGATGCCGAGCTCCGCGGCCCAATCGTGCGGCATCGAGACGAAGGCCGGCAGCGGGATGCCCATAAACGTCGTCTCGCGGAAGGCCTCGACCTCCTCGGCGCTGAGCAGGCCCACGGTGTCGCCCGTCGACGGGCGCGCCATGCGCAGCACCACCTGGTAGAGGCCCAGGAAGAAGGGCATCATGATGAGCGGCGGGATACAGCCGATGAGCGGCCGGTAGTTGAACTTCTTGTTCAGTTCCTCGGTCTCGACCTGGAGGGCCTTGAACTCCTCGATGGTCGTGGCTTCCTCGGTGCGGCGCTCGATGTCGCGCTTGGCCGGGCGCATGAGCGCGCCGGTGCGCCCCATCTTCACCGAGGACCAGGACAGCGGCGCGATCAGCCCGCGGATGGTGAAGACGAGCAGCACGATGGAGACCAACCACGCGGTCTGGTCATCCAGGAAACTGTGGGTGATGAAGTGCCACAGCTTCATGATTCCGGACACGGGGTACATGAAGATAGTCAGCATGCGCGCAGGCCTTTCCGCAGTCTCTGGTGAATGAGGCAGATCTAGCCTACAGGCGCTACACTATTGCGCATGAATCACACGCGCCCCAGCTGGCAGCAGGTTATGGGAGAACTCTTTATGACCGTCGGGGTGCTGCTGCTGTTGTTCGCCTTCTATGAGGCCTATTGGACCAACCTGAAGTCCGCCGAGCTCCAGGACGAGGCCAACCAGCACCTGGAGCAGCGCTGGAACGAACGCACCAACCCGCGCGGCAAGCTCCACCCGGAGCTGGGCGAGGCCTTTGCGAGGATGTATATCCCCAGCTTCGGTTCCGACTACCACTTCGCCATCCTGGAAGGCACCGACGAGGACGACCTGCTCAAGGGCCCGGGGCGTTACGTTGATAGCCAGATGCCGGGCGAGAACGGCAACTTCGCCGTCGCCGGCCACCGCGTGGGCAAGGGCGCGCCCTTCAACGACCTGGGCAAGCTGGAAACCTGCGACGCCATCGTCATCGAAACCGGGGGCGAGTGGGTGACCTACCGGGTCTTGCCCATCGACGGGCAGCAGGCAGACTGCTTCACGCCGGAACAACAAGAAAAGATCTACGGCGGTGAGTACGCCGGGGCGCCCGGCCGCCACATCACGCTGCCCGGGGATATCGGCGTTATCGCGCCCATCCCCGGGGTCGCGACCGAGGGCGGGCCGGAGCCCACCGAGGCTCTGCTGACGCTGACCACCTGCCACCCGCAGTTCTCGAACGCGGAGCGGATGATCGTCCACGCGATGAAAGTAGACTCGAGCCCAACGCGCCCGGCCGCGATGGAGGAGGAATAGAAACCATGTACCGAGCACTCTGGAACCTCTTGCCGGGGCCTACCCCCGTGAAGGTGCTGCTGGCTATCGCCATCGCCGTGGGCGTGTTCTTCCTCCTCATGGAGGTCGTCTTCCCGGCCATCTCCCCGTTGATGCCGTACAACGGCGTCTCTGTTTAGGCCCGCCTCGCCGCCTAGAGACCGAGGTTGGTGATCGCTTCCCGGGCGATGGACTCGGCCTTGACGGTCTGCAGCTGGTTAGTCCAGACCACTACCGCGCGGTTGTCCTTTTGCACCGCGAAGACCGCCTGGTCGCCCAGGACCCCGCGGCCGCCGGACCAGCCGTCGAACTCGGCGAGCTCCGTGGCATCGACGGGCGCGGCCCAGTCCACGACGTCCATGGCGGCGTCGCGGTCGGGCATCTCGCGGACGATGACGGTCGCCTGGGGGTCCTCCGGGTAGGACCAGAAGATGCAGGCGGGCGTTGAAAACCGGGGGTCGATGGCCTGATCAGTCAGGCGCTGGCCGTTGGTTTCGGCCAGCCACTGGCCGTCCAGGTAGGGGCATTCGCCGGGCTCGGTCGCCTCGGCCGTGGCGTCCACCGGCAGGCCGTCGCCGGGTTGCTCGGCCGCTGGGTTTTCCGGGGCGGTGTCGCTGCTGTTGGCCGGCTGCTCGGCGGCGGGCTGGGCCGGGTCGTCGCTCTCCGGCGCGTCGCTGGACGCGCTGCAGGCCGCGAGGCCCAGCGCCACGATGAGCACGGCGGGAAGTAGGCTTTTGGGCATGAGTACCAGTCTAGAGCACCCATCCGCGGAGAATCTGAGCGATGCGGATGTCCTGCGCAACGGCATCCACATCCTCACCGCCACCTTGCTGGTGATCGCCATCTTCGCCTCCGTGCGGATGCCGCTGGGCGAGGCCGCCGCGAACCTCGTGCTGCTGTCTGCCTTCGCCGCCGTCTACTTCGCCGGCTCCATCTACATGCACCTCTGGCCGTTTACGGTCAAGCTTTTGTGGCTGGCCGCGCTGACCGCCCTGTGGGTGCTGGATCTGACCATCGCCCCGGCCGGCATCTACCTGGTCTTTAGCCTGTTCTTCCTCTACCTGCGCGTGCTGTCGATGTTCTGGGGCGTCATCATGGTGATAGTCGCCGGGGTGATCTCCGTGGTCGTGCAGATCCCCGATGGCCTGACCTTCGGCGGCATCATGGGCCCCGGGGTCTCCGCGGTGGTCACCATCGCCATCTACTACGCCTTCGACACGCTCCACCGCATCAACCTGGAGCGCGAGGAGCTCATCGCCGAGCTCGTGGAGACGCGCGCGCAACTGGCCCAGACCGAGCGCGAGGCCGGCATCAGCGCGGAGCGCCAGCGCATCGCCCACGAAATCCACGACACGCTGGCCCAGGGGCTGTCCTCCATCCAGATGCTGCTGCACGCCGCGCAGCGCGACATCGCCAGCGAGGACCCGGTCCGCGCCAGCCAGCGCATGGACCTGGCGCGCTCGACCGCAGCCGAGAACCTCAAGGAGGCCCGCGCCATGATCGCCGCGCTGCAGCCGGCCGGCCTGTCGGAGACCTCCCTGGCGGGCGCGCTCAAGCGCATGGCGGAGGGCTACGCCGCCACTGGCGAGCTGGAGATGGAGGTCGAGACCGACGGCGAGACCCGCCAGCTGCCGATGAAGGTCGAGGCCGCGCTGCTGCGCATTGCCCAGGGTGCGGCGGGCAACGTCGTCAAGCACGCGCACGCGAGTAGGGCGCGGGTGACCGTGACCTACGAGGACGACGAGGTCCGCCTCGATGTGGTGGACAACGGGCGCGGCTTCGACCCGGAGGAAGTCCGTGACCGGCCAGCCGGGCTGGGGCACATCGGGCTCAGCGCCCTGCAGCGCCGCGCGGAGGAACTCGGCGGGACGATCTCGGTGGAATCCACGCCTGGGTGCGGCACGGCTGTATCTGTTAGCGTTCCCTTGGTAGATTAAACTTTCGGAGGATACGTGTTTCCACAAAAAGGAGAGGCTCCACGTGATTAGGGTTCTGCTAGCTGACGACCACGAAATCGTCCGACTAGGGCTGCGCGCCGTGCTCGAGGAGGCCGACGACATCGAGGTGGTCGGGGAGGTGGCCACGGCCGAAGCGGCTATCTCGGCGGCCCAGGCCGGCGGCATCGACGTGCTGCTGATGGACCTGCGCTTCGGTGCGGGCGTGGAAGGCACCCGCGTGATGGGCGGGGCCGAGGCCACCGCCGCCATCCGCTCCCGCATGGAGCACCCGCCGAAGGTACTGGTCGTGACCAATTACGACACGGACGCGGACATCCTAGGCGCCATCGAGGCCGGCGCGCTCGGCTACCTGCTCAAGGACGCCCCGCCGGCGGAGCTGCTCGCCGCGGTGCGCTCGGCCGCGGACGGGGACTCGGCCCTGTCGCCCATGGTCGCCGACCGCCTGATGACGCGCGTGCGCACCCCGCGCACCTCGCTGACCCCGCGCGAGCTGGAGGTGCTCAAGCTGGTGGCCGCCGGCGCCTCGAACCGCCAGATCGGCCAGGACCTCATGCTCTCGGAGGCCACCGTGAAGTCCCACCTCGTGCACATCTACGACAAGCTGGGCGTGCGCTCGCGCACCTCGGCCGTAGCCGCCGCCCGCGAGCAGGGCGTGCTCTAGACGCCCACCCGCGCCGCCCACCCGGGCGCGCAGGCAAAGCTCAACCCCGGTCCTGCAGGTAGATGCTGGAGCCGGGGTTTTGCTGTGGGCTTAGTTAAGCCGCGTTTTAGGCGGTGGTGAGGCGCTGCTGGATGTCGTAGGTGACGCCGTCGATGTCGGTGTTGATCGACGAGTGCGCGCGACGGCGCTGATCGGCGGTCATGAACTCTGCGTTGTCTGTGGCCGCGTCGAGCTCGTCGAGGCGGTCGCGCACGTCGCGCTTGAAGCCGGCCGGCAGGTCGGTGCCCTCCAGCGAGTTGCGGATGCCCTGGGTGCGGGCCTTCAGGGAGGCGCCGTGGCCGGCAAAGGAGGCGAGCTGGTCGCGGGAGACGCCGGCCTTTTTTGCCTGGCGCTTCTCGTTGTTTTCGCGCAGGGCCACCAGGCCGCGGTAGGCCAGCGGCAGCAGCAGCGGGACGGCCACGCGGGCGGCGCCGGCGTAGCGCTTGACGTTGTCGGAGTTAAAACGGCCGGCCTTGAGCTTCTCCAGCTCCTGCTTGGCCATCTTTTCCTCGTGCTTGCGGCGCTTCTTCAGGCCCTTTTCTTCCGACTTCAGCAAGTTCTTTTCCTGCTTGGCCAGCAGCTTATGCTGACGGCGCTCCGCCTTGGAGGCCTCCTTGACCTCGGCCCGGGCGCGGGCCTTAGCGGCCTTGGCTTCTGCCTTGGCTTGGGCGCGGAGCTTACGAACTTTCTTGAGCAGGCTCATGACTGTGTCCTCACTGTGGTTGAAGGTCGTTGTCTTGGGAACTATTTGTTTGCAGTGTAGTGCTGCATTCAACATTACCTGTCCCAGTCTATTAAGCTCGGGCGGGTGAGCGATTGGTTGACGGCGTCGGATCTGGTGGGGTGCCAGTACCGGCGGGTTCAGGCCCGGCGCTTCCCCGAAATTCCCGCCCCTGCCTCCGCCGCCGCGCGGGCCGACAGGCTGCGCGCCGCCCGCCAAGCCGTCGCTGAACAGCTGCCCCAGCAGGGCAAAAAGGTCCGCCGCAAGGACCTAGGGCCCCTGCCGGCTGACGATGCCTCCCAGCGCGCCGCCGCCACCCAGCGCGCCCTAGGTGGCGCGCACACCCACATCACCGGCGGGGTACTCATCGCCGAGGGGGTAGCCGTCAACGTCGACCTTCTGTTGCGCACCGCGGACGGGATCGTCCCGGTGCTGGTCTCCAACCACCGCGTGGCGCGGAAGAAGCCCGGCAAGACGCTGCCGGGCGTGCCCACCCATCGGCTGGGGCTGAGCGATCCCCTGCCGCTGCCCTACCAGGCGCGCCACCACGTGGCCGACGGCTACCGGCTGGCGCTTGCGGAGCGGACCCTTGGCGAGCAGTACGCGGGCCGGGCCGGGATCATTGGGCAGGACCGCCAGCTGACCTTCTTCACCGAAACGCAGCGCTACCAGGCCGCGCTGGATACCGCCCTGGCCCGCCCGCTGCCTCAGGCGCCGCGCCGGGTCAAAGAATGCGCCAGCTGCCGGTTCTGGCCCGTCTGCGAGCCGGAGTTGGCAGCCGTCGACGACATCAGCCTGTTCTTGCCCGGCGATAAGGCCGACCCGTACCGCGAGCAGGGCATTGACAGCGTCCAGGCGCTTATCGATGCCGATCTCTACCCGGCCTCCCAGCTCGCCGCCGCGTGGCGGGAGGGGATAACGCTGCTGGCCCGCGACGTGCCGACCGTCCCGCGCGCCGACGTGGAGGTCGACGTGGACATGGAGGCCTACCTGGACCAAGGCGCCTACCTCTGGGGTGCGTGGTATGCCGGCGAATACCACCCCTTCGTGACCTGGGAGCCGCTAGGCGGGAGGGCCGAGGCCCACAACTTCTCTGCGTTCTGGGACTGGCTGATGGGCATCCGGGCTCGCGCCCACGCGGCGGGCCAGACCTTCGCGGCCTACTGCTACTCCGCGCACGGCGAGAACCACTGGATGCGCATGTCCGCCAAGCGCTTCGGTCAGCCCGCGTTGGCCGAGGTGGAAAGCTTCCTATCCTCGCCCGAGTGGGTCGACTTGTTCGCCCACGTCAAGGCCCATTTCCTTGGGCCGTCCGGGCTAGGGCTCAAGGCCGTGGCCCCGCACGCGGGCTTTCACTGGCGGCAGGGCGATTTCGCCGGCGAGGAATCCGTGACCGCGCGCCGGGCGGCGCTGCGCGGGGATACCGCCGTGCGCGAGGCACTGCTGACGTACAACGCGGACGACACGCGCGCCACCCGCGCGGTCCGCGACTGGATGAGCGCGGGCGCGCCGGGCGTTAGATACCTCCAAAAACCGCCAACAGCAGCGCCAGGGTCACCAGACCAGCAGTGATCTGCCCCCACTGGGACTCGGTCCCCGGCTCCGGGCCCTCGGCCTGCTTCATCAGCACGGCCTTCTGCGCCTTGACCGCGCGGATCATGAAGATGGGGAAGGCGGCCAGCGGGATGATGCACAGCACCGAGGAGAAGACCGCGAGCCAGGACTTTTGCGTAATCAGCCAGATAATGAGCCCGCCGTTAATCAGCGTGGAGCGGAACAGACCGCCGCGGTTCATCTCCTTCAGGCCCGCGCGCACGGCTGCGGGGCCGCCGCCCATCGTCGTGGGCATGATGTAGCTGAGCACACCGATGAGCAGCTGGCCGGCGAAGCCGATGAGCAGTGGCAGCGTCGGCAGCGGCTCCGGGTCGCCGCTGATGAAAACCTTGACGGCCAGGTAGACGATGGTCAGCGCCAGCCAGGTCACCGCCGCCAGCACGGAGACCGCCGGGTAGCTGACCCGGTCGCGCGGCTCGGCCAGCACGGCGCCGACGTTGCGCAGCCACTGCTGGAGGCTGGCCAGCCAGCCGGCGGCGTAGACCACCAGGCCCGCGCCGGTTAGCCACGCGAGGCTGCTGAGCGCGCCCGCGATGGTCACGGCGGTGCCCACCGCGAGGAGGATGAGCGTCGGGTTCATCCGCGTGGTGATGCCCTTGGTCCGCCACATGGTGGGGAAGAGCACCGTCAGGCTGGCCGCGGCGGCCAAGCCGACGAAACCGCCGATATTGGCCACCACGTGGGCGGTCAGCAACCGCCCGTACCAGGGCTCGGACAGGCCCATGGACAAGATGGCGCCGAAGAACGCGCCGACG
Organism: Corynebacterium sp. 32222D000AT; assembly: GCF_053546955.1. Taxonomy (NCBI): domain Bacteria; kingdom Bacillati; phylum Actinomycetota; class Actinomycetes; order Mycobacteriales; family Corynebacteriaceae; genus Corynebacterium; species Corynebacterium sp. 32222D000AT. The sequence continues at coordinate 20,506 of NZ_JBPPVW010000021.1, read as the reverse complement.
GGCAGGCACAGCGCCGAGCCGACGTAGCCCAGGATGATGGGGCGGAAGCGCTTGGCGCTGTCGATCCCGCGCCACTGCTGGGTCAGGCTAGCGCCGTGCCAGAGCAGCATGGCGCCGACGATGAGTGCGCCCAGCTGCGTGAGGATGAAGTGCAGATCCCAGATGTCGTCGAGGGCCTGGCCGATGATGGCCAGAACCACGCCCACGTTGAGGATGTAGATCCGCCGCAGCTGGTTCGGGCGGGCCGAGTCGGGCAGGCGGGCTTGGACGAATTTCTCGGTCAGGTACTGCGACCAGACGACGATGTTGTTGGTCACCATGCCCAGGGTGAACAGGTGGATGAGCACCCAACGGTAATTAGGGATGAGGGTGTGCACCGCCCCGGCCAGGATGAAGACCATCATCCACAGCGTGATTGGCTTGCTGGCGCGGCGGTGCCAGCTCTTCCCCGACCACTTCTTGTTGGGTATTTTCTCCATAATTTCCCTAGTTTATCCCACCGCGCGCCGCTTCAGCGTTGCGGCGATGGCGATAAGGATCACGGAAACCAGCACGTAGAAGGCCACGAAGATGGACCAGTTGAACGCCCCGAACAGCGTTCCCGCGAAAGCGCCCAGCACCGAGGAGCCGAAGTAATAGCAAAAGACGTACATGCTGGAGGCCTCCGCCCGGTCGTGTTTAGCCACGGCGCCGACCCAGCCGCTGGCCGTGGAGTGGGCGGCGAAAAAGCCCACGGTCAGCAGCAGCATGCCGGCAATCGTTGCCACCAGGGGGCCCAGGGTGAGCGCGATGCCCACGCCGAAGAGCACGCACGCGCCCAGCAGGGTGGTCCCCCGGCCGTGCTCGGCGGCCAGCTTGCCGGCTTGGGCAGACGACCAGGTGCCGAAGAGATAAAGCAGGAAGACGAAGCTGACCAGCGCCTGCGGCAGCCCGAAGGTCTCGATGAGTCGGAAAGAGATGAAGTTGTAGATGGAGACGAAAGAGCCCATCGCCAGCAGGGCGACCAAGAACAGCAGGCCGAGTTCCTTGGTCCGCCAGTGCTCGAGCATGGCGGCGAACTCGCGCCGGGGGTTAAGAGCTTTGGCCGTGAAGTTGCGCTGCTTCGGCAGCAGGAACGCCGCCGCGACGGCGAAGAGGAAGGAGACCAGCGCGGAACCGGCCAGCGCCCAGCGCCACGAGGTCAGCTCCAGCAGGCCAGAGGGGATAAGGCGCCCCATCAGGCCGCCGATGGAGGTGCCGGCGATATACAGGCCCATCGCCCGCGGCAGCGCGCGGGCGTTAAGCTCTTCCGAGAGCCAGACCATCGCCACCGCGGGCGCGCCCGCCATGAGGGCGCCCTGGACGGCGCGCAGCCCGATGAGTAGCGCGGGGCTGGACGCCCACGGCACCGCGAAGCCAACCAGCGTGGCCGCCAGGCAGGAGACCAAAAGGATCCGCCCGCGGCCGAAGCGCTCGGAGAGGATGGAGGCGGGTACCACGCAGACCGCCAGCGCGCCCGTCGCCGCGGAGACCGTCAGCGCGGCCGCCGTGGAGCTCAAGCCCACCTCGCTGACCAGCTCCGGCAGGATGGCCTGGGTGGAATACAGGCAGGAAAAGACCGCCAACCCGACGCAGAGCATGGCGACGGTGGCGCGGGTATTTCGGGGCATGGCTCTCGGCATATTCTCAGCATGCCCGCGCGGGGTCTATGTGTAAAATGTGGAAAATAGCAAGAGTTGATACACTTCCTGCATGAATGTGGATGACCTGCGCGGTTTCATTGCCACCGCGGAGACCGGCGCCGTCGGGGCGGCCGCCGACAGCCTCGGCATCAGCCAACCCACCCTCAGCCGGCGCATCCAACGCGTGGAAAAGGCCGCCGGCGCGAGCCTCTTCGACCGTGTTGGCCACCGCGTGGTGCTCAACAGTCGCGGCGCGGGTTTTCTGCCCACGCGCGCACAGCCGTGGCGGAGCTTTCCCGCGGGACCGCGGAGGTCGCCCGCCTGATGGACCCCGACCGGGGCACGGTGCGCCTGGATTTCATGCACTCGCTGGGCACCTGGATGGTCCCCGACCTCTTGCGCACTTACCGCGCCCGCTACCCGCACGTCGAGTTCCAACTCCACCAAGGCGCAGCCCAAGAGCTGGTCGACCGCGTCCTGGCCGGCGAGGCCGACCTCGCGCTCGTGGGCCCGCGCCCGCTCGATGCCGCCCCGCACGCGCTGAGCTGGGCGCTGCTGGAACGCCAGCGCCTTGGCATTGCCGTGCCCGCCGAGCACTGGGTGGGCAACGCCGATACCGTCACGATGGCGCAGTTCGACGGCGAGCCCTTCATCGGCATGCTGCCGGGCTACGGGACCCGTATGTTCCTGGACGACCTCGTCGCCGCGGCCGACATCACCCCGCGCTTCGTCTTCGAGTCGATGGAGCTGACCACCGTCGCGGGGCTCGTCGAAGCCGGCCTGGGCAGCGCCCTTTTGCCGCTGGAAGACCCGTACCTGCAGGCCCGCAACGTCATCCCGCTAGACCCGCCAGCCTACCGCGAGCTCGGCCTGGTCTGGCGCCCCGGCGACGACGCCCCGGCCGTCGCCCAGTTCCGCGACTTCGCCTGCCAGGCTGAGGGGCGCCCGGCTGCCAGGCCGGGTGTTAGCGGAGGCTAACAGGGGGCTAATCCGGGATGAAAAGGTCCTCGATCGTGCAGTCGAAGAAGGCTGCCAGCTGGAACGCTAACGGCAGCGACGGATCGTAGCGACCTTTTTCCAGGCTGATGACCGTCTGGCGGGATACGCCTAAGGTGTCGGCCAGTTTTTGTTGGGACAGGTTGTGTGTAGCGCGGTACTCGCGTAGCCGGTTGTTCATAGCGCTTAGGACTCGCGCCGCTTGTGGAGCAGGTACGAACCCCAGAAAACGACCGCTAGGAACGTGCCTAGACCGATGGTTAACCAGTGGGCGGAGACCTGGAAGTCCCAGAATACCGAGACCACTCCGAGCGCGCCTACTGCCCACAGGCAGACGTGGAAAGTGCTTTGGGCTGCCTGGTCGTACCAGCGAGACTCGATTGATTTCTCCGGCTGGGCCGGCGCCCCCGCGATGGTTGAGCGGTCTACCAACACAGCCCACCATGCGACGAACCCCACCGGGAACAGGCACGCGGCGTATATCATGACGGTCAACCCGGCGGATACTCCCGTGTGGCCCGTCAGTGTGGTCAGAACCGCGCCAACTATGACCGCGGTCATCGCACCTGCCGCAGCGGAGGTCAACATCAGCTTGCGCTGGCTGCCGCCGGAACGCATCCGGCCGAGGCGTGTTTTCGTTTCCATGGTTTACCCCTTTCCTGGCCTGAGTGACATCGCCGGCTTGCTTCGGCTTTTGGCCTTACTCTGGCCGCGTTTTAGTCAAGTGTGCTTTACGTATACGAGTATATGTTAAGCGTGCTTTACCGTCAAGGGGGCTTTGCTATGTCAATCCATCGGCCTTTGCGCCTGAAGGCGAACGGTGTCCTGGGGATACGCGCAGACCTGGTGGTAGAAGCCGATTTTCCGCGCATCCTACAGGATCGAAAAAGGGCCGACCCCCGCGCGGGGGCCGGCCCTTTAGCTGGAAACGCTGGAAGGCGCTGAGTTGCTTTTCTTACTTCTCAGCGGCAGCCAGGCGCTCGGCAACGTCGTCCCAGTTGACGACGTTCCAGAAGGCCTTGACGTAGTCAGCCTTCACGTTCTTGTACTGCAGGTAGTATGCGTGCTCCCACATATCCAGCATCAGCAGCGGGGTGAAGTTAACGGAAACGTTGCCCTGCTGGTCGGTCAGCTGCTCGATGATGAGCTTGCCGGCGATGTGGTCGTAACCCAGCACGGCCCAGCCGGAGCCCTGCAGGCTGGTAGCAGCGCCAGCGAAGTGAGCCTGGAACTTCTCGAAGGAGCCGAAGTCGCGGTCGATGGCCTCAGCCAGCTCGCCGGTCGGCTGGCCGCCACCGTTCGGGGACAGGTTCTTCCAGAAGATGGAGTGGTTGGTGTGGCCACCCAGGTTGAACGCCAGGTTCTTGGACAGGGCGCGGATGCGGTCAGCGTTAGCCTCGCCGTTGCGCTCGGCCTCGAGAGCCTCGAGTGCAGCGTTAGCACCCTGCACGTAGGTGTTGTGGTGCTTGTCGTGGTGCAGCTGCATAATCTCCGCGGAGATGTGCGGCTCTAGGGCGTCGTAGTCGTACGGCAGGTCGGGAAGTTCGTAAACAGCCATGATTATTATCCTTTCGTTGGGTACGGGCCCCATAATAGGCTGGTTTGTAGATTTCGCAACGAAATTCTTGCAAAAATCTATAAACCCGCAGTACAACTTCAAAATTGTTCGTTGAGATTGTCCCGAAATTAATCCGGAAAGGAACTAAACCATGTCGTGGTTGTTTGGACCGGCGCCGAAGATTGTCGACGCACAAGAAACCCTGCCGGGTCGCGCAGAGCCGGTGCTTCCCGAGCCACAAACGCATGCCGTCCTCGGTACGCCGATTACCGGCCCGTGGAAGGAGGGGCAGCGCTCCCTCCTGCTGGGCATCGGCTGCTTCTGGGGCGTAGAGAAGATGTACTGGGAAACTGGCGGGGTGGAGTCCACCTCGGTCGGTTACGCCGGCGGTAATACCCCGAACCCGACCTACTACGAGGTCTGCCGCGGCCTGACCAACCACGCCGAGGTCGTCGAGGTCACCTACGACCCGCAGCAGATCAGCCTGGAAGAGCTGGTGGTCAAGGCCTTGGAGGCCCACGACCCGACCCAGGGCTACCGCCAGGGCAACGACGTCGGCACCCAGTACCGCTCGGCGTTCTACCCGCGCACGCAGGAGGACAAAGAGGTCATCGAGAAGCTGGTCGAGCGTTACGCGGACAAGCTGGCCGACCACGGCTTCGGCGAGACCACCACCGAGGTAAAGCTGCTCGGCGATACCCCGTCCGGCGAGTACTACCTAGCCGAGGACGAGCACCAGCAGTACCTGGCCAAGAACCCGCACGGCTACTGCCCGCACCACAGCACCGGCGTCAAGTGCGGATAGGGCGGTAGGAGCGCCTAGGCGTCGCGGCGGATGAACTCCTCCATCCGGCGCGCCCGGCTAGGGGTCAGCGCCACGCGGGACTGCGAGCCGAGAACGCTGTCCCAGTACCAGAACATCTCGGAGAAGTAGTTGTGCCCGTGCCCGCCGGGCACGTTGAGGGAGTTGACTTGGTCGAGCCCGATCTGCCAGAAGGTGATAAACGGAGCCCAGAACATCTCCTTGAAGGTGTCGGCGTACGCCGTGTCGGGCTGTGGCTCGTGAATCCAGCCCGGCCGCCGGAAGGCCAGCGCCTTGTCCCACCACACGATGGCATCGGAGGCGTGCTGGGCAATCAGCACGCGCGGGCGCTGCCAGGTCTGCGGGTAGCTGTGGCCGAAAGCGTCGTGCCGGGTGTGCGGGGTGGCTGCGGCGAAGCGGATGTGCTTGCCACCATCGATGACCGGCACGCGCTCCAGGGAGCCGGGATCGCGCTGGAGCTCGGAAGTAAAACGGCTCATGCGGGGCGGGCCGGAAAACACGGCGCCTTCGCAGGCAGCGAGCAGGTCGTCCACGGACTCGTAGTTGTCCAGGATGGCGTAGGCCCCCAGGGACTCGCCGGCGAAGTAGAGCCGCGGGCGGTCGCCCTCCGGCAAGTCTTCCAGGCGGTGCTTGACCGCCGTGATGAGCTCCCAAGCGGCCCGCACGGGCCCGTCCGGATCCACCACGTAGGAAAACACGCTGGCCAGAACGTCGTACTGGAGCGTGACCGTGGCGCAGTTGCCGCGGGTGAGGAACTCGTAGGAGCAGGTGGACCAGTTGTTGAGCCAGCCGGAGCCGGCGGGCATCTGGATGACAATCGTGTTGCGCCAGAACGCGCCGGTGCGCTCCATCTCCGCGATGACTTGGCGGGCGGCGTTGCGGATGGAGCGGCCCGGCACCAGCCCGGCATAGATGCGGATCGGCTCGTGGGCGCGCTCGCAGTCCATCGCTGCCTTGATGTCGTCCGCGCGCGGCCCGCTGGATAGGAAGGAGCGCCCCTGCAACCCGACGGCTGTCCACGGCTCGTAGGACCACGGCGAGCCGGAGCGCTCCGGCTCCCAGGGCATGGTGGACCCCGGGAAAACCGTCCGGTTGAGCTCTTGGGCGCGGGCGGTCACGTTGCGGATCCAGGTCCTAAACAGCACGCGGTTGGACAAGACGAAGACCACCGCCGCCAGGCCGGCCGCGCCCAGTGGCCAGGCCACCAGCGCCGGCAGCCAGCGCCGCAGCCCCTTCGACAGCTGGTCGACGGAGGCCTGCACCGCCTCGCCCAGCAGCAGCAGGCTGCCATATCCCAGGGTGCCCACGACGGTACCGGCCAGGGCCTGGGCCGGGCCGCGGTCGTTGTCCTTGTCCACCAGCTGCGCCTGCTTGCGCTGGTTGCGCACCGACAGCGCGGTCATGCCCGCCGTCACTGCCGCCAGCCCCAGCGCGATCCGGTGCCGGTACTGGTAGGTCAGCCGGTCCTGCGGGCGCTTGCCGATAGAACGCAGGAATTCCTTCGCCACATAGGCCGCGGTCGCGCCCGCCCAGTGGCCGGCCGCCTGCCCGATGGCCACGTTCGCGGCGGTCACCCACCACGGCCGCGGCAGCAGCGAGGGCGAGATGGCCGCCCACGTGGCCAGCTCCGCGCCCAGGATCCCGCCGGCCATGTTCTGTGGCAGCCGGCGCCGCCCGGTCATGCGCACCCCCGGCGTGAGATCGCTTAAGACCTCGAGCGAGAAGATGCCCGCGCGCAGCGCACCGCTAGCGAAGCGGTAGCCCGTGCGCCGGAGGAAGCGTTTCATGCCTGCCATCATTGCAGAACCTCGGCCCCTCTGCAGGACAGCCGGAACGGGGTTAGAGTGTGAAAGGTCGGCTCCAGAGACCTAACCGGGCGGCAGAAGAAAAGAGGTGGCTTGCGCGCGTGGATATCGTGGCTCACCGCGGATATTCCGGCAAATACCCGGAAAACTCCGAGGCATCTTTCGCGGCGGCGCTGCGGTTGGACATCTGGGGCATCGAATGCGACGTCCGCCTGACCCAGGACGGCTACGTGGTGGTCATCCACGACGCCAAGCTGGACCGGACCGCGGACCGCACCGGCGTGATTTCCCGCATGAAGTGGGCGGAGGTCGCCCGCGCGGACATCGGCGGCGGGCAGCGGCCGCTGCTCCTCGACGAGCTGCTCGAACTCGTCCGCGCCACCGACCGGCACCTCTACATCGAGACCAAGCACCCCGGCACCCCGGGCGACGTGCTGGAAGAGCAGGTCGTGCTGCGCCTACGGTATGCGGGCATGCTGAATGATCCGCGCATCCACGTCATTTCTTTCTCGCGCCGGGCCATCCGCCGCATGCGGCAGCTGGCGCCGCAGGTGGACCGCATCTACCTGCGCCGCGACTGGGAGCGCCACGTCAACCGGCGGGACATGCTGCTGCCGGACGCGACGGGCCTGGGCATGTCGCTCATGCGCGCCAAGATACAGCCCTCGGCCATCGGCGCGCACGGGCTGCCGACCTACCTGTGGACCGTGGACCGGCAGGCCGACATCAAGTGGGCGTGGGCCAACGGCGTCGACGTGCTGGCCACGAACCAGCCGGAAGTCGCCCTCCACGCCATTAAGTATTAAACGCCAGGTATCTTAGGGGGCATGGCTAAAAAGAAGAAGAAAAAGGAAGATCTGCCGGAGGGCATGTCCCGCCGGCAGGCCAAGCTCGCCGCCCGCGCGGCCGAGCGCGCTGCCCTAGAAAAGGACCCGCGCCCCTTCGGCGGACTGCAAGCGGAATCCACCTTGGTGGCCATGCAGGAGTTCGTCCCCTCGGCGTACGCGAAGCTGCCGGTCAAGGGCATCGACCGCGACGTGTACCTGGCCACGGTGCTGCCGGGTGCATCGGCGGCGCTCATCCGGGACGACGAGTACGGCGGGGCCGCCTTCGTGGCCCTGCAGGTCCAGTCGCACACCCACAACCCGGGTCGCGACCTGGCCTTCGCCCTGAACTGGGTGAAAAACCACGGCGCGGGCGAGACCCTCGAGTCCACGGCCGCGGACGGTTCGGAGCCGCAGCTCAGCGAGCTTATCGATGCCTCCGTAGACCTCGACGTCGAGGTCTTCCAGGACTTTTCCTGGTGGGTGCCCGAGGGCGCTCCCAGCAACCCGGCCGTCCAGCAGTCCCTGCAGGCCGCCAACCAGTCCGTGGTGGAGACCCACCCGGTCGGCGCCGATATCAGCGGCACCGCCTTCTGGGCCGCCGGCGGCGACAAGTCTTATATCCGCTGGGTCCGCCCCACCGACGACGAGTCCCCTTTCCTCAACGCGATTGCCCGCGTGGCCGCCCGCGAGGAGATGAACCTCGGCGAGGGCACCAAGTTCGCCGGTGTCTTCCGCACCCACGGCGTCATCGCCCCAGTCTTCGACCTGCCGGCCGATGCCGACCCGGCCTCCTTCGAGTCCGAACTCCAGCGCGTCGACGCCGCCCTGGAATCCGAAATCGCTAACGATGCGCAGCTGAGCGCCGACGAGCGCAAGCAGCTGCAGAACCTGAAGTCCCGCCAGGTCACCCTACGCTAACGCAGCGAATCGAAGAGCTGCTGAGCCTGCGCGTCGTCCCACAGGACCACGTTGCCGACCTCGGTGTCCATGAAACCGCCGATGGGGATGGTCTGGGTCTCCACGCCGGTACCCATGGCCAGCGCCACGCGGGCCAGGTGCCAGACGTGCTCGTGCTCGCCCACGATGAAGGACGAGGCCGCGTGGTTGACCAGCGAGACCGTCCTAAACGGGTTAATCAGCGTGGCCGGCGAGGTGATCTTGTCCAGCAGCGCGGCGAAGAATTCGCGCTGGCGGGCCACGCGGTCCAAGTCGCCCATGGCGGTGGCGCGGGTGCGCACGTAACCCAGGGCGGTCGGGCCGTCAAGCTTCTGGCAGCCGGGCTGGACGTCCAGGTTGGCCAGCGGGTCGTTGATGGGCTCGGCCACGCAGATGTCGACGCCGCCGACGGAGTCGACCACGTTGGCCAGCCCGCCCATGCCGATCTCGGCGTAGTGGTCGATGTGCAGGCCCGTGGCGCCCTCGACGGTTTCGGTCAGCAGCTGCGGGCCGCCGTAAGTGAAGGCGGCGTTGACCTTGTCCTGGCCGAAGCCCGGCACGGAGACATAAGAGTCGCGCGGGATGGAGATCAGCTGCGCCTTCCCGCTGGACGGGATGTGCAGCAGCATGATGGTGTCCGTGCGCCCCACCCCGACGTCGCCGCCGGTGCCCAGCTCCGCCTGCTGTTCCTCGGTGAGGCCTTGGCGCGAATCCGAGCCGACCAGCAGCCAGTTGGTGCCGGCGGTCTTGGCCACCTGCTGTTCGGGCATGGCTTCCACGCGGGTCAGCCGCGTATCGGCCCAGAGCATCAGCACCAGGCTGGCGACCACCACGATGGCCAGCACCCAGCCGGCGCAGCCCAGGCAGCCCTTGACCGGGCTGGTGCGCTTGCGGCGCCGGTGCGGACGATGCCCCTCCGGCGGCGCCGGCACCCGGTAGCGGCGCGGGGCCTCCGGCTGCGGCGGGTAGTCCTGGCGGTGTTCTTGGCGGTACTGCTGCTGGTAGTGCGGCTGCGCGTAGGCCGGCAGCGGTTTCTGGCGCGGCGGCTGCTGCTGTGCCTGCTGCTGGGGCTGCGCCGGGGGAACCTGCCGCGGCGGCGTCTGCCGCGGTGGCGTTTGCCGGGGAGGCGTTTGCCGCGGCGGGGCGGCATGTGACGCGGCCTGCGAGCCTGTGGGCCGCTTGCGGATGGGCCGGCCGTAGCGGTCTTTCAGGATGCGACCGTCCGCCCCGCGCACGAAGTCATCGCCGGCGCGGCGGGATTCCCGGTCATGGTCGCGTCCTGAATAATTCATGCGCTATAGCCTACAAGGCGCCCGCGCCCAGACCTAGCCCAACAAACCGAAAAGCGACGGATCCCTGAGTAGGGAATAACCGATAAACGCCACGGCATCGATGAGAAAATGCGCGATGATAAGGGGCGCGACCTTGCCGGTGCGGTGGTAATAATAGCCAAAGACCACGCCCATGAGCAGGTTCCCGAAACCGGCGGAAATCCCCTGGTAGAGGTGGTAGGAACCGCGCAGAATAGAAGTCGCGGCCAGCACGGCGGGCAGCTTCCAGCCCAGCTGTTTCAGCCGGGTCATCAGCCAGGCCACCACGACGGTTTCCTCGCCGAAGGCGTTCGCCGCCGACCACAGCAGCAGCACCGGCGCCTCGACCAGCGGGTGGGAAAACTCCGCGGGCACAACCACCTTGGACAGCCCGAGGTGCACGGCGCCGACGTAGAGGGCCAGGCCCGGCAGGCCAATCAGCGCGGCCAGCCCCGCCCCGCGCAGGCTGTCCCCGCCTACGCTCAGCGATGCCCGCCGCACCGGCGCCGGCCCCACCCGCAGCAGGTAGAGCGCCAGGGCGCCATAGGCAAAGAGCACGCCGGCCGAGCACAGCTGCAGGCCGACGTCCAGCCACGCGATGGCGGACTGGGAGGAATTCAGCGTCACCGACTGCTCGGAAAGGGGCGCCGGATCCAGTAGCGAATCCACCAGGCGCAGCAGCGAGCGCACGCCGGATACGCCAAAAGACAGCGACAGGACGATGATGACCTCGGCCACCAGCGTGCGCCGGGCCGTGACCGCCGGGGTCGGGGATTCCGGCGTCATGGGTGGAGGAGGTGGGCTAGGGCGAGGAGTTCGGCATCGGCAAGCGTGATGCCGCCCAGCTGCACGCCGACGGGCGGGTGGTTGGGGACCTGCCAGGGCAGGCTAATCGCCGGCAGGTGCGCGACGTTAAACAGCGAACCCCACGGCGACCAGCGGGTCTGCTCCGCGAAATTCTCCGCGTGCGGCAGGCGGTTAAACGCGCCGATGCGCGGCGGATCGAAGGCCAGCATGGGCGTGAGCAGGGCATCGACGGCCCAGTAGCCGGACAACAGCTGCGGCAGCTGGGCGGCGTGCTGGTGGGCGCGGTCGACCTCCGCGTCGCTGAAGCCGCGCCCCAGCTGTCGGACCCACTCGGCGTAGCCCTCCTGCGGGCCCAGCCCCGCCATCCGGGAGGAGAAGATGCGGGTGAAGGCGGCGAAGGTCTCCTCCGAATGCGGGTAGGGCGAGACCTCGATGACCTCAAAGCCGGCGGCCTTGAGCGCCGCGGCGGCCTCGGCGACGGCGCGCAGGATGTGGTCGGCCACCCGCACGCCGGCGAACAGCGGCTGGGTCAGCACGCCGATACGCCACCGGCCGGGCGTTTTCAACGGCAGGTCGTGCAGTAGGGCGGTATCGGCGACCGAGCGGGTGATAAACCCGGGCACGCCCAGCTCCCTGCCGGATTGCTTGAAGCCGACGACCCCGCACGCGGCGGCCGGCACGCGGATAGACCCGCCGCCATCGCTGGCCTGGGCCGCGCGCACCAGCCCGCGGGCGACCTGGATGGCCGCCCCGCCGGAAGACCCGCCCGGGGTGCAGCCGGGGTAGCGGGGGTTGTCCGGGTGCGGCAGATCCACCGGCTCCGTGTCCACGCGCAGGCCCAGCTCGGGGGCGGCGGACTTGCCCACGATGTCGGCGCCGGCCGCCTCCAGCTCCGCGATGAAGGGATCGGTCTCGGTGGCCAAGTAGGCGCGCTTAGCCGAGCCCAGCGTGGTGGGCATCCCGGCCACGTCGTTGAGGTCCTTCGCGCTTAACACCCAGCCGCTCAACCGACCGGGCCGCGGCGGGCCCGGGTGGGCCAGCCGCTCGTGGTCGATATAGGTAAAGCCGTGCTCGCGGGGGCCGAGCCCGGCCAAATCCGCGGCCAATTGCGCGTGGGAGAATTCCATAGGTCTACAGCCTAACCGGCTAGGCTAGAGCGCATGACGATGAAGGTTGCATTCCTAGGACCGGCGGGTACCTTTACCGAGGCCGCGCTGGGCGAGCTCACGGCCGGCAGCGACGTTGAGCCCGTCGCCGTCGATTCCCCCCACGCCGCCTGCGCCTTAGTGCGCGCCGGCGGGGCCGAGCGCGCCTGCGTGGCCATCGAGAATTCCGTGGACGGCGCGGTGACCGCGACCTTCGACGCCGTCGTCGAGGGCTCCCCGCTGCAGATCTACCGCGAGGTCGATATCCCGGTGGTCTTTTCCGTCGTGACGCGGCCCGGGGTGGAGCTGGCCGCGTGCCGCACGTTTAGCACCCACCCGGTGGCCTATCAGCAGGTGCGCGGCTGGCTGCGCGAGAACCTGCCGGAGGTGGACTTCCACCCCGCGAGCTCGAACGCCGCGGCGGCGCAGGCCGTGGCCGCCGGCGACGTCGACTGCGCGGCCGTGCCCGCCCGGGCCGCCGAGCTCTTCGGCCTGCACACCCACGCCGCCGGGGTCGCGGACGTGGCCGGGGCCGCCACCCGCTTCGTACTGGTCGGCCCGCCGGGGCGGCCCACGCCGCGCACCGGGCACGACCGGACCAGCGTCATTTTCACCCTGCCCAACCAGCCCGGCACCCTGGTCGGCGCCCTGCAGGAGTTCGCGCACCGCGGGGTGGACATGACGCGCATCGAGTCGCGGCCGACCCGCCGGAAGATGGGCACCTACCGCTTCTACGTGGACCTGTACGGCCACATCGACGACCGCCCCGTCGCCGAGGCCCTGCGCGCGCTGTGGCTGCGCTGCGAGGAGATCATCTTCCTCGGATCCTGGCCCGCCGGGCAGGCCGATGCCCCCGCGCCCACGATGCCGGATCTCGCCGCCGCCGATGCCTGGGTCCGCGCCCTGCAATCCGGCGCATAAGACCCTAAAGTAGGCAGGTATGAGCGGTAGAATCATCCTGCTTCGGCACGGCCAGACCTTATCTAATATCAACCGGCGCCTCGACACCCGCCCGCCGGGCGCGGAGCTGTCCGAACGGGGCCGCTACCAGGCCCAGGACGCCGGCCGGGCGCTGGCGGGCATCGTCGGCGCGGAGCGCCTGGGCCCGGTGTATTGCTCCGTGGCTCTGCGCGCCCAGCAGACCGCGCAGCTGGCCATGCGCGCCTTCGAGGTGGAGGCCGGCCTGCCCGAGTTCTCCGTCGCCGTGGACGTGGTGCCCGGGCTGCACGAGATTTTCGTCGGCGACTTCGAGATGGACAACAGCGAGGACGCCCACCGCAGCTTCCAGGTCGCCCTGCGCGGCTGGATCGACGGCGATCCCGCGGCCTGCCTGCCCAGCGGCGAGACCTACCCCGACGTCGACGGCCGCTACCGCCCGGTCCTCGAACACCTGGCCGCCCAGCTGGCCGATGCCGAATCCGCCGGCGCCGAAAAAGACGCCATCGTCGTCTCCCACGGCGCGGCCATCCGCGTGATGACCCGGCACGCCGCCGGCATCGATGCCGACTTCGCCTTCACCGGCTACCTGCCGAACTGCCGCTACACCGTCCTCGAGCCGCGCGGCGAGGACTTCGGCCACTGGACCGCCACCCAGTGGGCGGACACCGACCTGGGCTAGCCCCAGCCGAGGCGGTGGAGGTCTTCTTCCTCGATGCCGAAATAGTGGCCCAGCTCGTGGAAAACGGTGACCTCCACCTCGTGGGCTAGCTCTTCCTCGCTGTTGCAGTAGTCCTGGAGCGCGCCGCGGTAGATGAAGATGGCGTCCGGCAGGAAGCCGGTGTGGTCATGGGTGCGCTCGGTCAGGGCCACGCCCTCGTAGAGGCCCAGCGTGTAGGGGTCGTCCTCGTGGTAATCGCGCACGAGGATGGCCAGGTTGCGCATGCGACGCGCGAATTCCTCGGGGATTTTATCCAGCGCGTCGTCGACTAGTTCGTCGAAGCGCTCCTCGCTGACGGCGTACATCTTTGCTGATCTTACTGAGCCGGCGCCGGTGCGGGAGCCGGGGTAGAGGCGCCGGCGTCCTCGCGGCGCGGGTTGCGCTTGGGCTGTTCCTTGGGCGGCTGGCCATCGATGAGCATGGCGTCGCGGCCGTCGCGGGCGGAACCGGTGATCTCCGAGAAGCCGGCCTGGTCATTGGGGTGCATCAGCGCGCAGTTGACCGAGGAGGTCCCGCCGTTCCAGGAGGCCTCCGAGATGGAACCCCAGTACGGCTGCAGCGTGGACTGGTAGAGGGCCTCCTCGCTGCCCAGGTACTCGATGGCGGCGTCGGTGCAGGTCTTTTCGAGGTAGCTGTTCTGGTCCTCGTCGGCGGGGTAGGAGTCCGGGAACTGGGCCGACAGGTCCACGATCTGGGTGGTCTCCAGCTGGTGCGGATCCGCGCAGTCGACGGTGTGCAGCACCTGGTTGTCGTCGATGTAGCGGCACTCGCCCGGCTTGGCGATGTTGGCCTGATCCACCTCGGCGACCTTGCCCTTGGTCTCCAGCGGGGTGCCCCGCTCGTCGGTGGTCTGCAGGCCGCAGAGCATGGTGCGGTCGCCCTCGTCCCACGCGGCCTTCGGCGGCAGGATGGGGGCGATGGAAAAGCGCCCGGACGGATCGTACTGGCCGTCCAGGTACTGGAGCACGGCGCCGTGGCAGAGCTCCTCGCGCAGCTTGGCCTGGCGCTCGATGTCAGGCCGCGGGGCCGACTCGCCGAACTCGCTGGTCGGGTAGATGCTCAGGTCCTCGCGGGAGGCGACCTCGAAGCGGTGCTCCTCGCCGCAATCGGTCTGCTCGAAGTTGGTGACCTCGCCGGAGCCGCTGAAGTCCCACGTCACGCAGGAGCCCTTGTCGGCGGTGGTAAAGGTCGGGGCGGGGCCCTCGGTTTCGGAGCCGGCCTCGCCGCCGGTCCCGCCGCCACCGGCCTGGGTCGCAGAGTCCTGGGAATTGCTTACGACCTCGTAGGAGCCCACGAAAACCGCCGCGATGAGCGCAGCACACAGCGCAATCTGGATGGCGGCGGCGGAACGCCAAGTCTTCACAGTGCTCATAAGGATTGCCAGTTTACCTTCCCATTAAGGTTCGAGCGCACGAACCACGCGGGTGGTCAGCCGATAGCGGTCGGTGCGGTAGACCGAGGAACACCACTCGACGGGCTTTTCCCGCGAGCGCGACTGCCGGATGATGTGCAGCAGCGGGGTGCCGGGATCGACTTCGAGGAGGTCGGCGACCTCGGCATCGGCGGCAATGGCGGTGACGGTCTGGTCGGCCTCGGTGATAGGGACGTCGAAGTCGGTGTCGAGGATGTTGTAGACGGAGTTGTAGACGTCGTTTTCTAGCAGGTTGGGCACGTAGGCCGAGTTGTACCAGCCGTCGTCGATGGAATAGGGCTCGCCGTCGCCCAGCCGCAGGCGGCGCAGGTGGGTGTGCGGCACGTTTGGTTCGGTGCCGAAGAATTTGGCCACCTCCTCGGGGGCGGCGGTGCGCCCGGACAAAAGGATCTTCGACGAGGCCGTTACGTCCTGGGCGCCCATCTCGTCGGAAAAAGACGCCAGGTGCAGCCGGGAGACCAGCGGGTTGGGGGCGACGAAGGTGCCCTTGCCGCGGACGCGGCGCAGCCGGCCGGCGGCTACTAGGTCGCCGATGGCCCGCCGCACGGTGATGCGGGAGACCCCGTAGGTCTCTTCGAGCAGGCGCTCGCCGGGGAGTAAATCCCCCGGTTTTAGCGTGGTCCGGCAGACCTCGTCCAGGATGTCGCGCAGCTGCGCGTGCTTGGGGATGGGCCCGTCCACGATGTCCCGCGGTGGCAGGTGCGGATGGCTGGTCATATTTCCCATCGTAAGGCCCTGGTTATTACCACCGCAAGCAAATGGGATTTTGGTGTCGAGTTGGGGATACAAACCATAGGGTCGTGGGGTAGGATCAAATGCGTGATTGATCTAAAATTCCTCCGCGAAAACCCAGACGTCGTCCGTGCCTCTCAGGTCACCCGAGGTGAGGATCCCGCGCTTGTCGATGCCCTCCTGGCCGCCGACGAGCGCCGCCGCTCCGCCATCTCCCAGGCCGATGACCTGCGCTCCGAGCAGAAGGCCTTCGGCAAGAAGATCGGCCAGGCTTCCCCGGAGGAGCGCCCCGCGCTGCTGGAAGGCTCCAACGAGCTCAAGGCCAAGGTCAAGGCCGCAGAAGACGAGCAGAAGGCGGCCGAGGAGAAGGTCAACGAGCTGCAGTACCAGCTGTCCAACGTCGTCGAGGGCGCTCCCGCCGGCGGCGAGGACGACTTCGTGGTGCTCGAGCACGTCGGCGAGGTCCCGACCTTCGACTTCGAGCCCAAGGATCACCTGGATCTGGGCGAGTCCCTCGGCCTCATCGACACCACCCGCGGCACCAAGGTCGGCGGCGCCCGCTTCTACTACCTCACCGGTGATGGCGCCTTCCTGCAGCTGGGCATGATGATGCTGGCGGCCCAGAAGGCCCGCGAGCACGGCTTCCAGCTGATGATCCCGCCGGTTCTGGTCCGCCCCGAAATCATGGCCGGCACCGGCTTCTTGGGTGCGCACTCGGACGAGATCTACTACCTCGAGCGCGACGACCTCTACCTGGTCGGCACCTCCGAGGTGGCCCTGGCCGGCTACCACAAGGACGAGATCATCGACCTTTCCGACGGCCCCATCCGCTATGCCGGCTGGTCGTCCTGCTTCCGCCGCGAGGCCGGCTCCTACGGCAAGGACACCCGCGGCATCCTGCGCGTGCACCAGTTCGACAAGCTGGAGATGTTCGTCTACTGCAAGCCGGAAGAGGCCGAAGAGCAGCACCAGAAGCTGCTGAACATGGAGCGCGAGATGCTCGCGGCCGTCGAGGTGCCCTACCGCATCATCGACGTCGCCGGCGGCGACCTGGGCTCCTCGGCCGCCCGCAAGTTCGACACCGAGGCCTGGATCCCCACCCAGGACACCTTCCGTGAGCTGACCTCGACCTCGAACTGCACCACCTTCCAGGGCCGTCGCCTGCAGACCCGCTACCGTGACGACAGCGGCAAGGCCCGCATCGCCGCGACGCTCAACGGCACGCTGGCTACCACCCGCTGGCTCGTGGCCATCCTGGAAAACCACCAGCAGGCCGACGGCTCCGTCGTCGTGCCCGAGGCCCTGCGCCCGTTCGTGGGCAAGGACGTTCTCGAGCCCAAGAAGTAAAGTCCCGGAAAGACGCCACCCGATGACCAAGTACGAGCTGCGCTCCGGGCTGTTCCGGATCCCGGAAGGCACCGAGCACACCCGGCTGCACGCCGAAGCCGCGGAGGCGATGTATCAGGGCATCGTCAGCCTGGCCCGCCGCGTCCTGCACTGGCAGGGTGTGGTCACCACCGTGGAAGGCATGGAACACATCCCGGCCTACGGCGGCGCCCTGCTGGCGATGAACCACACCGGCTACTACGATTTCATCTTCGGCTCCATGCCGGCCCACCTGCGCGGACGCCGCCTGGTGCGCTTCATGGCGAAGAAGGAAATCTTCGACGTGCCCGTCGTCGGGCGGTTCATGCGCACGATGAAACACGTGCCCGTCGACCGCGCCCGCGGCGCCGGCGCCGTCGATGCCGCCGTCGAGCACCTCAACGCCGGCCACTTGGTCGGCATTTTCCCGGAGGCGACCATCTCGCGCTCGTTCGAGCTCAAGGAGTTCAAAAACGGCGCGGCCCGCATCGCCGCGGCCGCCGAGGTCCCGCTGATCCCGATGATCTGCTGGGGCTCCCAGCGCATCTGGACCAAGGGCGGGAAGAAGAACCTGGGCCGCAACCACCTGCCGGTGCACGTCAAGGTCGGCGCGCCCATCGAGGTCACCGGTGACGTCGTCGCCGACATGGACCGGCTCAAATCCGCCATGCAGGCCCTGCTGGACCAGGTGCGCGCCGACTACGACCGCGACCACGGCCCCTTCGAGGACGGCCTGGCGTGGCGGCCGGCCGCCGGCGGCGGGGTGGCACCCACCCTGGACGAGGCCAACCGCATGGACGCCGCCGACAAGGCCGAAAAGGCCCGCAAGCGCAAGCAGAAGGCCGAGCGCAAAACCGCCAAGGAACTGCGCAAGGCCGACGACAAGCTGGCCAAGAAAGCCAACCGACAGCTGCGGCGCCTGTCCCGGATGGGCCGTAAGGAACAGGCCTAGTAGTGGTTCCCGCCCCGCGTTTTATCGCCAGCGACATTGACGGCACCTTCATCGATCCCGCGCACCGGGTGACCGCCCGCACCCGCGACGTCGTCGTCCGCGCTATCGAGTCCGGCGCCCACTTCGCCCTGGCCACCGGCCGGCCCTACCGCTGGATAGCGCCGGTCCTCGAGCAGCTGCCCGTCCGGCCCCTGTGCGTGACCTCCAACGGCGCCGTGGTCTACGACTCCCTGGACGACCGCGTGGTGCGCGCCGAGGAGTTGTCGCCGGCGGTGATGGCGGGCATCGTCGAGCGCGCCGAGGAAGTACTGGGATCTATCGCCGTGGCGGCCGAGCGCGCCGGGACCTCCGCGGCCGACCCGACCGAGGACATGTACGTCGTCGACGCCCCTTTTGCCGCCCGCACCGACTACCCCGGCTACGGCGTGGCCGACCGGGCCGATGTCGTCGCCGAGCCCGCGGTCAAGCTCATCGTCCGCAACCTGGACATGACCTCGGCGCAGATGTACGCGCGCCTAGCCCCGCTTGTCGATGCCACCGACGCCCACGTCACCTATTCCATGCCCGATGGGCTCCTCGAGATCGCCGCCCCCGGCGTGACCAAGGAACACGGCGTGTCCTACCTGGCCGAGCACTACGGGGTGGCGGCCAGCGAGGTCATCGCCTTCGGGGACATGCCCAACGACATCGAGATGCTGCGCTGGGCCGGCTGCGGGGTGGCCATGGGCAACGCGCACGACGACGTCAAGGAAGCCGCCGACATCATTACCGAAACCAACGGTCAGGCTGGTGTTGCCCGCGTTCTGGAAAGGTGGTTCTAGCCCATGACGTATATCGCCGCCATCGACCAGGGGACCACCTCCACCCGGTGCGTCATCGTCGATGCCACGGGCCGGATTTGTGGGTCGGCGCAGTACGAGCATCGGCAGCTGATGCCCCAGCAGGGCTGGGTCGAGCACGACGCCCGGGAGATCTGGCGCAACACGCGCCGGGCGGTCTCGGCGGCGCTGGTCGACGTCGACATCGCCGCCAGCGACATCGATGCCCTGGGGATCACCAACCAGCGCGAGACCGCCGTGGTCTGGGAGAAAGAGACCGGGCAGCCCATCTGCCGGGCCATCGTCTGGCAGGACACCCGCAACGCGAACCGCTTCGACGAGCCCGACAAGTGGCTGCGCAAGACCGGCGTGCTGGCCAATTCCTACCCGGCCGGGCCGAAGATCGCGTGGATTCTGGACCACGTCGACGGGGCGCGCGAGCGGGCCGAGGCGGGGGAGCTGCTGGCCGGGACCATCGATAGCTGGTTGCTGTGGAACCTGACCGCCGGGCGCGTGCACGCGACCGACGTGACCAACGCCTCGCGTACCCTGCTGATGGATTTGGACACCCTGGACTGGGATGACGAGCTGTGCGATGCGGTCGGTGTCCCGCGCTGCATCCTGCCGGAGATTCGGCCCTCCATCGGGGATTTCGGCACCGTTCGCCACCGCGGCACGCTCATGGACGTGCCGATTACGGGCGTACTCGGCGACCAGCAATCCGCCCTGTTCGGGCAGGCCGGGTTTTCCGCCGGGCACGCGAAAAATACCTACGGGACCGGGCTTTTTCTGCTGCTCAACACCGGCGCGGAGCGCAAATACTCCCAGCACGGGATGCTGACCACCGTGGCCTACCAGTGCGCCGGCAGGGATCCGGTCTATGCGTTGGAAGGCTCGGTCGCGGTGGGCGGTTCGCTCATCCAGTGGCTGCGGGACCAGCTGGGGATTATCCCGGACGCGGCCAGCTCGGAGGAGATCGCGGCCGAGGACAACGGCGGGGTCTATATCGTGCCGGCGTTTTCGGGGCTGTTCGCGCCGCGCTGGCGCCCCGATGCCCGCGGCGTCATCGTGGGGCTCACCCGTTTCGCCGACCGGACCCACATCACTCGCGCCGCCTTGGAGGCGACGTGTTTCCAGACCCGCGAGGTCGTCGAGGCGATGGTCCAGGACTCCGGGGTGGCCATCGAGGAGCTGCGCGTCGACGGCGGGATGGTGGAAAACGAGCTGCTCATGCAGCTGCAGTCCGACATCCTCGGCGCGACCGTGGTGCGGCCACAGGAAATCGAGACCACCGCGCTGGGTGCCGCCTTCGCCGCCGGCCTGGGCTGCGGGACGTGGTCCAGCTTGGACGAGCTCGAATCGCTGGTGCGCGTGGATACCTGCTGGGAGCCGCAGATGGATGCCGGCACCCGCGACCAGCTCTTTTCCCGCTGGAACGAGGCCGTCGAGCGCACCCTGGGCTGGGAGGACTAGCCGTTCCGGTTGCGGGGTGGTGGGTCCTGCCTTAGGGTGTGGGGCATGACATCGGGGGATTGTTTTTCTAGGTTCGTGGCTGCCGTGACCCAGCCCGGAATCGACATCGTGGAGGGCGCCTGGCACGCCGACTGGGATGCCGAGCGCGCGGCCGCCGGCTCCGGCCGCGACGAGCTGGAGCGCCTTTTCGACCTGGCCGGCGTGTTTTT
>NZ_JBPPVW010000020.1:0-37334 GCF_053546955.1 Corynebacterium sp. 32222D000AT | reverse complement strand
CCGGCAGGGCCTCCGCCCCGCGCGCCCACGCCGTCGGCAGGGTGGCCCCGGCCTGCAGGTCGCCGGTCACGGTGCCCAGGAAGGCAGCCAGCACCTCCCGCTCGGCGCGCCGGTTTCGGTTTCGCCGCACGTCGCGGACCACCCAGCAGACCGTCACGGCCACCACGGCCCCCGCGAGCACCACGCTGGCCCGGCCCACCCACAGGCTGACCAGCGTCACCGCGAAGACCCCGGCCAGCACGGCCGGCGCGGCGCGCAGCGATCCCCGCCCACCCGGCGCGCCGCCGCGGGCCCCTCCCAAGCGGGGAGCCGCAGAGGGCAGCGTGGCCCACACGCCAGCAGCCGCGGCCAAGCACCACAGAGCACTAGTCATGCCAACCTCCCGGAAAGCTCGGCGGCGAATTCGGCGAAGCCCTCGCGCGGGCCGGCCTCCGTGCTCCACACCACGCGCGCCCGCACCGGGTTTCCCTCCAGGAGACCGATCTGGGCTAGCCGGCGGCGCCCGTCCCGGCCGCGCTCGGTGGTGAAAACCACGTGCACCGCCGCCGCCAGCTGGGAGTGCAGCGCCGCCCGGTCCAGCCCGCCGAGGGCGGCGAGGGCTTCCATGCGGGCGGGCACCTCGGCCAGGGAGTTGGCGTGCAGGGTCCCCGCCCCGCCGTCGTGCCCGGTGTTCAGCGCCGCCAGCAGGTCCACGACCTCCGCGCCGCGGATCTCGCCGACGATGATCCGATCCGGACGCATCCGCAGCGCCTGCCGCAGCAGGGTGGCCATGGTGATTTCGCCGCGCCCTTCCGCGTTGGCGCGGCGCGCGACCAGGCTGACCACGTGCGGGTGGTTGGGCTTGAGCTCGGCCGTGTCCTCGATGACCACCAGGCGCTGGGCGGAATCGGCCTCGCCCAGCAGCGCCGAGAGCAGCGTCGTCTTACCGGATCCGGTGCCCCCGACCACCAGGAAGGAGACCTGGGCGGCGACCATATCGCGGACCACCGGGGCGACCGCCGGGTCGATGGTTCCGTTGTCGACGAGCTCTGTGAAGCTGGTCTGCGCCTGCCGCAGCACGCGCAAGCTCAGGCAGGTCCCGCCCTCGGCCGGCGGGGACAGGACCGCGTGCAGACGCAGGACCGTGCCGTCGCTGCGCTCGAGCCGCCCGTCGGCGAAGGGCTGGGAGTCGTCCAGGCGCGCCCCGCAGCTCACGGCCAGGCGGGTGGCCAGGCGGCGGACCTCGGCATCGTCAGCGAAGCGGACCGGGACCTCCGCAAGCCCGGCCCCGGTGTCGGCGAAGACGGAGTGCGGGCCGTTGACCACCACGTCAGTGATGCCGGGGTAGCTCATCACCCGCTCCAGCGGGCCCAGCCCGGTGGTGTCGTCGCGCAGCTGGCGCAGCACGCGCAGGACCTCCACGTCGGTGATGACGCCGGCCTCCTGGCGGACCCGGCGCGCTAGATCGGCGGGCCGGTGGAGCAGCTCCGGCTCGGCCGCCACGCACTGCTGGAGGCTGTCGATAAGCTGCGCCGGCGACGGCGTCGGCGCAGGCCGCGAGACCTTAGACATCCTGGCCCACCGCCTGCAGGATCTGGCGGCAGGTGGCATCGATGGCGCGGGGCAGGCGCTGCGGCAGCCCGCCCATCTCCACGGCCGCGGCCAGCTTCTTGCTGGTCGGCACCTGCGCGACCGCGTCGGCGTGGCAGATCTTTTCGACCTCCCCCAGGCCGAGCCCCGACCAGCCGCGGTCCCGGACCACCAGGTGGCAGCGGCGGTTGTCCGCCGCCAGCCGGGCCACCAGCTGGGCGGCCACCGCAGTCGAGCGCACCTCCGCGGCCGTAAGCACCACCACGTGCTGGGCCTGCCGCGGCAGCAGGTGCCAGTCGCAGTCGAAGATGCTTATCCCCGCCTGCCCGCGCACGCTTTCCGCGGCGGCCTCGACGGCGGCCAGCTCGAGGCGAAACGGATCGGCCACCGCGCTGCGCGCCGCCGAAAGCACCGCTATCCCGTCCGCCGTGGTCGGTAGCGCGGCCCGCAGCTCGTTCCCGGCGATAGCACCTTGCCCCAGGCGCAGCTCCGGCCAGCGCGCCCCGGGCTGCTGCTCGAGCCCCAGGAGAAGATCCAGCCCGCCGGAGAACTCGCCGGCGTCGACCAGCATGACCGCCCCGCAGGCCGAGTGCTGGCCGGCCGTGCGGGCCAGCGCGGCCGCGAGCAGCGATGCCCCGGCCCCGCCGCCGGCGCCCACCACGGCCACCAGGCGGTGCTCGGCGTTGGCCTCCTCGGGCCCGCGCATGACCTCGCCCAGGGTCTCCAGCAGCTGGCGGGACTCCGCCGGCAGGATAAACGCCGCCTCCGCGTGGCAGTTAAGCGCCGCCTCGTAGTTGAGCGGGCCGGGCTCATTGCCCACGAAATAGACCGGGGCCCGGCCGCGCAGGCTGGCCACGTGGGCGGCGGTGGTCTCATCGACCACCACGGCCCGGGCCTGGGCCGCCAGCCGGGAGATTTCCCGCGGGTCGACGGCGTGCCGGACCTCCGCGCTGGCTGCCGCCGCGGCGTGCTGGGCCTCGGGGATAAGCAGCGGGTCCGTGACCGCGATGAGGATGAAGTCAGTAATCGGTGCGTTCATGCCCCTCACTCTGGCCGGTGTCCCCCGCCCAATCCAGGGCGGGCGACAACGCCTGTGGACAACCCCGCCGCAGGTGGCCACTCATGAGTGGCCCGCGACACATGTAACCATCCTGGTGTGAATGACCCGGCGTTCGCCCTTGCGCGGCTGCCGGCGGAGTGTAACCATCGAGGCCAAACCTACGATTGAGTAGGTAGTATCCCGGCTCCCCTAGGAAACTGCCGGAAACTGCGGTAGATTAAACACAAACATAACAATTGCAACACAGGACTCGACAGACACTTCAGTAACGGAAATTAGCGCCAGGATTTCACCCATATGACTCGCCAGCCCGAACGCCTCCCCGCCGACACCGCCCGCGTGGCGGCCTTCTTCGATCTCGATAAGACGATCATCGCGACCTCCTCGGCGTTCGCCTTCGGCAAAGAGTTCATGCACAACGGGCTGATTACCCCCACGGAGGCCCTGCAGCTGTCCCTGGCCAAGACCAGCTTCATGATGGCCGGCCAGTCCAGCCAGCAGATGGACGCCACCCGCGACCAGCTCGCCAAGATGGTCACCGGCTGGCCCGTGGACGAGGTCGAGGCCATCGCCCAGCAGACCATGCACACCGTGCTCACCCCGGCCATCTATTCGGAGGCCCGCGAGCTGATCACCTACCACCAGGCCGCCGGCCACGAGGTCATCATCATCTCCGCCTCCGCGCGCCCGCTGGTCCAGCTCATCGCGGACGAGCTCGGCGTGGACCAGGTCGTGGCCACCGAGCTCGCCGCCGAAAACGGCAAGTTCACCGGCGAGGTCCTCTACTACTGCAAGGGCCCGGCCAAGGCTGAATCCCTCGACCGCCTCGCCGAGTCCGGCCGCTACGACCTGCCCCGCAGCTTCGCCTACTCCGACTCCGCCACCGACATCCCCATGCTGGAAAAGGTGGGCAACCCCGTGGCCGTCAACCCGGACCGGGCCATGAAGAAGCACGCCCTAGAGCACGGCTGGGACATCCGCACCTTCAAGGACCCCGAGCCCCTGTTCACCCTGCCCGGCGCCAAGGAGGTCGGCATCGGCGCCGGCGTGGTCGCCGGCATCGCCGCCCTCATCGCCGGCGGCATCTGGCTGGCCGGGCGCCCCGGCCCCGCCAAGTGGCCGGCCTAGTGCCGTTTACCGCTTAAGCTCCCAGGCTTAAGCCCCCAGGTTTAAGCCCCAGGCTTAAGCGGCGCGGGCGATGCCGTCTGCCTCCTTGCCGCCGGCCTCCCAGGCCGCCAGGTGGAGACGCAGCAGCGGGAAGGGATCCTCGGCGCGGTAGGCCTGCAGCGTTTCCGTGTACTGCTGCCGGTGCCGCGAGAAATACGTCTCCGGCACCGCGAAACCGCGCGGATCCAGGCCCGTGGCGATGGCGGCGGCGCGCCCGGCCATCCGCCCCACCAGCCCGCTGCGCTCGCCGAAGCAGCCGTGGGCGGCGACCTCGGCGTGCAGCACCGCCGGAAGCAGCAAGCGCAGTCCCGGCCCCGGCGCGCTGCCCGCACCGGCCACGACCCAGCCGGCCAGCACCGTCAGGCGATCCGCCGCGGCCTGGGGCTTGCCGGCCCCGCCGCCGGCCACGTCCCAGCGGGCCAAAACCTGCAGCGGGGCGCGGGTGAAGGTGCGCATGGTCGCAGCGAACTGCTCGGGCGCCAGCGTGGAATAGGCGCTGATGTGGCGGGCCAGCAGGCTGCCGTCGGCATTAAATTCTTCCTCCACGTCGCGGGCCACGCGCCCGCTGACCAGCCCCGCGCTGGCCCTGGCGCCGCGCAGCAGGGACTCCGAAGATACGACCTCGGGTTTGCGCAAAGCCGCAGGTCGCCGGTGTGCCGCCGCGATGGCGCTCTCGGCCCGCCCGGACAGGCGGGAGACTTCTTCGTCCCTTAACAGCGGGGATAGCGGGTCATTTTCGGCCATATGAACTAGGATAGGCGTTAGCAAACGTGGCGACGGGCTGCGGCCGGTCGTTTTTTAGACTGTGACCCGCGTGTCGGGACGCTGTGCGCTCGGACGACGTTTCCACGTAGTATTTAAGTTACGAAATATTTTCCACCCAAGGAAGGTTTAACCTGTGAGCAACGACGGACTTTTCACCGACGGCAGTAATCAGTTTGCCCCGAAGGTCAACGCGATCCCCCTCAGCGACGCTGACACCTCCCGCTCCGGTGAGGCTTCCATCGGCACCTTGGTCTCCAACGCCACTGAGCAGGTCTCCAGCTTGGTCCGCTCGGAGGTCGAGCTGGCCAAGACCGAGCTGGCCGCTTCCGCCAAGAAGGGCGGCATCGGCGCCGGCTTCTTCGGTGTGGCCGGCACCGTCGCCCTGTATAGCTCCTTCTTCTTTTTCTTCTTCCTCGCGGAGCTGCTCGCCAAGTGGCTGGACCGCTGGGCCGCCTTCCTTATCGTCTTCCTCATCATGCTGGTCATCGCCGGCGTCTGCGCCCTGGTGGGTATCCAGAACGTAAAGAAGGTCAAGAAGCCGGAAAAGACCATCAACTCCTTTAGCGACATGAAGGACCTGGTCCCGGGCAAGGCCCAGAAGAAGGTCGAGGGCAACAAGGGCCTGTTCACCAACTCCTAGGCCAGCCCCTAAAGCCCCCTCCCTACCCCCTAACTCCGCCCCACGCACCGCGTTCGGCGGAGTTTTGTCAGTTTCTACCGAGCCCAACCTGGAGGAGTATCGCCCGTGTCGGCACGCAACCTTTCGCCCTCCGTCGTGGAGCTGGACGGCCCGTTTACGCACCAGCTGGTGCACACGCGCGGCATCCGGCTGCACGCCGCGGTGGCCGGGGATCCCCAAAATCCCCTCGTCGTGGCCATTCACGGGTCCTACGGCGGCTGGTTCGACTACCGGGACGTCATCGCCCCGCTGGCCGAGCGCGGCTTCCACGTCGCGGCTATCGATGCCCGCGGCTTCGGCATGTCCGACAAGCCCCCGGCCGATATCGGCCACGACATCCGCGTGATGACCGGCGATCTCTCCGGGCTCATCCAGGCGCTGGGCCACCGCCGGGCCATCATCATCGGCAACGACACGGGCGCCTCGGTGGCCTGGTCCCTGGCGGTGGAGCACCCCGAGCGCGTCGCCGGCATCGTGAGCATCTCTGGCGCCTACCCGGTGGACCTGCGACGCGCCATGGCCGCCCGCCCCTGGGATTTCTTCTGGCTGTGGCTGCGCGCGGGACTGTGCCGCCTGCCCTACCGGGCCCTGCAGCGCGTGCCCGGGCTCTCCGAGTGGGTCTACCGCAAGGAGCTGCTGCTCAATACCACCGGCCGCTTCCGCGGCGAGCGCTTCCAGCGGTTGCTGCAGCTGCGGCTCGAGGCCGCCTCCATCGGCAACGTCGTGCGCGGAATCCTGTGGAACCACCGGCTGCTGACCGCCGCCGTCCCGCGCCGCTGGGTCGAGGAGACCATCTCCGCGCCCGTGCTTTTCTTCCACTCCGGGCAGCGCCTGTGGAACCCCATCATCCGGCGCGCGCGATCCCGCACCACCGGCGCCTTTGCCGATCACAGCCTGCGGCACGCCAAGAACCTGCCGCACGTGGAAGAGCCCGCCGACTTCGTCGCGACCGTCGCGGACTGGGCGCGCCAGCTTTAGCCGAAGGCGGCGGGCCGAGGCCTAATTGGACACGACGTCGCGGGCCACGCACTCGCCGGTGTTGACCGGCTCGGTCAGCTGCGCGACGTCCCCGATGTGGGAAATCACCTCGTCGGCGGTCAGCGCGTAGCCGGTGTCCGTGTCATCCACGGCCGCGCCGAAGACCATGCCGAGGACCTGGCCCTCCGTGTTGAACAGCGGCCCACCCGAGTTGCCCTGCTGGATGCTGCCGCGCACGGTGTAGGCGTCGCGCTCGACGCGACCCATGTTGTAGATGTCCGGGCCGGCAATCGTGATGCGATCGCGCACGCGGGCCGGGGTGGCGCTGAACGGGCCCGACTGCGGGAATCCCATGACGATGGCGTCGTCGCCGGTCACCCCCGGCTCCGGCGCCCAGTCCAGCGGCGGCAGCTGCAGGTTCTCGCTGTGCAGCACGGCGATGTCGACCTCGGGGTTGTAGTAGACCACCTCGGCCTGCTGGATGCCGGTGACCGTGTCCAGGTTGACTAGGTTGGTCCCGGCCACGACGTGGGCGTTGGTGACCACGTAGTCGTCCTGGATGACAAAGCCGGAGCCCATCAGGCGGCGGCTGCAGGAGTCCGCGTCGCCCAGCACGTGGATGACCGACGGGCGCAACTGCTTGACCAGCGCCTTGTTCTCGACCTCGATGCGCGGGGCGGCGACCTCCACGTTGCGGTCGCCGTCGATGGGCGCCACCAGCGGCGGCAGGCCCGTCTGGTTCAGCAGCGAGGTCACCCCGCCCGGCAGGGCCTTCAGCTGCTCCGGCGCGACCGAGTGGATGCCGCCCAGGATCTGAGATTCCCGCAGGCCCTTGCCCACCACGCCGGTCAGCCCGCTGGCCAGCGGGATGGAGACCAGCCAGATGACCAGCAGGGCGGCCACGGCCTGGAAGACCGAGCCGGCCAGGGAGTCGATGCGCTGGGCCGAGCGCAGCCGGAGTCTGTCCCGCAGCCGAGCGCCGAGGGAGGACCCGGCCAGGTGGCCGATGCCGACCAGCAGGATCATCACGCCGACGGCCAGCAAGAGGCGCAGGGCCACCGAGTCCGTCAGGCGCATCGCCAGCGGGGCCAGGCCCATGCCGATGACCAGGCCGGCGACGATGCCGATGAAGGACAGCACGGAAGACATCACGCCCTGGCGCCACCCGGCGAACACCGCGGCTAGCACGGCGATCACGATGAGGGCGTCGACCACTAAAAATGCGCTCACTGAAAAAGGGTTCTTCCTGTAAAAATCTGTTTTGGCTAGGCCAGCATACTACCGCGCGGCGACGCAGCTGCTAAACAGCTACACAACTATTCGGTCGCCGGTTGCTGCTGGTGCGGTTCGTTCATCTTCTCACGATTGCGCGACGCGGCGAGGGTGGCGCGGAGCGGTCGCACCGAATTGTTATCCCAGGGCTGCTCCCAGCCAGCGTGCCGCAAGGTGGTCGCCAGCACCCCGGCGGTAAATCCCCAGATGACGTAGCCCTGGATCCGGAAGGCGGGCCCGGTCCAGGCTCCCCACCCCACCTGGATCCGGTTGGCGGGATCGATGAGATCGGTCAGGGGGACGGTGAAGACGTCGTCCGTCTCCGCGGGGCTGGCCACCCCGACCGGGGAGAGGCTGTGCCAGTAGGCCAGCACCGGGGTCACGGGGTTGCCGGTCGCCCGGATCCGCAGCCGCTCCCACTGATCGATGGGGGTCACGCTGCGGCGATCCAACCCGGTTTCCTCCCAGGCCTCGCGCAGGGCGGCGTCGACCAGGTTGGTATCTTCCGGATCCACCCGGCCGCCGGGGAAGGCGATCTGGCCGGAGTGCGAGCGCATGGTCGGCGTGCGGTGGGTGAGCAGCACCCGGGCGTTGTCCAGGCAGTCCCCGGCCAGCAGCACCAGCACCGCCGCGTCCCGGCGCAGCTTCTTCACCGGCGGGAAGTTGCGGTCGAGGCGCTGGCCCATGGTGGCCTCGATCTGGTGCGAATCCACCCCGAGGGCCGGGCGCAGCCACCGCGGCGCGGCCGCCGGGCGCACCGTCACGTTCTCTCCGGGCCGGTCCCCGTGGTGCGGCAAGTACAGCCCCATCAGCGCCTCACCGCCCCGGCCATTGACCGTCCCGTTATCAGAGCGCTAGCTTTAGCCATCCAGCGCCCCCGCGACCGCGGACTCAATCTCCGCGGTGGACTCGAAGGCCTGGACGAAGCGGCCGACCTCGTGCCCGTCTTTCAGCACCAGGGTGATGGGGATGACCCGCGGCAGGCCGAGCCCACCAGCAAAGGAATTATCCGAGTCCTGGAAGCTGGGCAGGCCCACGCCCAGCTCCTCGAGCAGCGCGGCACCGTTGGCCGCGTTGGTGTCGGCGTGCACGCCGAGCACCTCCCACTCCGGGTGGCTGGCGGCGACCTCCTCCAGCAGGGGCAGCTCCTCCCGGCAGGGCTGGCACCACCAGGCCCACACGTTGACGATGGTCACCCCGCTATCGGCCGAGCCTTCTTCCGCGGATTCCTGCCCGCCCAGGCAGTCCAGGTCGACCCCGGCGACGGGACCGGCCGGGCAGTCCGGGCGGGCCGGCACGTCGGCGGCCTGACCCTGCTCGGCTGGCGATGCCGCAGGGGCCGACGATGCCCCGGCCGCGTCCGGGCCGGAGGCCTGCTCGCCACCGCCCCCGGGAGACAGGAGTGCCAGGGCGGCGGCGACCACGGCGACCGTCAGCACGACGGCCGCCCCGATGGACCAGAAAACCTGCTTTTTCATCTCCCCACCAGTCTACTGGGCCGGGGCGCTTTCCCGTATTCCGCAGCCGCCGGGCACAGGTGGGCCAGCACGCAGTCGCCGCAGCGCGGGCTGCGGGCCCGGCAGACCGCCCGTCCGTGGAAGATGAGGCGGTGGGAGAACATGGTCCACTCCTCCTCCGGCAGCTGGCCGGCGATGTCCTTTTCGATGGCCACCGGGGTCGTTTTCTCCGTCAGGCGGAGCCGGGTGACCAGGCGCTGGAAGTGCGTGTCCACGGTCAGCCCCGGCAGGCCGAAGGCGTTGCCGCGCACCACCAGGGCGGTCTTGCGGCCCACCCCGGGCAGGCTGGTCAGCTCCTTTATCCCGCGGGGGACCTCGCCGCCGAAGTGGGCCACCAGCCCCTCGCCTATCCCCAGCAGGTGCTTGGTCTTGGCCCGCTGGAAGCCGAGCGGGCGCAGGATTTCCTCCAGTTGCGCCGGATCGGCCTGGGCGTAGGCGGCGGCGTTTGGGTATTTTGCGAAGAGTGCAGGGGTGACCTGGTTGACCCGGGCGTCGGTGCACTGCGCGGACAGCACCGTGGCCACGAGCAGCTCGAGTGGGGTCTCAAAGTCCAGCTCACAGCGGGCGTCCGGATATTCCTGGCTGAGAATTTTGTTGATCGTCTCGGCCCGCCGCGGGCCGGAATTGCGAAGATTTTTCGCAGAATTCGAGGGTTTATGGTCGCGCATGAATAAAAGCTTAGTAAGATGGGGGCCATGATCGTCTTAGTCATCGTCGCGCCCGTCGCGCTGGCCGTGTTCGCCATGTTCATGGAGAAGCTTGAATCAAGCGTCCTCGACTAGCCTGCATTAGCTGGTAGCTAGCAGGACTGACACGCTCGCGCCTCGGGCTAACTGGAGATACCACAACCGGGCGTCTGGAAAAGACCCGGTTGTCACGACTGAGTTGGCGGTTCCCCTTGCGGAGCCGGAGGTTGCAGCGGTGGCTTTTATCTTTCATACGCACGGATTACGCGACTACGCGTGCCCTGTGTGCAGGCTCTGTTTCTGTTAGGAATTGCGCTTTTAACCCCATAAGTGACCAATTCCACGGTAGGATATGAGCCGTTACATAAAATTTTCCGGTGCCTGCGGTGAAATTCACTGCAGATTTACACCTTCGACCCCATCAGCTGATTGACCAAGGAGCATTAGTGGAAAGCGTTCAGGATATTCTCTCCCGCGCGGGTATCTTCCAGGGTGTCGATCCCGTCGCGGTTAACAACCTGATTGAGCAGATGGAGACGGTCCGTTTCCCGCGTGGTACCACCATTTTCGACGAGGGCGAACCGGGCGACCGCCTCTACATCATCACCTCGGGCAAGATTAAGCTCGCCCGCCACGCCCCGGACGGCCGCGAGAACCTGCTGACCGTGATGGGCCCGTCCGACATGTTCGGCGAGCTGTCCATCTTCGATCCGGGCCCGCGCACCTCCGCCGCGGTCTGCGTGACCGAGGTCCAGGCCGCCACCATGAACTCGGAGATGCTCAAGCAGTGGGTCAGCGACCACCCGTCCATCGCCCAGCAGCTGCTGCGCGTGCTGGCCCGCCGCCTGCGCCGCACCAACGCCAACCTGGCGGACCTCATCTTCACCGACGTGCCGGGCCGCGTGGCCAAGACGCTGCTGCAGCTGGCCAACCGCTTCGGCGTGCAGGAAGGTGGCGCCCTGCGCGTCAACCACGACCTGACCCAGGAGGAGATCGCACAGCTGGTCGGCGCCTCCCGCGAGACCGTCAACAAGGCCCTGGCCACCTTCGCCCACCGCGGCTGGATCCGCCTGGAGGGCAAGTCCGTCATCATCGTGGACACCGAGCACCTGGCTCGCCGCGCCCGCTAAGGCCGGCCTTTTCCAGCCTCGCGCCCCGCGCCCGCGGGGGCGGGGTTATTTTTATGCTCGGGCCCCGTGGGCGCGAACGGCAGACAAAAACCTCCCCGCCCCACTGACTCGCGAAAGCCAGTTGAGGGGCGGGGAGGCAAGTGCCCTGGGAAGGGTCTTTTAGCTGTTCTTCTCGGCGTCGAGGTACTTCAGCGCCGTGCGGGTCGACTGCTCGGCGGCGTGGCGCAGGACCGGATCGACGTCGTCATACATGTTGTCGATGAGGGTCTGCAGCTCGATGTCCTCGCCGTGCTCCTGGCGCAGCGTGCGGATCTGGTCTAGGCGGTAGTGGCGGCGGTCGATGTACTTGCGCGCCATCGCGGAGGTGTCCTCCAGGTCCGGGCCGTGGCCCGGCAGCAGGGGCACGTCCTTGCCGCGCTCTTCCAGCATGGCCAGCGACTCCAGGTAGGCCCCCAAGTCGCCGTCGGTCTCCGAGAGCAGCGTGGTGTGGCGGCCGACGATGGTGTCGCCGCTGATGATGCCCTCCAGGTGGGAGTTGTGCGGCTCGCCGCTCCAGACGAAGAAGGACGTGGAATCCGCAGTGTGGCCCGGGGTGTGCGCCACCTCGAGCTGCGGGGTGACCCCGTCCAGGGAGATGATCTCCCCGTCTTCCAGGGCCTCAACTCCGCTTGAGCAGTAGTTCGGGTCGAAGGCGCGGACGGGGGCGCCGGTCAGCTGGCGCAGCCGGGTGGCCCCGTCGGCGTGGTCGTTGTGCCGGTGGGTCAGTACGATGAGGCCGATTTCCCCGGCGTTGTTGCGGATGACGTTGAGGTTTCCCTCGTCCTCCGGGCCCGGATCGACGACGATCGACTTGGCGTCTTCCGCCGCGCGGATGATCCAGGTGTTGGTCCCTTCGAGGGCCGTGTAGCTGGGGTTGTCACACAGGACAACGCCCGCTGAACGAGTCACCGGGCGAAGTTGGCTATATGCAGGATGCTCCATAAATCCTACCCTATCCGATCTTTAAGAAATCTCCACGATGAGCTCGATTTCCACCGGGGAGTTCTTCGGCAGAACTGCCACGCCGACGGCCGAGCGAGCGTGCTGGCCGGCATCCCCGAAGATCTCACCGATGAGATTCGAGGCGCCATTGATGACTTCGGGCTGGTCCACGAAGTCCGGGTCGGAGGAGACAAAGCCCACGACCTTCAGGACGCGGGAGATGTTGTCCAGGCCCACCTCGGCATCGACAGCCGCGAGCGCGTTGAGGATGCTGCGGCGCGCCAGGTCCTGGGCCTGCTCGAGGCTGACCTCGGCGCCGACCTTGCCGGTGGCCGGCAGCTGGCCGTCGACCAGGGGCAGCTGGCCCGAGGTCCAGACCTGGTTGCCCACCTTGAGGGCCGGCACGTACGAGGCCAGCGGCTTGGCCACCTGCGGCAGCTCGTAGCCCAGCTCTTCCAGTCGCTTCTTGAAACTCATGTGTTATTCCACCTCACGCTTGAAATATGCAACGACGTTCTCCGGGTTCATCCCGGGAGTAATAGTCACCAATTCCCAGCCGTCTTCACCCCAAGTGTCCAAGATCTGCTTGGTGGCGTGGGTGAGTACGGGCGCGGTCGCGTATTCCCATTTAGTCATGGTGTCCATTTTAGACGAAGAAACGCCCCGAAGACATTGGTCTTGCGGGGCGCTTTCTCACAGATTCTCACTATTTCTTAACTGAGTCGGTTCTCCGGGGCACAACCCTTTAGATGCCGTGCAGTTCCCCACCGCCGGCCAGGTAGTTGGCCCAGTTCTTCACGTCCGGGTTCTTGCGCAGCACGGCGCGGCGCTGGCGCTCGGTCAGCCCGCCCCAGACGCCGAATTCGACGCGGTTATCCAGGGCATCGGCGCGGCATTCCATCATGACTGGGCAGTGGCGGCAGATGACGGCCGCCTTGCGCTGCTCCGCCCCGCGCACGAAAAGCGCGTCCGGGTCGCCGTTGCGGCACTTGGCCTGGGTAATCCACTCACCCCGCTCGAAACCGGAGGCCGTGCCGGTAGCTTTCGTGCGTTGGCCAGAACCCTGCAGGCTTAAAGTCATGGAAGGGTTGCACTCCTTTCGGTGAGCCATCTACTGCCACGCCTTCACGCACCGTCCGTGCGGCGTGACCAGCAG
Source organism: Corynebacterium sp. 32222D000AT (assembly GCF_053546955.1). Classification (NCBI taxonomy): domain Bacteria; kingdom Bacillati; phylum Actinomycetota; class Actinomycetes; order Mycobacteriales; family Corynebacteriaceae; genus Corynebacterium; species Corynebacterium sp. 32222D000AT. Next base: position 24,374 of record NZ_JBPPVW010000020.1, on the reverse strand, counting down.
TCGTCGTGATGCTTAGGGTCAGTGTATTAACAGCACCGATTAGCTGTCTAACAGGTCACACTTTAGGGGGTGTTCGCCTAGATCACAGCGCACTGTGAGTTCGCCCATTTCCCATAGCTATACCCACGCCAACAGGAGTTGCATATTTCCCCACGGGCCAAAGCAACGTAGGGTATTACGCGTGAATGCATCTAGACCTCTGGCAAAGATCGCCCTAGCCACCCTCCTGGTTGGGGTGCTCATCGCCGTCGCCTTCGCCCCCATTGCAGGCATCACGTCGGTCGCCATCGCCCGCACCGGCGCCACGATGGAGTCCGACATCGACGAGCTCAACGCCGGCGCCGCCCCCGGGGTGACCACCATCAAGGACGCCCAGGGCGAGGACCTGGCCTACCTTTTCGATCAGCGCCGCCACCCGGTCGAGCCGGATCAGATCTCGCAGTCGATGAAGGACGCCATCGTCGCGATCGAGGATCACCGCTTCTACGAGCACGACGGCGTGGACTTCCAGGGCAACTTCCGCGCGCTGGCCAGCAACCTCGCCGCCGGCGGGGTCTCCCAGGGCGCGTCCACCCTGAACCAGCAGTACGTGAAGAACTACCTCCTGCTGGTCGCGGCCCAGACCGACGAGGAGCGCGCCGCCGCCACGGAGCAGTCCATCCCCCGCAAGCTGCGGGAGATCCGCATGGCCGCGGAGATGGATAAGGAGTTGAGCAAAGACCAGATCCTGACCAACTACCTGAACCTGGTGCCCTTCGGCAACCATTCCTACGGCATCGAGGCCGCCGCGCAGACCTACTTCGGCATCCCCGCCGCCGACCTGAGCGTGCCGCAGTCCGCCCTGCTGGCCGGGATGGTCCAGTCCTCGGAGTACCTCAACCCGTACACCAACCCGGAAGGCGCCACCGACCGGCGCAACCAGGTGCTGCAGTCCATGGCCGATAACGGCTACCTCAGCCAGGCGGACGCGGACCGCTTCGCCGGCGAGGGGCTGGGCGTGCTCGACAGCCCCAACCTGATGGCCAACGGCTGCATCGGCGCCGGCGACCGCGGCTTCTTCTGCGACTACGTGCTGCAGTACCTGGAGGAGAAGGGCCTGTCGACCGAGGAGCTCAAGCACGGCGGCTACACGGTCAACACCACCCTGGACCCGCAGGTCCAGGACGCCGCGAAGGAAAGCGTGGACGCGCAGACCGACCCGACCACCCCGGGCGTGGCCGAGGTCATGAACGTCGTCGAGCCGGGCCAGGACTCCCGCAAGGTGCTGGGCATGGTCTCCTCCCGCACCTACGGACTCGACCTGGACAACGCGGAGACGATCCTGCCCCAGCCGTATTCCATGGTGGGCAACGGCGCCGGCTCGGTCTTCAAGGTCTTTACCGCCGCCGCGGCGCTGAAGGGCGGCTACGGCACCCAGTCCCTGCTCGACGTCCCCACCCGCTACGAGGCCGAGGGCCTGGGTCACGGCGGCGCGGACGGCTGCCCGGCCAACAAGTACTGCGTGGAAAACGCCGGCACCTACAAGCCCACGCTGACATTCCAGGACGCGCTGGCCGAGTCCCCCAACACGACCTTCATCAAGCTCTCCGAGCAGGTCGGGATCGAGGCCATCGTGGACATGGCCGTGGATCTGGGCATGCGCTCCTACGAGGACGAGGGCACCTACGGCGACGCCGTCCTGGCGGAATTCGCCAAGGAGGCCCCCATGGGCTCGTTCACGCTGGGCCCGACCGCGGTCAACCCGCTGGAGCTGTCCAACGTCGGCGCGACCATCGCCTCCGGCGGCAAGTGGTGCGAGCCGAACCCCATCACCAGCGTCACGGACAAGGAGGGCAACCAGGTCTACCTGGAGGAAACCCCCTGTGAGAGCGCCCTGGACAAGGGCGTGGCGGACGCCCTGGCGGACGCCATGACCGCCGATATGGACCACGGCACCGCGGAGGAGGCCGCCAAGTCCATGGGCTTTTCCGGGCAGGCCGCCTCCAAGACCGGTACGACCGAGTCGCACCAATCCGCCGCCTTTTTGGGATTCAACTCCGGCGTGGCCGCCGCTCCCTATATCTTCAACGACGGCACCTCCACCTCCCCGCTGTGCACGGGCCCGACCCGCCAGTGCGGCGGCGGCAGCATGTACGGCGGCGACGAGCCGGCGCAGACCTTCTTCGGTTTCGCCAGCCAGGTCCCGCAGGCGGCAAACGGCAATGTCGCCCAAGGCGACGAGAAATACCGCGAGGGCACGAACAATGACGCGGTCCTGGACGGCCTGCGGGGCAAGTCCGAGGCCGAGGCCCGCCGCGTGCTCGAAGGCAAGGGCCTGAACGTGGAGACCACCCAGGTCATCGGCGGCGACACCCCCTACGGCCGCGTGGTGCGCGTGGTGCCCAGCGCCGCCGGCCTCAAGGAGGGCGCGACGGTGCGCGTCCAGCTATCGGACGGCTCCGGCGGGGCCGGCAGCTCGTCGGGCACCGCCGACTCCAACAGCACGGGCGCTTCCAGCCCCTCCCCGGCTGCTAACGATGCCCCCTCCGGCCGCGGCCAAGGCGGCGGTGGCGGTGGCGGCGGTCAGAGCCGCCCCGAGCCGCTGATTTCCCAGCGCGACATCGATAATTTCACCAACGATCTGCGCGGGCTGTTCGGGCTGTAGTTTTACCCCCCTGCAGCTAGCTGCTAGCCCTGCAGCCGCGCCTTGACCGCCTCTGAGAGCCGCTTGCCGTCGACCCGGCCGGCGGCTTTCGCATTGGCGACCTTCATGACCGCGCCCATCTGCTTCATGCTGGCGGCCGCCCCGGTCTCCTTCTCGACCTCGGCGACGGACTCAGCGACCAGCTGCTCGACCTCGGCGTCGTCCAACTGGGCGGGCTGGTAGGCCTCGAAGTAGGGCACGTCGGCCAGCTCGGCCTCGGCCAGCTCCGGGCGGCCGTTTTCCTTATAGACGTCGGCGGACTCGCGGCGCTTCTTAATCTCGCGGGCGATGACCTTGAGGACGTCCTCGTCGGTCAGCTCGTGGCGGGAGCCGTTGGTCTCTTCTGCCTGGATAGCGGCCAGCAGGGAGCGGATGGCGCTGGTGCGCTCCTTCTCCTTGGCCTTCATGGATGTTTTCAGATCGGCACGGATGGTTTCTTTTAGGTTGCTCATACCGTAAAAGATACGCCAGGTAGGCTGGACGGCGTGAAAAATTCGACGAAAGCACTCAGTAGCATCGGCGCCCTCGCCGCCGCCGGGGCCGCGACCCTGGCCTGGGGCTATACCGGACTAGACAAGTTCGAGCTCAAGGAATACACCCTTCCCCTGCTGCCGGCGGGCACGCTGCGTCGGGACAAAGAATTCCGCCTGCTGCACGTCAGCGACCTGCACATGATCCCCGGGCAGGACAAGAAGATCGCCTGGGTCTCCGCGCTCGATAGCCTCCGGCCGGACCTGGTGGTCAACACCGGCGACAACCTCTCCGACGCCGCCGCGGTCCCCGACGTCCTGCGCGCTCTGGGCCCGCTGCTGCAGCGGCCCGGCCTGTTCGTCTTCGGCACCAACGATTACTGGGCCCCGCGTCCGGTCAACCCGCTGAAGTACCTGTGGGGCGCCAAGCGCGAGCCGTCCTATGTGGACCTGCCGTGGAAGGACATGCGCGCGGCGTTCTTGGAGCACGGCTGGCGCGACGCCAACCAGGCCCGCCTGGAGTTCAAGGTAGGCGACGTGCGCCTGGCCGTGGCCGGCGTGGACGATCCGCACCACGATCTGGACGACTACTCGGAGGTAGCCGGCGCCCCGAACCCGGACTCGGATCTCCGCCTGGCCCTGCTCCACTCGCCGGAGCCGCGCGTGCTCGAGCAATTCGCCGCGGACGGCTACCAGCTGTCCCTGTCCGGCCACACCCACGGCGGCCAGATCTGCCTGCCGGGCTCCCGGGCACTGGTGACCAACTGCGACATCGACCGGGCCCGCGTCCAGGGCCTCCACGACTTCGGGCCGATGAAGATGCACGTGTCCAACGGCCTGGGCACCTCCAAGTACGCGCCGGTGCGCATCTTCTGCCGCCCCTCGGCCACGCTGCTGCGCATCACCGAGCGGGAGGCCTAGTAGGCCCCCTAACCAACGCCTCCCCGACACACGCCAAATACACACCCGCTGTGCAGGCGTTTTGTTAGTTGGGAAGAAAGTGCGTTACAGTATTCCGGTACCGCAAAGAACGGTCGCCGGGATATGGCGCAGCTTGGTAGCGCGCCTCGTTCGGGACGAGGAGGTCGCAGGTTCAAATCCTGTTATCCCGACCAACAATAACCCCGCTCTCACTTTCCGTGAGAGCGGGGTTTTCTTCTGCCCAGCCCTGCTGCCCTTAGGCCAGCAGGCCGAAGACGAAGGCCACCAGGACGATGGCGACGGAGAACGCCCACGCCAGCGGGAAGGCGATCTTCAAGTACTTGCCCATGTCGGCGCGGGCCAGGCCCAGCGCCAGCCACAGGGCCGGGGAGAACGGGGAGACGAACGTGCCGATGACGTTGCCGATAATCAGGGCGCTGGCCGCGCCCATGCCGCTGACGCCGAAGTTGGCGACGGTTTCCTGCACGATGGGCAGGATGGAGAAGTAGTAGGCGTCCGTGGAGGTCATCAGGTCCAGCGGCACGCCGAGCAGGCCGATGATCACGTGGAGGTACGGCCCCACGGACGCCGGCAGGATGGCGATGAGCTGCTGGGCGATGGCCTCCAGCATGCCGGCGCCGTTGAGCACGCCCAGGAACATGGCGGCGGCCAGGATGATGCCGGCCATGGACAGCGCGTTCGGGGCGTGGCGGCGCAGGGCATCGGTCTGCTCCGACTGGGAGTCGAAGTTGATGAGCAGAGCAACGGTGGCCGCCAGCAGGAAGGCCGGGGCCGGCGGCAGCAGGCCGGACAGCAGGGCCACCAGCACGAGCAGGATGACGGCCACGTTCAGGATGGTCACCACCCGCCCGGTGCGGTTGCGGAAGCCCTTGTCCTCCTGCTCCTGCTTTTGCTTGCGGATGAAGTCACCGGCGATGGCGTTAACGTCGACGGCGTCCTCCCCCTCCAGCTGGCCGGCGGCGCGCAGCTTAGCGATGCGCCGCTTCTGCCACACGCCCAGCGCGGCGGCGATGGCCAGGACCATCACCACGCACACGCCCTGGATGGGCAGCAAGTGCATCCAGATCTGGTGGGTTTCCTGGTTGACCACCGAGCCCGCGCGCCCCAGCGGCCCGCCCCAGGGGACCATGTTCATCACGGACGCTGCCAGCGCGACGATGGTCACCAGCACGTAGCGGGAGATGTGCAGCGCGGTATACAGCGGCAGCAGCGCCGGGATGGTCAGCAAGAAGGTGGTCGACCCCGAACCGTCCAGGTGCGCCACGATGCCGATGGCCGCGGTGCCCACGGTCACCGCGATGACGTTGCCCCGGGTGGCGGTGATAAGCGCCCGGATTACCGGGTTAAATAGCCCGACGTCCTGCAAGATCCCGAAGAAGATGATGGCGAAGATGAACATCGCCACGACGTTCATGACCGAGCCCAGGCCCTCTTCGAAGAAGTCCCCGATTTCCCCGAAGCCGAACCCGGCGATCAGCGCGCCGACGACCGGGACGATGGTCATGGGCACCAGCGGCGTCGTCCGCCCCCGGATCAGGATGGTCACGGTAATAATGATGATGGCCAGGCCCATGAGGGTCAGGCCGAGCGGGGTTTGCATGCCGGCTCCTTATCCAGACGGTTCACCAGGTGCGTCACACCATTTTCATTAGTGTGACCCAGCTTAAACCATGCTGGATCGATTCAGTCGATTTGCCTTCACCAAAGCCCGAGGCCCTGCTCGTGACCTCGGGCTTTCTGCCGACTATTCGGCGCTTGGCGCAGCCGCGCCGCGCTTGCCGAGCGCCATCCCGACCCCCAGCAGGCACACACCCACGGCAATCCAGGCCAGCAGCGTCCACACCGGCTGCCCGATGGGAGCGGACGGGAAGTAGTTCACGCTGCGCACCAGCGTCGCGGTGGCGCCGTTGGGCAGGTGCTGCCCCAGCGCGCCCCAGTCGCCCGCCACGAATTCCTTCGGCGCCATGGTGCCGGCCAAGGGGTTGGCGAAAAGCATGTTGAATACCGCACCGAGCACGAAGCCGCCGATGCCCAGCACCGATCGCAGCCCGGCAATCAAGCTCGACAAGGCCCCAATACCGAGCGCCAGAACGCCCGCCGAGGCCCAGAACCCGCCCGGCAGCATGCCGAAGAGCGGCCCCATAACCACCGCGACCAGGGTGCCCGCCAGCGGCGCGTGGATAGCCACGGCCAGCAGGCGCTGCCCGGGGCGCCGCAGCGTGAAGGAGGCAATCGCGCCGCCGATCAGCCCGCCGATGGCGATGGGCAGGATCACGAAGTTCATTCCCAGGCCCTGGGGGTCATCCGCACTGAAGGGGACCAGGTCGGTGACCTCCACCTGGACCTCCGGCACGGCATCGGCAGGGATACCCTTGGCCGCCGCTGCCGCCTGGGCCTGCTTGTTGGCCATGGCGGTCAGGGGCTCAGCCAGGTTTTTGACTACTCCCGCCTGGGCGCTTCCGGCCGCCGAGGCAACCAGGAGTTCCGGTTGCTGGCCTAAGACAATTGCGCCGTCGGCCTTTCGCTCCTCCACCCTTTGCTGGGCTTCGTCGCGGCTGTCGACGCGCTCGATGTCCAGGAGTCCGGGCTTTTGTTCATCGATGGCGTTCTCAATCTGGGCCACCTGCTCCTCGCTGCCTACCACGGCAACGGGGATGTCTTTGGGCTCCATCGTGGCCATCGGCCACATGAAAGCCATGATGAAAATCATCACGGCCAGCGGTGCTGCCACGCCGACCGCTACCGCCTTCATCCAGTCCCGCATGTGAGCTTTCCCTCCGTCAGTATCTCAACGTACGTTGAAGAAACGTAATTCAACGAGCATTGAATGTCAACACCCGGTGAATTTACGCACAGAGATCCCAGCTAGTATGGAATGTATGGCTAAGGAATCAGCAGGTAAGGACGCAGCAGACAATCCCGCGCCCAAGAAGTTGGGGCGCCGCCCCGGCAACGAGGAGACCCGGGAGGCAATCCTAGAAGCGGCGTGCGACTCCTTCGCCCGCGTCGGCTACGAATCCACCACCATCCGCGCCGTGGCCCGCGCCGCCGACGTCGACCCCGCGCTGGTCATACACTACTTCAAGAGCAAGGCCGGGCTTTTCGATGCCGCCGTGGAGACCCTCCTGACCGTGCCGGCGGACATCGACCACAGCGCGGATCTGCGGGACATGCTGCTGACTTATTTCCGCAACTGGGAGGACCCGTACACCGGCCCGCGGCTACGCGCTATCGTCCGCGCGGGCATCGGCTCCGAGTTCGCGGCCGAGCGCCTGCGCGACTACTTCAGCGCGAATTTCCTCGACACCATCAAACAGACCCCCGGCCTGCAAGAGCGCTTCAGTCCCAAACAGATTGCGCTCTTCCCCGTCATGGGCAGCATGCTGCTAGGAGTCGCGATTACCCGCTACCTCATGGAGTATTCGGAAACCGCCGAAGCCAGCACCGAAGAACTCGTGGACTACCTTCTCCCCATGGCCGAAGCGCTCCTGCGCCAGGCCCCCGACGCACCGGCCTAACTGCGGCTGAGTTTTTGTTATCCCCCTAGATACAGGGAAACGGCGCCGCATCCCTACAGCTGCGGCGCCGCCCCTATTCCCTATCACTCACAACGGATTTAAACCGCTAGTCCGCCCCCTAAGCGGACTACGTGAGCGAGACCTAGCCTAGCACCCCGAAGTGTCAGATCCTAGCTCACCAGCACTTTCACAGAATCCTGTTAAGGTATCTCCAATTGCGGCATAAAGCTGACAAAATCATCACCGCCGTATGCTGCGCATTTTCATTCATCCTAAAATCTGGGTGGAAAACGCAACCCCGGGCGAGCACGCCCCGGGCGGGCAGGCAGCACACCGGCAGGCGCTCCGAGAACCGGCCCGGCGCGGCCAGGAAATGGGCTAGATTGGACAACCATGATGGAATTCCAGGACGCAGTCGCCAAGGCCTACCAACACCGCGGGCCGCTCTCCGGCGCGGCCGAGACCGACACCCACTGGCTTTTCAGCCCGGCCCACCCAGACAAGGAGCTGGGCCCGACGTTTGTGAACCGGGAAACTGGTGAGCTCGAGCAGTACGACACCGATCCCCGCAATTGGCGCCCGCGCCTGCAGCTCTTCCGCGCGCAGAACCCGCAGCCGCGCCCCATCCCCGAGCAGTACTTCGGCGAGCCCGAGGCCCTCGAGGACCCCCAGGACAACTAATTCTTCCCCGCTAGTGCCTAGGCCCGAGCCGGGCGCCTAAGCCCGGGCCGGGCGGACACTGGAGCGATTAGCCCACCACACGCCGGCGCCGCCGATGACGGCGACGGCCGCGAGCACGCCCAGCGACATCCACAGCAGGGACTGCTGGCCGCCGTTGCCCACCACGGTCAGGGCATTGGTGGCCCAGTTCAGCGGCAGCAGGTTGGCGATGACCTGCCAGTAGGTCGGGGCATCGCTGGCCGCGACCGACTTCCAGAACCAGCCGACCACGCCCACCTGCACGATGCCCAGGATGGCCGCGGCCACCATGCCACCGGAGCGGCCCAGCAGCCCCACGAGCGCCCGGGTGACTACCGCGGCGGCGACCGCGGCGAGGGCGAAGACACCGGCGCTGATGGCTGCCGCGGCGGCGGTCAGGCCGGTGGCCAGCACGAACAGGGCCACCTCGCCCGCGGCCACCAGGCCGACCAGGCCGCCGAGCAGGCTCAGCCACCCGCGCTGGGTGGACAGCCAGCCCAGGCCGATACCGCCCAGCATTACCAGCGCGGCGATCAGCATGGCCACCACCGGGGCCAGCAGCCGCGAGGGGCCGGCGTCCTGCCCGTCCGCGGCGAACTGGACCGGCGGCATGGCGCGCTGGATGGATTCCACCTTGGTCTTGTTCTGATCGGCCATCCCGTCGATCTTGCGCGCGCCCTCGTCCAGCTCGTTGATGCCGTTGACGGCCTCGTCGGCGCCGCCGTCTAACTCCCCGATGGCGGCGTTGAGCTGCTTGGCGCCCTCCGTCGCGGAGTAGATGCCGTCGTGGTAGGCATAGCCGGGCACCGCCAGCTGGTTGGACAGCTCGCGGGAGCCGTCCTTCAGGCGGTTGAGCTCCCCGGTGATGGACTCGTCAATCTTGAAGGTATCGACCTGGCCGCGCAGGTCCTTGAGCTGACCGCGCAGCTTCTTCGCGTCCGCGGAGTCGTTGCCGCGCAGATCCCCCAGCGCGCCGTCGATGGCGGTCAGGATCTGCCCGCGGACCACCTCGATACCGGTGATCTGATCGACGGCCTGGCCGACCCCGTCGGCGAGCTCGGTAGCGCCCGCGCCCAGCTGGCCGGTGCCGGCTTGCAGCTGCACCAAGCCGTCCACCAGCTCCTGGGTGCCCTGGCTGAGCTGATCCACGCCGCCGGTGATCTCCCCGGTGCGGTCCTTGAGTTGGCCGGTGCCGTCGGCCAGCTGCTGCGTGCCGGACTTGAGGAAGCCGGCCTGACTCTGGGCCTCGCCGGTCGCACGCCGGGCGTCAACCAGCTCGTTCGGATCGATGCCGGCGGGGGCGTCGGCGGCCGGGGCGCCGGTCACCCCCTCCTCCGAGTCGGCGGAGTTCCAGGCCTTCTCCGGGCTCATCCCCACCGCGGCAGCAATACCGGCGCAGGCGGCGAGCAGCACCAGAACGACCAGAGCCGCCAGCCCGGACCGGAAGCGGTGGGGTTGGCGGTGGCCGTCCGCGGAATCCGCGGCGGCAGAGGGGCTGGCGGGGCTAGCAAGGCGGGCGTCGTTCATACTAAGAAACGATATCTACCAGCACCTATAGTTTCGGCTAGGCGCGCCGTTTCGGCCACTGCTGCCATTTTTATTCCCGGCGGGCCGGCCCCGGTGCCGCGCCGGCCGCAGCGCTTGCCGCCCGGCGGCGCGCGGGGAGGCTGATGTAGTGCACAAAGCACTGTACCCCGCGGTTTCCCGCGGGGTACTAGCTATCTTCGGCCGTTTCTAGCCGGGTGGAACGGCTGGGTCAGCGCGCTGGTTACTTCTTCTCGGCGAAGAGCTCGCGGACGCGCTTGCCCAGGTTCTCGTCTACCTGATCCCAGTAGTGGTAGACCTGCTGCTCGACCTGCTCAGAGACACCAGCCATGGCGTTGGTGATGTTGTCGGCCAGGCGCTCCTTCTCACCGTCATCCATGACCTCGCGGTAGAGGATGCCCGGCTGGATGAAGTCGTCATCCTCGGCGTGCTTGACGTACGGGGCGCGCGACAGGTCGGTGCCGTGCGGGTCCGGGTTGACGTAGAGATCGCTAGCCTGACCGAAGTCATCGTGCTGGTTGGAGGTCTCACCGTCGTCCAGGTAGCCCGCACCCTTGTCGTAGCGGCTCGGGGAGTAGACCGGATCCTGCGGGTCGTTGAACAGGAAGGACATCGGGCCCTCGTGCTCGTAGGTGTTGACCTTATCCGCGTTCAGCGGCTGGTTGACCGGCAGCTGCTTGTAGTTCGGCCCGATGCGGTAGCGCTGCTGGTCGGAGTAGGCGAACACGCGGCCCTGCAGCATGCGGTCCGGGGACAGGCCCACGCCCGGGACCAGGTTGGCCGGGTCCAGGGCCAGCTGCTCAATCTGCGCGAAGAAGTTACGCGGGTTGCGGTTGAGCACGAAGTAGCCCACATCGTGCAGCGGGTAGTCCTTCTGCGACCAGGTCTTGGTCAGGTCGAAGGGGTTGAAGCGGTAGGTCTCCGCGTCCTCGAAAGGCATGATCTGGACCTTGACGTCCCAGACCGGGTAGTCACCGCGCTCGATGGCGTTGTAGAGATCCTCGCGGTGGTAGTCGGCGTTCTGGCCGGCCATCTCCGCCGCCTCGGCGTCGGTGAAGCAGTCCCAGCCCTGGCGGGTCTTGAAGTGGTACTTGATCCAGACCGGCTTGCCTTCCTCGTTGATCCACTGGAAGGTGTGGGAGCCGAAGCCGTCCTGGTGGCGGGAGGTCTTCGGGGTACCGCGGTCACCCATCAGGTAGGTCACCTGGTGCGCCGACTCCGGGGAGCGGGTCCAGAAGTCCCACTGCATATCCGCGTTGCGCAGGCCGTTGGTGCCCAGGCGCTTCTGGGAGTGGATGAAGTCCGGGAACTTAATGGCATCCCGGATGAAGAAGGTCGGGGTGTTGTTGCCCACGATGTCGTAGTTGCCGTCCTCGGTGTAGAAGCGCATGGCAAAGCCGTGCACGTCGCGCCAGGTGTCCGGGGAGCCCTGCTCACCGGCGACGGTGGAGAAACGGATGGCCATCGGGGTAACGGTGCCCTTCTGGAAGAGCTTGGCCTTGGTGTACTGGGAGACATCCTCGGTGATGTGCAGCTCACCGAAGGCGCCGTGCCCCTTGGCGTGCGGGGTGCGCTCCGGGACCCGCTCGCGGTTGAAGTGCGCCAGCTTCTCAATCAGGTGAACGTCATTGAGCACGTTCGGGCCCTGCGGGCCGGCGGTGATGGAACGGTTCTCCGACGCTACCGGCTGGCCGGACGGGCGGGTGGTCTGGCCCTCGCCGGCGGTGCGGTTGCCGCGGCCCAGGATCTGGTCTGCTGCAGAAGAATCTTGAGTCATGGGGTATGCCTCCTTCAGTGGCAATATTGGTCAGCTATCAAAAGCCGTTGGCTTATAGTCTAGCCCATTTAATAGCGGTTGGCAAACAAACTCCAACTATTGATAGGTTTGCCTCAGTCAGGGTTCGTGCAGCACCCTGCCTGGCCCCCAGTGTAGGTCCAAAACCGCTTTCGGCGCCTGGTAAATTCAGGATGATGAAACACCACTCCGCAGCCGACGACGCGCGCGTCACCGACCTGGCCCTTGCCGCCGGGCGCGGTGACCGCCGCGCGCTGACGGAGTTCATCCGCGCCACCCAGGACGACGTCTGGCGCCTCCTAGCTCACCTGGCCGGGCCCGAAAACGCCGACGACCTAGCGCAAGAAACCTACCTGCGGGTCATCTCCGCCCTCCCCCACTTCGCCGCCCGGTCCTCCGCCCGCACCTGGCTACTCTCCCTCGCCCGCCGCGCCTGGGTGGACAACATCCGCCACGACATGGCCCGGCCCCGCAAGTCCGCCACCTCCTACGAGGACGCCGCCGCCCAGGCCCCCGCCCTGGAAAACTCCGCCACCTGGAGCGACTGGATCGACGCCCGCGCGCTCATCGACGCCCTCCCCGCCGACCGCCGGGAGGCCCTCATCCTGACCCAGGTGCTGGGCTATACCTACGAGGAAGCCGCCAAAATCACCGGCGTGCGCGTCGGCACCATCCGCTCGCGCGTCGCCCGCGCCCGCAAGGACCTCATCACCGCCACGGAGGCCAGCCAGAACTCCGCCGACTGAGGGCTCGCCAGATTGTGCCCAAATAGTGACAAACGGGAGAAAAGCTGGGCACATCCAGGCCGGGACACCTGGCCGGCCGGTTAACATTGTGAATTTCCGGGCGGTCTGTCTGGTGTTTACCCGGAAAACCAGGCCAGAAACAGGTAAATTCATAAACCGTACGTTTTTAGGCCCACCTCGGGCTACGCTGCTTTTTGATAACAGATTTGGGGTTTAACTTCCATGTTTAAACGCGCCATAGCAATCTCGATGGCGTTCATCGGCGTCGTCGTCGGCGCCGGCTTCGCCTCCGGCCAGGAAGCCATGCAGTACTTCGTGGCATTCGGCGAATGGGGCCTAATCGGCATCGCCCTGGCCGCCGGCCTGATGATGATCACCGGCATCTCCATCCTGCAGCTGGGCTCCTACTTCCAAGCCTCGGAGCACACCGCCGTCTACGAAAAGGTCTCCGGGCCGATTACGTCCCGGATCCTCGACTGGTCCACGCTGGCCACGCTGTTTAGCATCGGCTTCGTGATGTTCGCCGGTGGCGGCTCGAACATCACCCAGCAGTTCCCGAGCATCCCCGTGTGGGTGGGCGGAACCGTCATGCTGGTTTTGGTGCTGCTGGTCGGCCTGCTCGACGTGGACCGCGTGACCACCGTCATCGGCACCATCACGCCGTTCATCGTCATCTTCATCGTCCTGGCCACCGGCTACACCATCCTCACCGTGGACGTGGACTTCAGCCAGATGCACGAGTGGACCACCAACAACGTGGATACCACCCTGCCGAACTGGTGGATTTCCGCACTGAACTACACCGGCCTGAACGTCATGTGCGCGGTGTCGATGTCCATCGTCATCGGCGGCAACTTCCTGGACAACCGCGCCGTCGGCTGGGGCGGCCTCATCGGCGGCATCATCTACCTGATCCTGCTGGCCCTGCTGGTCTTCTCCCTGTTCTTCGTCGCCCCGACCGTCAACGGCCAGGACATGCCGGTGCTGGAGCTCATCAACACCATCCACCCGACCCTGGGCTACGTCATGACCTTTGTCATCTACGGCATGGTCTTCAACACCGCGGTGGGCATGTTCTACGCGCTGGGCAAGCGCCTGACCCGCTCCAAGCCACAGCTGTTCTACCCAGTCTACTGCGTGGCCTGCCTCATCGGCTTCGTGCTGTCCTTCGTGGGCTTCCAGCAGCTGGTCAGCAATGTCTACCCGATCCTGGGCTACCTCGGCCTGCTGATGATCGTCGTGATGTCCTTTACCTGGATCCGCAGCCGCGGCAAGCTCATGGACGAGTCCGACCGCCGCATGCGCGCCCGCACCCTGGTGCAGCGCAAGCTGGACCCGCGCGAGCGCTTCACCAAGAAGAACGAGCGCGAGCTCGCCCGCCTGGCCGCGGCCTCCAACATGGCCACCGGCGAATTCGAGGACCTCGTCGCCGAGGAGATCTACGAAGAGCTCGAGGCGGACGAGGAGCTCGAGGACTTCGACCGCGAGGACCTGGATCCTTCCGTGACCTACGTCCAGCACACCAAGCCGGAGGTTCCGTCTGCTGACAACGACCTCGACTTCGACGGGCATAAGGACAATTCCAAGGGCCCCGGTTCCACGCCGCAGTCCGGCGCCTCCCCTGCCTCTCAGGACTAGCGCTAAGCCCCCGCCCGTCGGGAACAATTAAAGGCCCACCCTCGCGGGTGGGCCTTTTGCCATGGGCAGATGCCTGGTTTAGACCAGCAGCTCGGCGATCTGGATGGTGTTGAGCGCTGCGCCCTTGCGCAGGTTGTCGCCGGCAACGACCAGAACGAGGCCGCGGTTGTCGTCCACGGTCTGGTCCTGGCGCACGCGGCCGACCAGGCAGTCGTCGATGCCGGTGGCGGCCAGCGAGGTCGGCACGTCCACGACCTTCACGCCCGGGGCGTTCCCCAGCAGTTCCAGGGCCCTATCCGGGGTGATGGACTTGTCGAACTCGGCGTGGATGGTCATGGTGTGGCCGGTAAAGACCGGGATGCGCACGCAGGTGCCGGCGACCTTCAGATCCGGCAGGCCCAGGATCTTGCGGGACTCGTTGCGCAGCTTCTGCTCCTCGTCGGTCTCCAGGGAGCCGTCATCGACCAGGTTGCCGGCCATCGGCAGCGCGTTGAACGCGATCGGGGCGACGTAGGGGCCGGTGTCCTCGCCGTCCAGGCGGGAGCCGTCGTGGACCAGGTCCACGTTGTGCTCGCCGACCTGGTAGACCTGCGCGGCGAGGGTCTCCACGCCGGCCAGGCCGGAGCCGGAGACGGCCTGGTAGGAGGACACGTGCAGCTGGCGCAGGCCGGCGGCATCGCTGAGCGGCTTGAGCACCGGCATGGCTGCCATGGTGGTGCAGTTCGGGTTCGCGATGATGCCCTTGGGCAGATCCTTGGCCTCGCCCGGATTGACCTCCGCCACGATGAGCGGCACGTCCGGGTCCTTACGGAAGGCCGAGGAGTTGTCCACGACCGTGGCGCCGGCGGCAGCGAAGACGGGCGCCCACTGGCGGGAGGTGTCCCCGCCGGCGGAAAACAGCGCGATGTCCACGTCCGCGACGGACTCCTCGGTGACCTCGGCCAGGTCCTCGACCGTCACCTGCTGGCCGGCGAATTCCAGCTCCGTGCCGGCGGACCGGGAGGAAGCAAAGAAGCGGATCTTGTCCAGCGGGAACTTGCGCTCCTCCAGGATCTGCCGCATCACGCGGCCGACTTGTCCGGTTGCCCCTACTACCGCCACGGTGGTCATGATTGTAAAACTCCTTGTCTCGTACGTGCCGTACTTGTGTGGTTGGTGCTGTGACTGCGCGCTTTAGCGTCCGGTTCCAGCGTAGACCGTGGCGGTTTCCTCGCCACCCAGCTGGAACTTCTCGTGCAGCGCCCGGGCCGCCTTGTCCAGGTCGGCCTCGCGGGTCAGCACGGAGATGCGGATCTCCGAGGTGGAGATGAGCTCCATGTTGACGCCGACGTCGCGCAGGGCCTCGGTGAAATCAGCGGTCACGCCCGGGTGCGACTTCATGCCGGCGCCCACCAGGGAGACCTTGCCGACCTGGTCGTCGTAGAGCACGTTGGACCAGTCGCCCTCGCCGCGCAGCTTGGACAGCAGCTCCATGGCGCGCGGGCCGTCGGCGCGCGGGCAGGTGAAGGTGATGTCCGTGCGGCCGTCGTCCAGGGAGGAGACGTTCTGCAGGACCATGTCGATGTTGATCTCGGCATCCGCGATGGCGCGGAAGACCTTGGCCGCCTCGCCCGGGCGGTCAGGGATGCCCAGGACGGTCACCTTGGCCTCGGACTTGTCAGTGGCGACACCGGTCAGTACTGCTTCTTCCATGGGAATATCCTCCATCGACCCGACGATCAGGGTGCCGGGGTCATTGCTATAAGACGAGCGAACTCTTAACGGAACATTAAAGGCGCGGGCGTATTCAACGCTGCGCAGCACCAAGATCTTGGAACCGACCGCGGCCAGCTCCAGCATCTCTTCGAAAGACAGCTTCTCCAGCTTCTGGGCGTTCGGCACGATGCGCGGATCGGCGGTGTAGATGCCGTCGACGTCGGAGTAAATCTCGCACACGTCGGCGTTCAGGGCCGCGGCCAGCGCCACGGCGGTCGTATCCGAACCGCCCCGGCCCAGGGTGGTCACGTCGCGCGACTCCTTGTTCACGCCCTGGAAACCCGCCACGATGCAAATCTTGCCCTTGTCGAGGGCCTCCGTGATGCGCCCCGGGGTCACGTCCACGATCCGGGCGTTGCCGTGCCGCTCCGTGGTCAGGACGCCGGCCTGGGAGCCGGTGAAGGACTGCGCGTGCGCGCCCAGGGATTCCACGGCCATCGCGACCAGCGAATTGGAGATGCGCTCACCGGCGGTCAGCAGCATATCCATCTCGCGGCGCGGGGGAACGGGGTTGACCTGGGCTGCCAAGTCCAACAGCTCGTCCGTGGTATCACCCATGGCGGAGCACACGACCACCACGTCGTTGCCGGCCTTCTTGGTGGCGACGATCCGCTCGGCAACCGCGCGGATGCGCTCGGCCGATTCCAGGGAAGAGCCACCGTATTTTTGAACGACTAAGGCCACCTGCTGTTGCCACCTTTCGCGAATACTAGTCTGCTTGAATACCTGTCAATCAGTAGTCAAGTGCTCATGTTACCCCGCGCGATTCACGGAGCCAGCATTTACATGCACCCCTTTCATGGTAGAGCTTTTTGCGCGACATCGGTGCCCCAATGGGCACAGAATTCCGTAGCATTCACTACGGTTGGGTAGGTGTTAAGCAGTCTCGTCGCCATCTTCTTCGCCTTGGCCTCGGCCCTCACCGTGGCCTGGGGGACAGTGGTACGGCACCGGATTGCCCTCGATGCCCCCTCCTCGGTCATGCGCACCGCCATGACCCAGCCGTTGTGGTGGGTGGGCACCTTCGCCGCGCTGGCGGCCTACGGGCTGCAGGTCGTCGCCTTGGGCTTCGGCACCCTGCTCATCGTCCAGCCCATCCTGGTCATGTCCCTGATGTTCACACTGCCCTTGGCGGCCTGGTATTCCCGCCGCCGCATGAGCGGGCAGGAGATCGGCTGGTCCCTGGTGCTGACCGTCGCGGTGGGCACGCTCATCATCCTGGGACGCCCCAGCGCCGGCAAACCACAGCCGGCCGTCTCCGACTGGGCGCCGGCGCTGCTAGTGGGCATCACCGTCATGGCGGTGCTGGCCTTTATCGGCTGGCGCCACCGCAGCCAGCGCGCCCTGATGCTCGGCACGATCTGCGGCGGCATCTACGGGTACGTGGCGGTGCTGTCCAAGGCGGTCGTCGATATCTTCGCCCACTCCGGCGTAGGCGAGCTCCTGACCAGCTGGGAGTTCTACGCGCTTATCGCCACCGCCGCCACCGGCACGGTGGTCCAGCAGTATTCCTTCCACGCCGGCCCGCTCAAGCAGTCGCTGCCCGCGATGACCATCGTCGAGCCCATGGTCGCCTTCCTGCTGGGCTATGCCATCCTCGGCGAGAAATTCCAGATCACCTCCGCCGCCGGCTGGGCGGTGATGGGCGTGGCGCTGGCCCTCATGATCGCAGCCACCATCGTGCTCTCCCAGCAGTCCGTCGGCAGCGGCGAGAAATCACGCAGCGAACCGCGCTAGCCGCCGAACCGCGCTAGCCGCCTAGATGGCCCACTCGAACACGGCCAGCATATAGGCCGAGAACCAGGCGCCGAATAGCACCCATAGGGCCACCAGCAGCCCCATGGCCCAGCCGGGCAGGCGGCGGAAGCCGGCAACCAGCAGCGGCAGCATCACGATGACCGCCGGCAGCAGCAGCCGCGGGCGCGAGTGCATGATGCCGTCGGAGGCCAAGACGTTGACCATCAGCGCCGCGCTAAACCACCACGGCGCCAGCCCCATCCGGCGCCACGCCAGGACCAGGCACAGCGGGGCGGCCAGCATCACGGCGGTAGTCAGCAGGAAGCCGGCGTTGTCCGCGCTGGTCAGGCTCGTGCCCACCCAACGCAGGCTAGCGAGCCCGCCGTCGAAGCCGGAGTTCCAGTGCTTTTGCTGGGTCCCGAAGTACCCGCCCACCGCGGTGAGGTGGGAATTCGCCCAGGCCAGGTAGGCCACCAGCGGGACCGTGGAGACCACCAGCCCCGCCCACGCGGACCACTGCCGGAGGCCGTAGACCAGCACGGCCAGGGCGAATGCGGCGAGCATATCCACCGCGGTCAGGCGCACCAGGCCCAGGCAGAAAACCAGCGCCGCCGCGGACCACCAGCGCCTGTCCCACAGCGCCACCAGGGCCCAGATGGCCAGCGCCCCGAAGAGCGCCTCGGTATAGGGCATGGCAAGGACGATGGCCATCGGCGCGCCGGTCACCACCGCCGCCGCGGCCAGGCGGTAGCCCCGCCCCGGCGCGGCCCCGCAGTACAAGGCCACCCGGTTGGCCAAGGCCATGGACCCGGCGGCCAGCACGACGGTCAGCGCGATGTTGAGCACCACCGCCAGGGTGGAATAGTGCACCCCGGTCAGCGCGTGCCCGGCGCGCAACAGGAAGGGGAAGCCGGGGAAAAACGCCAGGGTCTTCTCATAGGCCGGGCCGTCGTCGGCTATCTGGGCCTCGAAGTAGCCGTGAGCGGCGATCTGCGTGTAGTACTCGGCATCCCACTTGTTGAGCAGGTCCCCGAGGCGCTGGCCGTTAGCCGCCCCCATGCCCGCGAGTACCCCCAGGCGCAGGGCCGAACCGCCCAGGCCGACGGCCGCGGCCCCCGCCCAGTCGCGGCGGTGCAGCCGGGGCGCGTCGGTACTCTTGGTTTCTTCCACGTCTGAAAATGGTAGCGGCCCGCCGCGCGCACGGGAAGCCGCAGCACACCTCGCGCACGGCTGGGGTTTTCCTCCCCGCGGCGTCGCCACAGCGCAGAATTTCCCATCTAATGAAATAAAAGAATATTTAGTTGCCACCCCGTGGAATGGCATGTAGTCTGTGCCACATGACTTCGCGGCAAATGCTACTACTTATCAGCCGCGGTGGGATTTAGCCCCAGCCCGGTTTGCCCGACGGTTTGGATGCAGGCACTGCATCCCCCGACCGGCAGATTGCGGTCAGCGCCCCGCCGCGGTGACCTCGCCGCGCCCGTGCCGGCTTATCCCCTACGCTGACCGCCCCGCATTTCGCCGGAGGGCTCACCCAATCACCACCACTTGGTTTTGACGCCACGCGCGCATTCCGCGCCAACTATCGCACAGTCTCCGCCGCCCGTTAAGGCAGACCAGCTAATAGCAACGACCACGAAGACCACGCAGAAAAGGAACGACACCATGAGCCCGAACGACGCATTCATCTCCGCCCCGCGCGAAATCACCACCCCGGCCGGCCCCCGCCGGGAAGGCCAGCCGGCCTGGAATAAGCAGCGCAATTCCTCCATGCCGGTAAGCCGCTACCAGCCGTTTGCCACCGAGGTAGAAGACATCCGCTTGCCGGACCGCACCTGGCCGGACAAGACCATCACGCACGCGCCGCAGTGGTGCGCGGTGGATTTGCGCGACGGCAACCAGGCGCTCATCGACCCGATGAGCCCCGAGCGCAAGCACCGCATGTTCGACCTGTTGGTCAAGATGGGCTACAAGGAGATCGAGGTCGGCTTCCCCTCAGCCTCCCAGACGGACTTCGACTTCGTCCGCGAAATCATCGAGCAGAACAAGATCCCGGAGGACGTCACCATCCAGGTGCTGGTCCAGGCGCGTGAGCACCTGATCCGCCGCACCTTCGAGGCCTGCGCCGGCGCCAAGAACGTCATCGTGCACTTCTACAACTCGACCTCGAAGCTGCAGCGCCGCGTGGTCTTCCGCAAGGACAAGCCGGCTATCAAGAAGCTGGCCACCGACGCCGCGCAGCTGATCCGCGACATCGCGCAGGACTACCCGGACACCAACTGGCGCTGGGAGTACTCGCCGGAGTCCTTCACCGGCACCGAGCTGGAGTTTGCGGTCGAGGTCTGCGACGCGGTCGTGGACATCATGGATCCGAGCCCCGGGGACCCGATGATCATCAACCTGCCGTCGACGGTGGAGATGATTTCGCCCAACGTGTACGCGGATTCCATCGAGTGGATGCACCGCAACTTCGCCCGGCGCGCCGACATCATCATGTCCCTGCACCCGCACAACGACCGCGGCGAGGGCATCGCCGCCGCGGAGCTGGGCTACCTGGCCGGCGCCGACCGCATCGAGGGCTGCCTGTTCGGCAACGGCGAGCGCACCGGCAACGTGGACCTGATCACGCTGGGCCTGAACATGCTGACCCAGGGCGTCGATCCCCAGATTGATTTCACGGATCTGCCGGCCATCCGCGAGACCGTGGAGTACTGCAACCAGCTGCGCGTCCCGGAGCGCCACCCCTACGGCGGCGAGTTGGTCTTCACCGCGTTTTCCGGCTCCCACCAGGACGCCATCAACAAGGGCCTGGACGCCATGGCGGACCAGGTCGTGCCGGGCGCCAACAACACGGAAGTCTCCTGGGATCAGCTGCGGGAGACCACCTGGGAGGTGCCCTACCTGCCCATCGACCCGAAGGACGTGGGCCGCGACTACCAGGCGGTCATCCGCGTCAACTCCCAGTCCGGCAAGGGCGGGGTTGCCTACATCATGAAGACCGACCACGGCATCAACATGCCGCGGGCCATGCAGAGTGAGTTCTCCGCCGTGGTCCAGGCGGTCACGGACGCCGAGGGCGGCGAGATTAACTCCAAGAACATGTGGGATATCTTCGCCCGGGAATACCTGGATCGCACCGCCCCGCTGGAGCAGGTCCACGTCTCCATCGACAACGCGGAGGCCGCCGGCGGCGCCACGCAGTTGAGCGCCGAGGTCGTCTACAACGGCGAGACCTCCACCGTTAATGGCTCCGGTAACGGCCCCATCGCGGCTTATGCCAACGCCCTGGAAAACCTGGGACTGGAGTTCGAGGTCATCGAGTACTCGCAGCGCTCCCGCAGCGCCGGCGACGACGCGGAGGCCGCCTGCTACATCGCCGCCGACGTCAACGGCACCAAGGTCTGGGGCGTGGGGATCGCCGGTTCCACGACCACCGCATCCCTGCGCGCCATCGACTCCGCGGTCAACCGCGCGCTGGCCTAGCGCTTTCCCGCGCCCGCCCCGGCTGGGTTCTCCCCCAGCCCGGGGCGGGCCCGCGCGATTTGGTCCACCCCCTAAACTAGCTCCCGAGTCTGGGCCCCTAGCCCACCATTTCCCTGCGTATCCCCGTAACGCGCCCGGCGGCCCGCGGGTTGGCATTAGCAGTTGCCGACTTAAAGCTACTTAGATAATACTTAGGTACTGCATACTTCGTGCCCGCGTGCCCAAGCGCACACGGTCGCACGCGTGGTCATTGTCCTCAGGTTTCTAAGTCAGGAGGTGGAATGGACTCTACCTACGCGGTCCCTTTCCGGGGCTTCGGGACAACCCGCAAGCTGCCCGTACAGGGAGTATCCCCGGAGGTCTTTACCGACCTATTGTCTTCCCGCAGCGATCGCTTAGTGGACTGTACCTTAAGCGCCCGCGCGGCCGGCACGGGCTTCGACGTGCTGGTGGATGACCTAGTCATCGGCCAGTTGGCGCCCGAGTTCGCCAACGCCTATTCCGAGCTCGCCTGGGTTCTGGAGGCAGGCCTGTCACCCCTGGTGACCGCCGAGGTTCGCCTGACCGACGACTGGCCGGAGTTCTCCCTGCTGTTGCCGCGGCCGGGCCTATGCGTGCCCGTCAACAACCCGCCGGCGACCCCGTGGGCCATGCTCCCGGGCAGCGACTGCGGCGAGGGGCTCGTCCTGCGCGATTTCGAATCCGGGCTGCCGCACCTGCCGGAAGGCGACCAGCATGTCCTCGTCACGCTCACGGCCGAGCGGCACCTGACCCGCTACCGCGTCCACGCCATCATCAACGACCACGTCGTGGGGGAATTCTCCGGATCGCAGGCGCAGCACCTGGCCCGCACCGTGGTGCACCTGAACCACTCCGGCCGCACCGACGCCCGCTCCAGCCATGGGGCCACCGTGGTGCTGGCCTCGACCTCCGCCGCGGCACTGACCGCCCTCGCCGCCGCCCGGGCGAAGGCCTCCACCGCGCAGGCCTCTTTCTTCACCGGCGCTTACGGGTCCTCCGGCGCGGCGGGCCTCGGGACGGCCGGCGCTACCGCCGCCTCGGGCACCGCTGCCACCACCGCATCTACCGCATCCACCGCCACCGCAATCGGGGCGGGCAGCGCCACCGGGTTGAGTACCTCTGCCCTGGCCGTCGCCTCGAGCGTGCTAGTAGCCGTGGGCGGATTCGCCGTCACCTCCGCGAACTGGAACAAGGCGGAAGACCCGGACTATTCCGGTGGGCGCACCATCGCCGCCTCCTCCCCGCGCCAGCCTGCTGCCCCGACGCGCGCACACCGTCCCGGCTCCCCCGCTCCCAGCGCAGCCCCCGCCGGCGCGGATGGCAGCCGCCCCGCCCAGTCCGCGGCGCCGGCTGAGCCGGAGCCTGACCACACCAGCGTCCTACAGCCGGTTCTTGTGCAACTGGGCCTGTCTGAGCCGCTCCTGCCCGATCCGGGCCTGGCCCTAGCCGCTCCGCTGCTCCCCGCGCTGGCGGCCCCGGCCGCGGCCCCGGCGGACTTCCTCGATCCCCAGGTGATAATCCCCGTCACCGCGGGAAGCGGCCAGGGGACGTCCCCCACCCCGGATCCCGCGTACGGCTCCACCCCCGCTACCGGCACTACCCCCACCAGCGGTACCGCGCCCCGGAGCACCCGTAGCACCGGCACCCGCGACAGGAGCGCCGCGCGAACCACGCTCACCACGGGGACCGCGGCCACTACCCCGGGTTTTACGGGGCGCTCGCGCTCGGTAGAGCCCACGGATGACTCGACGGGGCCGACGGTCCCGCTGGGGCCGACAGATCCCACGTCGACTTCCAGTTCTTCCGGCACCACCCCGACCCCGGCAGCAACAACGACGCCAACGACGCCGACGACTGCTGCGCCGACTACGGCGCCCACCACGCCGACCGGGGAGCCGACGCCGGATAGGTCGGAGTGGACCGCGGAGGCTACCGCGACTATCCACGTGACGTTTAGCGCGGAACGCTCCACCGAACCGGCAGAGCCCACGGCTGCGGAGACTGCGGAGCCCACCCCTTAAACGGCGGGGCGCCGGTCTTGGCACTAGGGGCCCTGCTAATCGTCCCAGCGGAAAACGGTGAACTAGACTAGCCTCAATGAGTACTTCACCTGCGCGCCCGAACAACGGTTCCGGGTCTGAGTCCGCGACCTCGGCTGGGTCGACTCCGCCCAAGCCGCACGACCCGCGCGCCCAGCTTCCGGAGGACGCCGCGGCGGAACAGGCCGCCCCCGCCGCGGCGGACTTCCCCTTCGTCGCCCTGACCGTGCAGACCACCGGCATCCACCCGTCCACGGCCCGGCTCGTGGCCCTGGACGCGGTGACCTTCAACGCCGCCGGGGAAGTTGGCCAGGATTTCCACGCCGTCCTCAACCCCGGCAGCGATCCCGGCCCTAGGCACCTGCACGGGCTCAGCCACGAGGAGGTCTCCGCCGGCCAGAACTTCTCCCGGATCCTCAAACCCCTGGACCGTCTCCTGGACGGGCGCACCCTGGTCGTGCACGACACCCCCTTCGCGTGGGGATTCGTGGTCTCCGAGGCCCGGCGCGCCATGACGGCCGCGGCCCGGCAGAACCGGAGTCGCAACCGCAACCGCGGCAACAACCGCCGCCGCCGGCAGAAGGTCGGCCACGTGCCGGCCCCGGAGCTGATCATCGACACACTGGCCTCCGCGCGGCGCCAGGGCGCCCAGCTCGAGGACATCCGGCTGGCCACCACCGCCCGCCACTGCGGGGTGCTGACCCCGAGCGCGGTCGCCACCACGGAGCGGGCCAACGTCCCGGAATCGCAGACCTCTCGCGAGGCCACCGAGCTCCTCGTGGCCCTCTACCTCGCCCAGGCCGAGCGCGGGCCGCTGGCTGCCACCACCCCGGACGAGGTGCGCGGCGATAAATTCGGCCTGCAGCGCTCCCACCTGCGTGTGGACGCGGAGGAGGCCCCGCGCATCCACCAGAACCCCGGCCCCTACCGGCCCGGGCACGAGCTGGAGCCGGGTATGGAGATCGTCGTGGCCCCGGAGATCACGGCGGACCCGGACGAGATCATCGCCGCCATTACCCGGCACGAGCTCAACTACTCGGAAAAGCTCAGCCGGGAGACCTCCCTGGTGGTCTGCAACGTCACCACCGACCTGGTGGGCAAGCCCATGCACGCCCACCGCAAGGGCATCCCGCTGATGTCGGACCGGGCCTTCCTCGAGGCCGTCGAGCGCATCACTCCCGCCAGCGAGCAGGCCGGCGCGGATAACGCCGCGGCACAAGAGGCCGAGGGAAACAACACCACCGGCGCCAACCGGGGCGCGCGCAGCTCCCGCGGCGGCCGGGCCGAGGACAACGGCTCGCGT